>NZ_JACSLO010000001.1:0-501588 GCF_018618195.1 Exiguobacterium sp. s7 | reverse complement strand
GGACAAAGCGAAAACTCCAATCGTGGTTTGTCTAAGCAACAATTACGATACCGGGGTTTTCGCTTTTTTTCTATGTTCAATTCAAAATCTGATGGATTTTATGCGTCAACCACACCTTATGGTGATGAGCCTTTTTGTGACATACTGTTCAAAATCTACTTTGAACGGGGACGATTGCGATGAATACTTGGAAACACACTTTACTCTTACTAACTGGCGTCTGCATCTCGAACCTCGGCGCCTGGGTGTATTTCATCGCCCTCAACTTGATTGTTCTCGAGATGACGCAATCGCCGTTCGCCGTCTCGGTCCACTACATTCTGGTCCCGCTCGCGGCACTATGCGCGAACGTTTGGTCAGGCTCGGTCATCGACCGTACCGATACACGCCGCTTGATGATGTGGCTTGATGCGCTCCGCGCCGTCGTCGTCTTCAGTCTCGCTTTCATCGACTCACTCGCGCTCATCTACTTGCTCGTGTTTCTATTGAACATCGCGAGTTCCGTCTTCGAATCGGCCTCCCTCGTCTACATGACCAAGCTCGTCCCAAGCGGTGACCGTCAACGGTTCAACGCCATGAAAAATTTCGTCCAATCGGCCGGATTCATCTTAGGCCCGGCCATCGCGGGATTGTTGTTCATGATCGGTACACCCGCGCTCGCGATACAATTGAACGCGCTGGCGTTGCTCGTGTCTGTCGGAATCCTCTCCCTACTACCGAAGTTGTTCACGGCCCGCGACGAAGTCGAAGTGTTCAACCTGCGCATGATTCTCGATGATTGGAAAACGGTCGTCCGATTCGCATCGACCATGCGTTACGTGACACTCGTCTATGGCCTATTCTGCGTCATGACGATTTTCATGTCGAGGCTCGACTCGCTCGAGGCGTCGTTCGCGACGCAAGTGCTCAACTTTTCTGAGAGTCGCTACGGTTTTCTCGTCAGTGTTGCCGGAGCCGGGATTATCGCTGGTTCCATCATCAACGCGACGTTCAGTGCCCGGCTGACGTTACCGTTCCTAATCAGTTTCGGTGCCATCCTAACACCTGTCGGCTATCTCGTCTTCGCCTTCTCCGAGTCATTCGTGGTCGCAGCGGTCGGATTCTTCCTGCTCACGTTCGCCTTGTCGTTCGCGAACACCGGCTTCTTGTCGTTCTATCAAAACAATGTCCCGACCGACCTGATGGGCCGCTTCTCCGGGGTGATCAACGTAGCGGAGTCCGTCTTGATTATCGGGTTGACGTTCGGCATCGGTCTCCTCGCTGAATATGTCGGGATTCGCTCGACGTATGTCGCCTTTTCACTCGCTTTCTTGCTCGTCGGCTTGGTCACAGTACGGGTTGTACTAGAGCGATCAAGACAAGCTTTGTATACGTCAGCTCTACACGAGGAGGAAGCATCCTAATGCGGTTATAGTGTTGGCGAAACAACAGAAAGAGCCGATTGAGACCATCCTCTCAATCGGCTTATTGTATCGCTTGAGTCATCTGATCAATGTGTTCTTCTACCACAGCAACAATGACATCCGGACGATCTAATTGAATGGCATGCGATGCCTGTTCCGCAATCACCAGCTTGCTAGTCGTTGCGAGCATCGTTTGTTCACGAATGAGTTGATGCCACGTTGCTTCTAATAACCTTAACTCAGATTCAGGCAAACCGTTTAACATGCCTTGTGCGACTTCATAATCGGCGTCGCGTCCGATCACATATAACGGCATCGCATAGGCGATGGATCACTCGTCACTCCTCCTCGCCAGAGACAATCATCTTCCGATCCATGTGTTCGACTTTGAAGTGACGGGCGCGATGAAGCGAATCGATCGACACGTTGATTCACGATGGCCAGACCACCCTTGCCACATAACTGACGACACCACCGGCATCTGTGTCGGTGGTGTCGTTTACTTAATCCCGAAGAACGCACTCGCTCCGATTCGAAAAACGATCTCGTCGTTCCAGTCTAATGTTTTATAATGAAGGTGACGGACATCTTTGATTGGTTATTCCGCATATATAGCGGGTAATTGAAGAGGTGGCTCATCGTGAGCCGATTCAAGACAGATGGAGGGGTGAACATGAAGCAATGGACTAATGAATCGATTTATTTGTTCGGTCTCATCGCTTGTATGATTGTCGGTACGATGGCTTATATCGTCCTTTTGTCTGAAAGTAACACCGGTCTTCTCGGCTACTTGATTTTACCCACCATCATACTCTCTTCTCTCATCTTCGGGATGCGAGCTGGGCTGACTCTGTCTGTCACGCTCCTCCTCTTTTTATTCATCTATTTCCGATGGCTCGCGTCCATTTACGAAACAGGAAACGTTCAGTTTTTTAACGCCAGAGGCATCAGTTTTACGATTCTGCTTCTCGTCATGTCCATTCTGTCTGGTCTCGTTCATCAACTCGTGAACACCGTTCAACTGTCCCGGCACGAGTTAGAGGAACAAGCGCGACAATTGATTGCGGTCGATCCAGAGACGTGGCTTGATAATACCGAGCGATTTCGGATGGACTTGAGTGCGGAACGAGACCGTCTCATTCGCCACGGTGGCTCATTCTCAGTCTCGTTCATTCACTTGAATGACTTCGCTCGTTTCAAGGAACATTACGGACGAACTGAATATGAATGGTTCTTGAATTATTTCAGTGACGAGCTCCATATGGCAACAAGACGAACCGATCACAAGTATCGGATCGCAGTCGATACGTTCGCCATCATCTTCCCCTACACGTCACAAAAAGCCGCACAAGTCGTCCATGACCGGATTCGTCCGCTACTAGAACAGTATGAGCTTCAAAGCGGTAAACACGTGTCATTGACGTATGAGGATACGTTTTATGAGGTGAATCAAGAAAATTGTAACACGGTCGTTGATAAAATCGTTGCGAAGGCATCGTCGACTAGTTGAGAAATACCTGATAATAAAACCTTGAATGATCGACACTTAATAAAAGTGCGCATTCAAGGTTTTTGTGTCATCATATCGATTTTACCCCACATTTAGCCGTTTCGATTCTCCATCACGACTGCTGTCTGTAACGTCTATCCAAGCCCATTATACGCAAACTCAGAATTTCCATTTGGATACAGCATCAAGTCCTTCACAGAGTTAACCCAATTCAATTTCTTATCTAAATCGCTCTAGATGATACTCTATCTAGGTTGCCCGAAGAGCATTTTCATATGTATCGTTCGACCTTTTATCACTTCAGTTTATTATTGTTAATCGTTTCATCTCGTTACATTTCCGACTAAATGGAGAGGTTCCTTCCCTTGAATCGCCTCGATCACGCCTCCGGCAATCTCTTTATGCGTCAACCAGCGGCTCTCCCCCTTCACGACTTGAAAACCGAGTTGCACTTGGTGATAACGGACGTCTTCAGTGATCGTCAGCCCGTTTCTCACACCGCTCGAGTTGGCGCGACTACCGAGAACATGGAACACGTCCGTTCCCCCTCGTAGTGCTGACAACACACACGTTAAGGCGTCAGCTGCGTCCGAATGAACCCAGGCAACGACCAAGTCGAAATCTCCGTGATCCGCAATCGAACTTCGCAGCGCTTCCTTGAGACGCAAGTCGTCCCGATAGTCGACCAATACGGCAGACAGTCGGTCGGGTGTTTGTTCGGTCAATCGGCTCATTTTCTCGGCATCCCGTCCGATGATGGACACGTGATAGCCAACCTCTTCCAACCAAAGGACCGTCCCCGCCAGCATCCCGCTGCCGCCGATCACTAACGCATGTTTCACGATATATCTGTCCCTTCTGTCCGTTTATAAGTAAGGAAAGGAATCCTGACTTACGAAAGCGAAATCTACATATAACACCCCCCTCAAGGAGGCATGATTCCCATTCCATCGACCATCTATTCCATCAAACCAATCGAGTCGCCACACGAACTCGATGAATCGTTCCCAGTCATGAATCAACTGCGCACCGACTTGACGCTCGACGCCTATCGCGATCTCGTCGCCGCCATGCGACCACAAGGGTATGAACTATATGCGTTATACGCCGACGATGTCATCGTCTCGCTTGCGGGGATTGAGCTCCGCGTCAATCTATATCTCGAGAAACACGTCTTCATTTACGACCTCGTGACGTGCGTGAACCATCGCTCGAAGGGATATGGCGAGATGTTGCTTCACTTCATTCATGAATACGCACGCGACAGTGGTGCCAAATATGTCGCCCTCGAGTCCGGACTGGCAAGGACCGAGGCGCATCGCTTTTATAAAGACAAGATGGACTACGCCATCACGAGCTATTCGTTCCGAAAACAGCTTTGAATTCTATGTAACAAAAAAGGAAGAGCCGAACGCTCTTCCTGTCTTTATTATATCGCGATTCTCGAACCAAAAACAGACTGTGTTCTCCTAAATCCATCCACTATACTGTGAAGACAGCCTGACTGAAGGAGAGATAAAGCATGACCGATGACATGAAACCGCTCGACCCCGGCCCGTTTTTCCACGGAACGAAAGCCGAACTGAAACTTGGAGACTTGCTTGAACCGAAGCGACGCTCGAACTATCAAGACAAGCAGTCGAACTACATCTATTTCACGGCCACTCTCGACGCCGCCAAGTGGGGAGCCGAACTGGCGAGCGGAAATGCGCGTGAACGAATCTACGTCGTCGAACCGACGGGCGACTTCGAGAACGATCCGAACTTGACGGACAAGCGCTTCCCCGGAAATCCGACCCGGTCGTACCGGTCGAACGCCCCGCTCAAAGTCGTAGCCGAACTCGGGGCTTGGGAACGCCACCTTGACGATGTGATCGCGCATATGCGCGACTCACTTGAGAAACTGCGACACGCTGGAGAAGATATGATTGAAGACTGACACGAAGTAGATACACCTTGAATAAATCGTACAGGAAGCGCTGATATTCTGGAGAAATCGATTATAACAAGCTTAATGCATGGATTAATCGAGTCAAATCACAATCTGAAGATTAATTTATCATAGGTTTCTCATAATACTGAGCGAATTCAATCACTATGACTGGCTATCCGTCTTGATGAAAAGAAAGTAAAAATCCCACTCGCGATGGCTGAGAACACAATTTTAAAAAGAGAGTTGTGAGTAAAACCATCAATCACATATCCCTTCAGCTTTTGCAATAAAGCGGCTTCCGGAATCCAATCAATCACATAACCGATTCCTAACATTGAAGGAAGACTCATTAACAAGTACACCGAGACAAAAACGAGCATAAACGACTTCGTGTTCACCATCTTTACCTCCTTAGTTTTACGATAATCAAGTACTAAAAGAAAGCGGATGACATCAGTGTGTGATGCCGTCCGCTTTCTTTTGATTCATCTTTTGAAATGAGCCATCCGCATGCACAAGTGTGAACGGCTCGGCGAGCGACGCGGCCGCTGCCTCGGCTTGAGACATCGTCTCTTCCGTGATGACCGCTTCTTGTCGCCGTAACCGAAACGCCCGCTCGAGGCGACTCGTCAGCAAGTTACTGAGGAAGACGAGCATCGACAATCCAATCGCAGGGACGAGGAACATGTGACTCGTCATCCAGGTCGTCGCCGTGAACTGCTTGAAATAATAGCCGAACATCGACGACCATTCAAACAGTGTCGGCATCACACCTTCGAATAAGTAAATGGTCCCTCCGAAAAAGACGCCGAACAAGGACAGATGAATGAGTAACATCAATGTTTGCACAAACTGTTGCATGAAGACGATCACCATCGTCGGGACGAGGTGCGGCCACAGGTGTCGCCTCACTCGATGCCAGACGCTGCCGCCTAACGTCTCGGCGACAATCATAAACTCTTGTTGGAGCAACTGCCGGATTTCTGTAATCAAGTACAGCGTGACGGCAGGTAGACCGAGCAACACGAAGACCGTCAATTGAAGCGTCACGCGATCAACTAGCGGTGGCACCATCGTCGAGTCTGCGAACAACAGGGACGAAAACAGCATCATCATGGCAAGAAGGGAAATCGGTAGAATCAAAAACCCATCTAACAGCATTTTAAAGATTCGGTTCACGCGCGCCCCGCGAAACGCGAGTGGAATCCCAATCAATAGGCCGAACGCCATTCGTCCGAGCGCAACAATCGCACAAATACCAACCGTCCACTTGAAGCCTTCAATCATCATTTGGAACAAATCGTTCCCGGCCCGGTCGGTACCGAACCACTGATCTTTCGAAGGTTCGAGTGGCGGGATGCCAATCAACCGACCTTCGTCGGAGTAACGGTTCAAGAATTGATCGACTTGGCCATCACGGAATACGGTATTGCCGATACTGAGTAACAACAAGCTGACAAATATCACGAATCCAATCATAAATATCGGATCGCGCAGGAGTGCACGACGCATCAGATCCCTCCTTTCCAGGCATTCGGAATGAGCCATTCCGCTACTAAATCCAATAGGAAGATCGGGATATAAACGACCAACAAGATGACGAGCAGAATCGGCATGACCGGGTTATAGACGGCGAACCGGAAAATACCTTGGACGTTAAACAAATACTCGATAATCAACAGACTCGATAGCACCGTGATCAAGTTCGAACGGAAAAAGAGGTAGAAGCGATACACCAAATTCGGGAGCAAATGTCTCCAGAACAGGGCGGCCGGTCTGACGCCTTTGGCCCGGGCCAGTTCGAGAAACAACGACACCTCCTCCTCGAGGATATGTTTCGTCAACCACTTGAGGAAGAAGAACAGAATCGTGAGCGTCAACGTCACAATCGGCAAAAAGCGTATGTATTCGGCGAACCCACCTGCGACTTCAATTCGATCGAACCCTGTCTTCTTATAAATCGTGATGGCAAGAAATTGCGAGAAGATGAGCCAAAACAAATCCGGGATCATCTCGAGCGTCTGGCTCGTTTGCTGGAGCACCGTGCGCACGCGCTTCCCGCTCCGATAAAAGAAATAGGCGTACAGAAGGGCGAACCCGACCGAGACGATGAGTGACGTCATAAAGATGATGACCGTCTCTTTCATGAGCGGGGCGAGGTCTGGCAATAACGGTAACTCGCGTTGTGCGGTGACGTTGTAGTATGTAATCTCGTCGAGTTTCGCCAACTGACTGAATTGTTGTTGAATCCCGTTCCAGTAATTTGATGGCACGAACTCGAGTTCCACGACGAGTGACGGCAAGGCACTGATTGCAATCAATACAAATAGCGTGATGAAAAACTGAGCCGATTTTTGAGCAATCCAATTCATCCGATTCTCTCCTTTTGTGACATGAGTTTCTATTCTCTCAATGATTAGCCGCCTAAAACACAGTCAAAAAGAACTCTCTCCAAAATAAAACATTTTCTCGATACAAAAGTAAAATAAAACCATATGTGTGTTTTTTGATTCTATCACAGTAATATTGTAAATAATAACAATATTCAAAAAATAAGGAGGTGAATTATGCTATCTTTAAATTACGCACATACTCTGAGACAACTTTAAATGTGCTAGCTACATTGAACATCCCAATCAATAAGCAAATAAAAAAGTAGTCCTTCATGAAAGGAACACCTTAGTATGTTGAAAATAGAACGTCACCATCTTCAGACCGTAACTCATAGTCGACGAGCGTCTTCAACTCCTGCGTGAGCGTGATTGTGCATTCATATTCAATACCAGGACCGAACGGGATATCGGGACGATTGCGCGTTTCGTGCGGTACGCCATTCAAATATACATCGATATCACGGGCTTTAGCACCGTTATCGATTACATAGCACATTCCCGTCTCTGTCTTGTAGCGACTATGAATCCGATCATATGTGTCTGGAACCGTCACGAGCAACACTAGAATGACTAGCACGAGCGATCCAATAGACGCAAACAACTTTCCTAACTTTCGTCCTCTCCACCATTGGACGAAATACATGATCGTCGCACCCATAAGTGCGAGCGCAATACACCAAAACCCAATTATATCAATCAAACTTATCACCTCATCTTTTTATACGGGTGCTGCCAGACAAAGTTTCATCACCATTTCATTTTCAAGGAGACCTTCATGACACACTTTCTCAAAGTACAAAACCTCTCCATCCTGCTCGCACTCTGCCTACTTTTAAACATTCAACTACTCGCCAACAGCGGACGGATTCATTTGTTAATGGGTGATGCATATTTTCCAGCCATCACTATAATCGGCCTTATTTCACTCTTCGTGTTCACGCGGCTCATCGTTAAACGAATCAGGCAACTCGCCCCTTCACCATGGAACCTATCCCTGTATGTCTTATGGCTCCCTTATTTGACGCTGTTCACATACGTCTGGACGCGAATCGTCCCCGCTCCAAATGAAGCGGCATGGCCAAGTCGGGTCGTCGGGCTATTGATCATCGCGCTCACATTCACGTTCCCGCTCTATGTGTTCATCGTCCATATGGTCGCCCGCTCCAAACAACGAACGACGTAACCAAAAAACGTGTGCAACCCGAAGCGGGTGCACACGTTTTTTCATGAGAGCTCCTGTCTTCGTTTCTGCCACGCCACGAGCAAGATGCTGATGATGACGAGCAGGAACCACGACGACAGCTTGCCGAGGTCAACGAGCGCCCAACCGCTCAACTGGTTCGGATATGCCCAACCGTTGTAGAACGTGACGATATTTTCCGCGAACCAGATGAAGCAGGCAATCAAAAAGAAGGCGACGACGACGGGCATCGTGAAACGGCGGTCGTCGAGCCGGTACGTGACGATGGCACGGCCGAAGACGAGAAAGACGAGACCAATCAACACCCAGCGCAAATCGAGCCAAATGTGATGCCAAAAGAAGTTGAAATAGATGGCGATTCCCAGGCCGAACGCGATGAGCGGTGGAGGCATCTTGAGAAACTCCAAATCAAGGCGGCGCCACGACTGGACGACGTAGCTGCCGACGCTCGCATACATGAACCCCGCATAGAGCGGGACGCCGAACCATTTCGTCAACGCCTCGTCGGGATAGCTCCATGACCCCATCTGGACTTTGAACAGCTCGAGGCCGAGCCCGATAACGTGGAACCAACTGATGACCTTCACTTCTTCCATCGTCTCGAGCCCGGTCTTGACGAGCACGACTTGGACGAATAGGCACCAAATGAGGAGGACGTCGTAACGCGGAATCGGAAAGTCGAACCATTTCGTCAACGCGAGCGCCCCGAAGATGGCGACCGGGAAGATGCAACTGAGTGCCTGTTCGTAACCGAAGATGAACAAATAACGGATGCGCCGCATCGTAATCACCTACAATTCGATGTATTCGTAAAGGAATGACGACTCACCGTCAAAGAAGCGCGGATCGTAGAGGCCGAGCCGCTCATCATCCTCGACGACGACAACGAACGGGGACCACTGTTTGAGCGTGATCGCTTCTTTATTTTCGGCGAAGAGCGGATTCAAATCGGCATCGTCCGCACTCGTCAACTCGTATTGGACCTCGGGTTCTTGATAAACCGAGTCACTGTAAATCGACACCGACTCATCGGTCTTTGTGACGACCGTGAACTGGGTCGGGATGAACGAGGCCGACAGCGCCACTTCATCGTGATCGGCGGCATACGACTGATACAAGTACGCCCCTTGCGCACTTTGAATCAAGACGTGCACGACGATCGCTGCCCAGGCGTAGCGATACACCGTATGACTGATGTCAGTTCGCCATGCGATCAGCCAGGCGACGAGGAAAATGCCCCAATAGACGAAATCAACGATCGGGATGACACCGAACGTGACCCGGACATCCGATAACGGTTCGAAGTAACCCGTCCCCCAGGCGTTGAACAAGTCTGCCGTGTTATGGATGAACACGGACAAGAGCGCCCACCAGAAGTAACGGATATCGGTCACCTTGAACAAGAGGCGCACGAGTATGTAAATGAGTAGCGCGAACAACGGGACGAGGAAAATCGAATGAGTGATGCCGCGGTGCCACATCTGATACATCCCTTCCGTGTCCCATAACCGCGAGATGACGTCACTATCTGGGATTTGGCTCCCGACGAGCGTCGTGACGAACAAAGCACGTTTTTCGTTTTTCTGAAGCTCTCGCTTGTCGGCCGCCCCGTAGAGCGTCAGACCGAACAGCGTATGTGTGATGGTGTCCACCGGTCTCCTCCTTTTGGACGGAAAAGACATCCCCCTCATGACGAGAAGGATGTCCGTCCTAGCTTATTTCTCTTGGTCCATTTTCATGGCGCGTCTTGCGACGACAGCGACAAAAATGACAGCGACAATCGGAATGATTAATGGCATCCAATCTAACATCCGCCTGTCCCCCTTCTACAAGTGTCGCAAGCAGTATATCATACCTTCATTTCAATCGTTTCAGTGAATGCTCGCCTTCGCATATCGTTCGGCCATCGCCTCGATCGTCTCGCGCAAATGGTCGCGGAGCGTGATCGGTTCGAGCACCTCGACTTGCGTGCCGAGCGACAAGAGCCAGAAGACGAACCCGTCGGATACGGCCGCATCGAAGCGGATGAGGAAGCGTTCTCCGTCTTGAGTAATCGAGACGTCTTCGCCGAGCTTGTCGAAGATGACCGGGAGGACGCGCTCGTCGACGGCAAGGACGATTTCCTCGTCGAGCCCGTTGTACATATTGAACGACTTTTGGAAGTAGTCATCCGGCAAATGATGTTTCATGCGCGGCGTATCATCCTCGACAATCTCTGAGTTGACGATGCGGTCGACGCGATAGTTTCGGATTTCCCCGATCGACTCATCGATGCCAATCAAATAATATTGCTCATGGTTCCAGTGCAAGTCAATCGGATTGACGACATAACGCTCGCCGTCACGGCGAAGCGGGAACGTTCGCTTCGTGGCGTCAAAGCCGACGACGTCCGTATATTGGAACGAGATTGCCTTTTGTTCTTGGATCGCGCGCTGGATGCGATCGATATGGTACGGAATCTGTCCGTGTTTCTTCTTCGGTGTCTTGATGATCGACTGGAGCGTTTCCGCTTCCGGAATACTCGTCAGTTTTTGAAGTTTTTCGACGATCCGCTCTGTCACGTCCTCCGAGATGAACTTCGCCGCGACGATAGCGTCGACCATCATCCGGAGTTCATGGATTTCAAACAGACGGGCCGAATGCCAATATTTTTTGGCGAGACCGTTCTTCTCGAGCTCATCCTGCACCTCGAACCCCGAATCGGTCAATGCTTGGATGTCGTCTTTCACTGATTTTTTTGCTAACTTAGAAGTATCTCCAATCGTTGATAAATATTCGAGCAAGTCTTCTAACGTCTTCGGATGGTTGTCATCTGTATGGCGTTCGAAAAACCGTCTCACCTCGAGTAACCGTTCTCGGTTGTTCACGGTTTAATCCCCTTTCACTTCTTTATGTAAAATATGTATAAACAGACAGTAGCATGTTATTTCCATGAAATAAAGGTATTTTCCATTACAAATCGTTTAAGGAGGCCCTTCTGCAGTGAAACATTATGCACACGTCAACGGCACGAAAATCGAATATATGGACCGCGGTCACGGTCCGGTCATCGTCCTGATTCATGGGACCCAATCGTCAAGCCTCGAACCGTACCATGTGGACCGGCTCGTCGTGTCCGGTTTTCGGGTTATTGTCCCGTCTCGTCCGGGCTACGGTGAGACGCCGTACTCTTTTTCGGCCTCGCCGCAAGCGTTCGCCGCGAACTTACGTCGTTTGCTCGAAGTGATGTCGATTAAGCGTTATCACGTGTACGGCATCTCGGCCGGCGGGCCGACGGCAATCGAACTTGCGTCACAGAACGAGCACGCGCTCAGTCTTACGCTCGCGGCCGCGGTGACGAGCGTCGTCGATTTCCCGTATCGTAGTTACGTCAGCCGTAACGTCGCCCAACCGGCGTTCATCGCGCTTCAGTTCGCGATGAAACAGTTCGTCGCCCGCGCAATTCAAAAACAACCGTTCGAGGCGACGGCCCGCATGATTCAATCGACGAGCCTGCTCGCATTAGACGTCATCCGCGACGAAGTGACCCCGTACGATATCTTCCTATTGAAACGAGTAGCGAACCAAATGGCGTTCGGTCTCGGTGCCCAGTTCGACCTTCGACAACAAGTGGCCGATGAAGCGCTGCTCGGGGTGACGTGCCCCACGTATATCGTCCACTCTAAAAATGACAAGGCCGTGCCGGTCCGTCACGCACATCACGCGAAGCGGCTCATCCCGCACGCCCAGCTCACCATCTTGAACAGTCCCGGCCATTTGATTTGGATCGGCCGTCAAGCGCGAAAGAGCGAACAACAGATTGAGCGCTTTATCCGCTTTAACTCGTAAGACGCCGATGCGGGCGTCTTTTTTAGTCGCCTGACTCGAGCAGTTCAATCAATTCCTCCGTCACGTCAGCCGGGAGGCGGTACCCGACGTTCGTGTCGTCCGCATCGTAAAGGCTACTGACCGATTTCGGATCATCGTTGAGCCAAAGATAATAGCGGTCCGCCTCCCCGTCCTCGAAGCGGATTTCGATATCGTATTCCGGCCCGACCACATTGGCGACACCTGGAATTTCGTCTGCCTCACGAAGCATGTCTTCGAATACTCGAATCGCTTCCGGTTCGTCGAACGTGACGATGTCGCGCTCTTGAAAACTGCTGAATCCGTCCGATTCCGAGACGAGGACTTCTTCAATCCCATCCGTCCGGAAATCGTTCGAGGCACAACCGGTCAAGGTAAGTGTTAATGTGACGAGAGCAAAGACTGATGTATGTCGATGTTTCATAAATAGACTCCCTCTGTCTGTATATGGTTGATATACGCGATTCAAGCAAGTAAAGTTTCACATTCCACGTCACTCGTTCACTCATCCACCGCGAGCACTTGAATCAACCGATTCGTCATGTCTCCCGACACGCGGTAGATGAGGTGTCGATGGGTCACATCCATCAAATAGCTCGGTTGCTGCTTCTGACCGAGCCAAAGCTGATACTGTGCCATCACGCCGCCCTTCCAATGAAGCTCCAAGTCAAAGTCCGGTTCCCCGTGAATGGAATCTTCGAGCGCATCATCTGCATTGCGCAACATGTCCGCAAACGGTCTCACTTTCTCGATTCCATTGAACATGATGAAATCCGTCTCATTGAACGAACCAATCCCTGACGACTGAGCGACTCGCGCTTGAATCATTTCTTCTCTATCCAATTCACTTTCCTCCGGCTCTATGAAAGCCTTGAACATCGCCGAAGCCACTGTCAACATGGCTCGATTTCGTTTCATTCCCTCCACCCCATTCATGTTGATCGTTATCTTTTACGAAAATCCGGACGAAAGGTTTCACAAATTTTGACATCGGATCATTCAGGCCTGTTTTCGCATTCGCTCCAAGAAAATCGGCAACATGTTCAATAGAATCGAGATGCTCGTTAAGACCCACCACGCTCGTCCCATACCTGGTATGACATCCGCCAACGCACTCCAATCCTCCGCTTCGACCCATACTGATAAATAGCTATAATCCGCGCACACAGTCAATGCGGTCAGCGATAACGCAAGCGCCATCGGAAGCTTATAGTCTTTCCCGATGCTGAACGTATACAAATTGAACAGTGTCGCGCCAATCGCCAGTACTCCTAAAACCATCCACACGTAAATCATCCCCTATGCTATATGTAATTTATTCCCTATTTCTAGAATAGCATATAGAGTTCATTCTGTAGGTAAACAAAAAAGCCGAGCCGAAGCTCAGCTTTTCCTTATTGATATGTCCAACCGGTCAGGCTCGCAGTCGCGCCTTCATAGCGCAACTGTTTCTCGAGCTCGCTCGGGAAGACGCGGAGCGTGGCGACCGCCTCACCGTCATTGACGAAGCATTCGACACTTGACGAGTCGACGAACACCTGAAGCGACGTCACATGAATCGCTTTCGTCCGTGTCGTGCCAAACTCGGTCGCGAACGGCTCACCGGCATTCGTCCGGTCGATCGTCAATTCGCCTGCCGTCGCGTCGTAACGAATGACGAGTGACTCATTCTCGACCTGAAGCAGGTCGAGCGTGAAGTCTGACCCATCCGTTTTCACCTCAAGCTCATACCGGTCCGGTGTCGCGACGCTGACTGACGTGCCGGACGCGTCGAGGAATGTGTCTTGGCGAAGCGTTGTCATCTCCGCTACCGGACGCTGCTTGAGCGATCCGTCCTCGATTGTGAGCACACGCGGTAACGTCAAGGCGTGGGCCCAGCCGAACCGGTCCGTCGGATACTCGATCTCCGGTAAGCCCATCCAGCCGACGAGCACGCGTCGTCCGTCCTGTTCTGTCGTCTGTGGGGCGTAAAAATCAAACCCGAAGTCGAGCTCCTCGAACGCGCCGTGTGTAAACGTCAACGTTTTAAGGTCGAGTTTGCCGATCAAGAATCCGGACTGATAGATGTTGTGATAGCGATGCCCGTCTGGTTCAATCCCTTGCGGCGAGAAGACGAGGACGTGCTGCCCGTTCAGTTCGAACACGTCGGGACATTCCCACATGTAGCCGAACGAATCGAGTCCCGTCTCAATCTCACCGAGGAACGTCCAGTCATCCAAGTCGACCGAGCGATACAAGACGACGCAACCCGTCTCGTCCGTACGTTGTGCGCCGACGACGGCGTAATAGGCGCCGTCCTCGAACCACACTTTCGGGTCTCGGAAATGTTCCGTGTACCCGGCCGGCACGTCCGGAATCGCGACGTTGCGACGTTCGATCTTGCCATCCCGCAACACGCCGATCACTTGCGAGGCGTGACGCGTCCAGTCATCCGTCCGGTGATTGCCCGTGTACATGACGTGGAGTTCCCCGTTTTTCACGAACCCGCTACCTGAATAGGCACCGTGTGAATCTTCGGTCGTCTCCGGGACTAACGCCACCCCGCGGTCCGTCCACGTGACGAGGTCGGGTGATGTGACATGATACCAATGTTTGAGACCGTGTACCGGTCCGAGCGGGAACCACTGATAGAACATGTGATATTCTCCGTTGTAATACGTGAATCCGTTCGGGTCGTTCAGGAGTCCCGTCGGCGGTTGGATATGGTATCCGAACCGCCACGGGGAAGCTGCCGTCTTCGTGCGGAGCGTCTCCATCTCGAGGGCACTCACGTCACGTAACGAGCGGTAACGCTCTGCCTTCGTCCAACTCATAACATCACTTCCTTTTTCTTATGCTGCTTGTTTGACTGCTTCTTTTTTCGCTTGGCGTTTCGCAAGCACGAACGTCAATCCGAAGGCGACCGCGAAGGCGATGGCCATACCGATGATATACGAGACGATCGACGCTGGTGCGATCGAGATAATTCCTGGGAGTCCAGCCGCACCGAGGGCGACGGCGAGGACTTCACGTCCGACGATGAACGCCGAGGCGATCCCTGAACCGATGATGGCCGCGATGAATGGATAGCGTAGTTTCAAGTTGACCCCGAACATGGCCGGCTCGGTAATCCCTAACAATGCCGAGATACCAGATGCCGAAGCGACACCTTTCATCTTCTTATCACGTGTCAAGAAGAAGACAGCGAGTGTGGCCGCACCTTGTGCGACGTTCGACATGGCTGCGATTGGGAAGATGAACGATCCACCCGTACGTGCGATATCGGCGAGAAGTTGCGTCTCGATGGCGATGAAGCTGTGGTGCATCCCTGTGATGACGATCGGTGCGTACAAGAGACCCATGACGAGGCCGCCGAAGAAGCCGAGTGAGTCGTACGTCCAAACGAGACCGTCGATGATCAAGTTACCCGCTTCGCGTGTGATCGGCCCGACGAAGGCGAACGTGACGAACGCCGTAATGAGGAGCGAGAGCAACGGTGTGAGCAAGATATCGAGTGATGCTGGCATGAATTTGCGAATATTGATTTCAAGTTTCGACAAGATATAAGCAGATACGAGGACCGGTAACACTTGTCCTTGGTAACCGAGCTTCTCGATCTCAAAGCCGAGAATGTTCCAAACCGGGATATCGCCGACCGTCGCTTGGGCGTAGGCGTTGACGAGATCCGGGTGAACCATGATCATCCCGAGCGCGGCGCCGAGGTACGGATTACCCCCAAACCGCTTGGCGGCGGAGAACCCGATCAAGACGGGCAGGAAGACGAAGGCGGCGTTGGCGAACGTGTTGATCATCGCGGCGAGATCGGCGATGCCTGGGTACTGATCGATGAGTGAGCTTCCTTCGAAGAACAAATCAGGTGCCGTGAGCAAGTTGTTGATCCCCATCAAGAGACCACCGGCGACGATGGCCGGGATGATTGGGACGAAGATATCCGACAACATCTTGACGAACTGTTGGAGCGGGTTACCTTTTTTCGCGCCGGCCGACTTAACGTCGCTTGTCGACATGTCGCCGAGCCCTGTCAATTGGGCGAACTCAGCGTACACTTTGTTGACCGTGCCTTGTCCGATGATGATTTGGTACTGGCCACCGGTCGAGAACGTTCCTTTGACGACGTCGAGGGCGTCGAGTTTCTTCTCATCGACTTTCGATTCGTCGTTCAAGACGAGGCGGAGCCGGGTCGCACAGTGGGCCGCGGCGGCGACGTTGTCTTTTCCGCCGATCGCCTCTAAAATCGCTTCTGCTTCTTGTCTGTAGTTCATGCTGGTTTCCCTCCTAGCGTTTCAAGCACGCGTTGTTGTGTTGGTATGGCCGGAATCGCGCCGTATGCCGTGCACGTCAAAGCGCCGGTCACATTCGCGTATTCGATATCCTTCAGTAAGCGCTCGTCATCGATTCCTAGAGTCGCTAAGCGATACAAGTAGGCGCCGACAAAGGCGTCACCCGCTCCCGTCGAATCGACGCTTTCAATTTTCACTGAAGCGATGACGTCTTTGACGTCTTTCGTCGCAATCAGTGTCCCGCGCGAGCCGAGCGTGATGGCGATCCGTTTCGCACCCGTTTCGAGAAGCGACGCGATCGCTTGATCTAAATCGTCAAGCCCAGTCAACAAGTGCGCTTCTTCCTCGCTCAACTTGACGAAGTCCGCTTCGGCGATGAAATGGAGCGAATCTTGTTTGAACGCCTCGAGGTCGGTCACGAGCGCGTCGCGGTAGTTCGGGTCGAACGAGACGAACAGGCCGTCACGCTTGGCGAACTGGAGCAGTTTAAAGTAGGCGTTCTTTAACTCGCCGTCGAGGAGTGCCGTCGCCGATCCGAAATGGACGATGTCTCCAGGCTTGAAGGCCGACAAGTCGATTGACTCGAAGGCATAGTCGCCATCGCTGCCGCGTCGGAACGTGAAATCTCGTTCCCCGTCTTCTTGAATCGACACGAATGCGAACGTCGTGTCACCTTCCTCCACCAAGTTTTCGACGCCGACGCCGTTGTCGACGAGCGTCTGTTTTAAAAAGCGTCCGAACGGGTCTGCCCCGACTTGACCGAGGAAACTCGAATTTCCTCCGTGTTTACTGACGACCGCCGCGACGTTTGCCGGTGCGCCCCCCGCTTTCTTCACGAATGTCGTCCCGTTGACGAGGTCGCTCGATGCGTCCTCGCAAACCCAATCAATCAATAGTTCACCAATGCAATGTACGGTGTTCATCCGTCCACCTCCATGTCTGAATGTCGTGCTTCGTGTCATTTATCGAACCGGTTCCAAAAACAAATAAAAAATGTTGCGGAACCGGTTCCGCAACACAAATGTAATCGATTTAATTTAAAATGTCAACGCTTTCTCGCAGTTTTAATTCAAAAGTTGTGAACGTTTTCATCGGGATGGTCTCGCCTGTTAACAATTGGAGAATCATGTCAGCCGCACGAGACCCTGTCCGACGGTATGGAAGATGCACCGTCGTGATTGATGGATGGAGCACTTCGGTGAAATCATAGCCGCCGAATCCACTCACCGAGATGTCGCCTGGAACCGTTTTGCCGGCGTTGGCAAGTCCCTTCAACACGCCGAGTGCGATGTTGTCGGTCGCACAGACGACAAGTGACGCCGACAGCTCATGCCCTATCTGAGCCCCAATCGGAATCGCGTCATCGATTTTAAATGACGTCGTGTACGTCTTCACATCCGCCCCTGCCTCGTTGAAGGCGCGTAAGAAACCGTCACGTCTCGTTTGACCGACGGCGATGTCGTACTCCTCGACGCCCACATAGATGATGTCTCGATGTCCCCAATCCATGAACTGCCGTCCGAGAGCGTACGCCGCGTCGAAATCGGGATAAACGAGGCTATGGACGTGTTCATGCTCTTGACCGATCAACAAAACCGGGATTTGGATGTCTTGGATCGCCTGCAAGTGCCGCGGCGTCACGGTCGTCCCGAGCCAGATGATGCCGGCCACTTTCTGCTTTGCCAAATTATACAACTGCTCGATCTCGCGTTCGGTCTGTTGGGCCGTGTTAACGACAAGCATTTGATAACCGCGCTCGGTCAACCGCTCGTCGATGCCCATCATCGTACGCGAAGCCGCATAGGAATCAAGACGAGGGACGATGACACCAATCATTTTCGTCTGTTTCGACTTTAAGCTTTGCGCAAACTGGTTCGGTTCATAGTTCGTCTCTTGAATGACCCGCTCGATTTTCTCGCGTGTCGCTTGTCCGACCGAACCCCCGTTCAAATAACGAGAGACGGTACTTTTGGCGACCCCGGCAAGTTTGGCGATGTCGTTGATTGTCACTTGTTTCATCGGTAAAACCTCCATACGAAAAAACTGACGCGTCAGACGCCGTCAGTTCAGTGGTTGATTACATATCGCTTTTTAAAGTTTAAATAGTAAAGGCCGTTCCGTTTCTCGAAGCCGTTCTTCTCAAGGACACGGCGTACCGCTTCCTGATGTGGACTCGTCGGCGGGATGCCGGCGCGGACGGTATGTCCTTCTCTTAAGTCGGATTGTTCGAGCGCGAGGCGCAAGCCTTCTGTCGCATAGCCATTGCCCTTGAAGGCGTCGAACACCATCAAATCGAGCTGATAGACGCGAGCGAGTTTCAAGAGTAACACTTTTCCGACGATTTGCCCGTCAACGAGGAGATCATAATAGAAGTCCTCCCCATAACTATGCTCATCGGCCGAGTATACCTGCTCTGCCCCCATCTCGACAAAGATGCCTTTTAACTCTTCGGCTGAGATGCCGTAAGAACTTTGACCATATTTTTTAAAATGCTCATATTCGATCTCATCAATCTGACGAATAGGTTGACGCACGATTTCCATCCCGTGCCCTCCTTAACAGTTATCTCATAGTCTTTCCAAACTCATTATATACGAACGGCGACGTGAAGCGCAAAAGATAACCGAAATCAGACCGGTTCAATGTGAATATGGACCGAATCGACAGCATGATGTTCGTCGAGCTCCCGTTCGATGTCATCACACAAATCGTGCGCCTCCTCGACGGTGAGACTTCCTTCAACGGCAATCGTCACATCGAGCATGACATGGTTACCGAGGTGACGTCCTTTGATTTCACGCACTTCCTTGACGGCATCGAAATGCTGAATCGTCTCTTCGTAGGAATCGACGAGATCCGGCGGGAATCCGTCAGAGAGCTGATGTGTCGCATCGAGAAAGATTTGAATCGCGGTCCGGATGATCATTCCCGCAATCAAGACGGCGAGAACCGTATCCATCCAAGGCAATTTAAAGTAAGCGAAGAGAACGCCGAGCGTAGCCCCGATCGAGATCATGGCATCGGCCAAATTATCTTTCGCGGCCGCTTTCAAGGCGAGCGACCGGGTTTTCTTGGCCAAGTTCGAATTGTACGCATACACGCCGAACATGACAAGTGCACTTAAGAACGCGACGACAGCAGCAAGCGGGTTCGGTTCGACGTATTCACCACCGATTAGAGTGGCGATGCTGTTCAATAGAACGAACACCCCGACGGCGACCATGATCAGCGATGCGACGAGCGCGGCGAGTGTCTCCATTTTGGCGTGACCGTATTTATGTTCGGCGTCTCGGGGCAGTGCGGCGATGCGAATGCCGATATAGACGGCGATTGATGCGATGATGTCGGTCGTGTTATTGAATCCGTCGGCGAGGACGGCTTCCGAATTATACAAATAACCGAAGACGACTTTTAATACAGATAAGACCAAATACGTCGTGATCGATAAAATGGCGCCTTTAAGCGCTTTTGGTGGATGAGTTGTCGACTGCATCCGACCACCTCCTTTTTAGCTAAGTCAGTATACCAGTTGAGATTCATGTGGGCATAGAGAAACAGTGTTTCCCACAGCCAATAAAAATGGAATATATTCCCGGTAGTTTCGTTGTTCGAAAATTATGGTAAAGTAAATGGGAAGAGACAACAGGGTTATCCCCATAAAAGAGGTGAAACAAATGTTTACGGAACGTGATGGAATCAAGCTTCGTTTGGAACAAATTGACAGATTACTCGCTGATTTGAACCGAGAAGCAAAACAATTGATGGCTCGTCTTCGCGAACTCGACGCGAGCGGTGAAAACCCGCATGAGGTCACCCTCAAGCCGGAAGATCGTGACACGCTCAAATCGTCAATCGATGAGACGCTCGAGGCGCTCCAGAGCCGCTCGAAACGCCCGATTAACCCGAACGACGAGAAGAAGAAAGAACTTGCCTCCCACAAGGCACTCATCGACGAGTTATCGGATTTACTCAGCAAGAAAAAATGAGACGCTTCTGCGTCTCATTTTTTCAGTAAGGAGATACTATGACTTATATCGTTACAACTTGTTTACGTCCGACTGAGGCAACCATCGAACGGGCCGAGGCTCATGCAGCGACGTACGGCGTCCGTTTTATCCCCCGGCGCAAACACTCGATTGAGACGTTGAAAGACCGCTCTCATGCCGGTGTGCTCGTATTTGACAAACGCCGGGTCGAATACACACCGTTCGACGGGCAGGATGCATTCTTTTTCCATCCATCGAGCTCGGTGTTCCGTGTGAAGCAGCTTGCACGTGGCGGGAACGACCCGCTCGTCGATGCCGCCGCAATCAAACCGGGTGACCGGGTCCTCGACTGTACGCTCGGGCTCGGCTCCGACAGTATCGTCCTCAGTCATGCCGTCGGTCCGACCGGTCGCGCCGTCGGGCTCGAGAGTGAATTTGTCACAGCGATGCTCGTCAAGGAAGGGCTAACCGTTTGGGAAGAAAAAGAGCCCGCCGTCAATGAGGCGATGCGTCGGCTCGAGGTCGTTTGGACGGATGCCCTCACCTATTTGAAGACATGCCCGGACGATTCATTCGATGTCGTCTACTTCGACCCAATGTTCGAAAAGACGATTTCAGAATCGGTTCACTTGAACCCATTACGATCCCTCGCCAACACGAATCCGCTGTCTCTTGAACTCATGATGGAGGCCCGTCGTGTTGCATCCAGACGAATTGTCCTAAAGGCTCACTTTGAGAGTGAGACGTTTGAAACGTTTGGTTTTAAAAGGATTGTTCGTAAAACATCCAAATTTCATTACGGCATCATCGATGTAGAGACTTGACCCCTTAGGTCTTTAGGACCATTCGGGACGAAAGTCTCTTTTTTAAGTTATTATTTTCTGAATATTGACATTAATCAGACACAAGTTTAACGTTGGATTCAAGCTCACACAATTTCCCATTATTTTCACAGGAGGTTAGTACAAATGAAAAAACGTTCCATCCGTCGTACGACGCTCGCCGTCGCATTGACATCGGTCATGAGCGTCAGTGCGATCCCGGCCGTCGGTGCCGCTCCACTCGCCGCCTCACCGTTGCCAACCCCAAGCTCGACCGCTCCATTCGATCACAACATCATCGATGAGGATCGGCTCGCCAAAGCGCTCGAGAAACGAGGCGTCATCAAAAAAGGGCTTTCGGCCACCGAGCGCCAAAAGGCCGTCGATGCCTATATCGAGAAGAAGCAAGGCAATGCGAAAGACGTCCATAAGCACGGCTTGAACGATAAAGCCGCTGAAGCGAAAGAGAAGATACATAACCAATTCGAGAAAGAATCGAAGCGTCTCCTCGACAAAGCGAAAAAAGGACAAGCGAACTATCGAAAAGGCAAGCCGAACGGCCAAGTGAAAGTCGACCCGGCCAAGCAAGCTGGCTATAACGGCGCCGTCCGTGAAGACAAAGTCCTCGTCCTTCTCGTCGAGTACAGCGACTTCAAACATAACAACGTCGTTCAAGAAGAAGGTTATCTGTATAGCGACAACTTTAGTAAAGAACACTACGAGCAATACATGTTCGGCGACGAATCGTTCGAACTGTTCAACGGTGAGAAAGTCCAAACGTTCAAGCAGTATTATGAAGAACAGTCGGGCGGCAGTTACACGGTCGACGGCACTGTCTCAGACTGGTTGACCGTCCCGGGCACAGCGAAAGATTACGGCGGTGACAATCCGGCCGGCGGGAATGACAACATCGGGCCAGGTCCGCGTCAACTCGTTAAAGACACGTTGAACGCTGCGGTCGCTTCAGGCATGGACCTCGCCGAATACGATCAGTACGATTTATATGACCTCGACGGTGACGGCGACTTCAACGAGCCGGACGGCTTGGTCGACCACTTGATGATCATCCATGCTGGTACCGGCCAAGAAGCTGGTGGCGGTGTCCTCGGTGACGATGCAGTCTGGTCACACCGTTGGGTCGTCGGCAACAGCCCTTACCGCGTAGCAGGTACGGAAGCAGCTGTCCCATACTGGGGCGGTCAAATGGCGGCATTCGATTACACAATCCAACCTGAAGACGGCGCAGTCGGCGTCTTCGCTCACGAATACGGTCACGACCTCGGTCTTCCAGATGAGTACGATACACAGTACACAGGTCAAGGCGAACCGGTCCAATCATGGTCAATCATGAGCGGCGGCAGCTGGGCTGGTAAAGTGGCGGGTACAGAACCAACGAGCTTCTCGCCACAAAACAAAGAGTACTTCCAAAAATTGATGGGCGGCAACTGGGCGAACATCACGGAAGTCGACCTTGAAGACATCACGCAACAAGGTTTCGTCTCGAAACTCGATCAATCGGTTACGAAATCAATGAACCCTGGATTGTTGAAAGTGAACCTTCCAGACAAGAAAGTAAAAGGCATCGAACCAGAATACGGCGAGTATTACTACTACTCGACAAAAGGCGATAACTTGCATACTGAACTCTCGACACCGACGGTCAAACTTGGAGCGGACGGTACACTCGCTTTCGACACACGTTTCGATATCGAGTTTGACTACGACTACTTGTACGTGAAAGCACTCAGCGGCGGCAAAGAAGTCGTCCTTGACGTCTACGGCGATGACAACACTGGAAACGGTGCGGAATCGACGAACGGCGCTTGGGTGAACAAATCGTACGACTTGTCACAGTTCGCTGGTCAAGACGTACAAATCGTCTTCGAATACGTGACGGACGGTGGTCTTGCCCTTGAAGGGTTCGCCCTCGACAACTTGTCGATCACGTCAAGCGGACAATCGCTCCTCGCTGACGATGCGGAAGGCGCAGAGAAAGTCACGCTCGACGGCTTCGTCAAGTCGGACGGCTATGACACGAAACCGCACTACTACTACCTCGAATGGCGCAACCATGAAGGCGCTGACACTGGTCTCTTGAACGGCCGTGGCGTCAAGTACAACACAGGTCTCGTTGTCTGGTATGCGGATGATTCGTTCTCAGACAACTGGGTCGGCATCCATCCGGGTGAAGGTTTCCTCGGTGTCGTCGACTCGCACCCTGAGGCACTGATCGGCAACTTGAACGGTCAAGACACAGTCGCTGGCAGCACGCGTTACCAGATCGCAGACGCGGCGTTCAGCTTAGACAAGACGCTCCCTTGGTACATCGATTCACCGAGCCGTGGCACCTATGACTACAAAGCTCAACCAGGCGTGAAACAGTTCAACGACGCCAACACGTACATCAACTCGCTCATCCCAGATGCGGGCCGTAAACTTCCACAATACGGACTCGTCGTCGACGTCGTCGGCGAAGCGAAAGACAACTCGGCTGGAGCTGTTTGGGTCCGGACGAAGTAAGCTTGATTCAACGCACCCCCGCCCTTCCCACCATGAGGAGGACGGGGGTCTTATTATTCTAAAAAAGCTTGAAATTTCATGACAGACTGTGTAACATACTAGATGTAACCGCCTCTGTAGGTTAGTGGCAGACCTCAGCAATGGTAATGCTGCAGCACGAGTTCGATTCTCGTCGGAGGCATCAAGAATACCGCTCAACCAAGTGGTTCAAAGCACTTCCTGTATCTTTCAGGAGGTGCTTTTCTATTGCCCATGCACAGTTTGTGCACAGTAGCCGTTTGTCCAATGATTTTTGGTTTGTCGAACGGTTCACGCGTCTTGAGTGGAATGTTCATCCATCATGGCACTGAATTGATCGGCAGTCTGTTTCTGCAACGTCATCGTGACGTGCATGTACATGTCCATCGTGACGCTGATATCCTTATGGCCCAACCGCTCCTGGACGACCTTCGGATGCTCCCCGAGCTCGAGCAACAGTGTCGCGCGGGTGTGACGCAAGTCGTGGATGCGGAACGACTCGGACATCCCATTGCGGCGCGGGACGCGCTTGTGCCAGTGTCGCAGGTATGAGCGGTGACGCGGTTTCCCTTCTACCGTCAAAAAAGATAAGGTCTTTGAACTGTTGCTCCAGTTCGTTGCGGAGTTGCTTCATGAGAAACATCTATTGCATTTTGTACCATTTAAGCGTCTGGATGGCGTCATTCGAGATCGTCACATGGCGGACGCGGTTTTTCTTCGTGCGGCCGATTGTAAAACGTTTTTCTTTCGAATTGTAGGACAATGAACGCCCAACGCGGATGACCCCTTGTCGAAGTCGGTGTAGACACACGAGAGCGCTAACACCTCACTGATCCACATCCCTGTGAAGGCCGCGACCTTAAGTGACATGTAGTTGTCGTAGTTGTGGTCCTCACTTGCTTCCTTCAAAATACGAGGACAATTGCAGCGCGTTGAACGTCTGAATCTCCTTCTTCTTAGCCCGCATTTGTTTGATGACGATGAGCGGGTTCTCCGTGACATACTTATTACGGATAGCGTACGAGAACAGCGACGACATGATGTGTTGACCGTCTCCGAGGTCAGCCCTTCGTCCTGTAGCCCATTCAGGAACAACCGTACGTCGCGAGTACTGACCTCTTGGACGACTTGTGACTCGAACGTCTGCAGTATGTGGTTCATACGTGATGTATAGCTGTTACGCGTTTTCACGGCGAGCTCGGTGACATGTTTAGATAACCATTCCTCAGCAACCATAGAGAACAGCAATTCTTTTTCAGTCGTAGCTGCTTCTTCGAAATTGGAGTCCTCGAAACTATTGATCCAGCGCCCTATTTCCGTATGCAGGTCCCGTTTAGTCTTCGCGGACACCTTCTTTTGGATACGTTTGCCCTGGTTGTTATACCCGAGCGTGATGCGCGTCCAATACTTTTTTCGTTTCTCATCATAATGTATGTTCATCATCATCTTCCTACTCTGCCTGCACATGAGAGTAAGCGATTCAATCCTACCTCACTCACTTCTACTCTACAATCTTACACCATTTAACAGAACGTTTGTTCCTGTTTTATGCCGAATCAAGAAAGATTTTCCTTCTACATAATGCAGGAATAAAAGTAAATGTCGGTCGTCTAGTCAACTAAATAGTAGGTACGCATGAAGATCTCGGTCACCGGTGGGACCTAAGTGGCGATTTCAGGAACGACCAAGGAAGTCGAGGAATTGCTTCGTAAATTACATGCGGTGACGGTGGAGTCGTCGGGCTCGGTCAACAAATATGTGACAAAGGATAATCAGATACGCGTGGCGAAATAGGCTCTCGACAGAGGGCTTTTTTATTATGGATTTGGAGAATACTGAAGACGAAACCAATCCGTCGAGCAACGGACAAAGAACTGGCGTGGATTCATGAACGATTGACGTGAGGGCTTGAGACGCAAGACGTCATCTTCAGCGTCGAGAAGATATTGACCAAGCGCGTGTTGCTGCACGTGAGACATGGTGAGTGGTTGTTCGTCGTCTACTTGAATTATCGGACAGGTCGATTCTCTACGCCAAAATAATTTAATCTAACTTAATATCTAATGTATGTAATTGTAGAAGCATTTATCTATAATTTCTCATTTACTAAAGTTGGAAGATAAAATTGTCTTGAAGTATACCGTATGATAAATTTAAGAAAATTGAGTAGTCTTGGGGGTAATTAAATGATTGGGTATATTGAAAGAGCATTACTTAAAAAGTACGGAGTACATGGCTTTTACATAATGAATGGAGCATTTTCAGAGGTCAGGAAAAACATGGACCCTGAAGGAGATCGATCCATTATCCCTTTGAATTTTATCGTAAAAGAAAAGGATAAAGACTTGAATATAGGTTTTTCAGTGGGCGCATCAGGGTCAATTTTACCAGACGCAGACGAAATAAGAATTATTTTTCACTTGATGGATTTAGATACCGCTGAATCTGAAGTGATTTTGGAAGCACCCGTGCCAAAGGTAGTCGTAAGTGAAACAGGCTTCAGTGCAAGTGCCAATTTGCATATTCCAGTATCAAACAATTCGCAATTGTTAATGGTTATTGAAGTGAACATTACTGAACCAGAAACTTTAGAATACGTAAACAGATTCGCTAATGATGAGGATGAAAAACTAATCGACGTATTATCGCTCTCTTTGGTCGCTGCAAGATTAAACGTCTTCATAAAGGACGAACTTGAAAATGAGTAATCCAGAAAAAATTATACCGTTCAATAAATATCAGATAAAAAAAAATAAGGAAAGTATAGTTAAAAATTCATCTGGAAGAAACCGTGATTCCCATTACTTATTAGAAAAATTAGTATATTCTAACCCAGGTGCATTTAAAGCGTCCGAAGATATTTTTCATGATATACTTAAAATAGAAAACTTAATGTTCAATAATGAATCTAATTTAAAGATGGCTAATCATACTCAACCTTTAGGTATTTTTGAAAAAAATAAAAGTGAGAGGGAGGCGCATGACATGAGCAACTTCGACGACAAGCTTCAATCTCAAAAAGATGTGTTTGAGGCAAAGATGGAGGCGCAAGAGTCTCGCATATCTTCTCAGATCACTTCTTTAGAATCAAAACTAAGTACATCCACTAATGAAATTTCTGCAAAGATCGACAATGTATTTAGAGAATTGAATACTCATACCAATGATATTCGAGTTGAATTAATTAAAGCTCAACAAGATGGGATAGACAAGTTACGTGCTGAAAGAAAAGAAGATCATAAGTATATTTTGGGTACTGCAATCGGAATCGCTGGGGTGGTAATTGCGGCATTGTCGATAATCATTCCGATTGTATTAAATTGAACTTCCGTATTTCACGTTTAATTTTAATTCTGTGGCTAGCACTAAACAAGACCCTACTCGATTGTGAACTGCTCCCCGTCAAGTAGACAGGGCAAATAATGAAAACCAGCCTAGGCGGCTTGAGCCCTGTATTCGACAGGGCTCAAGCCGTTTAGTCGTTTCTGGAAACGCTCGTGGTTTTAGAACGATATATAGGTCTCGATGGCCGATGTGAGTTCGCTATAGGCCTGGAACTCACGCAAGTAGTACATCTCGACTTTCAAGGTGCCCCAAAAACTCTCGATCGGGGCGTTGTCGAGACAACGTCCGACCCGGGACATGCTGCGGGTCAGTCCCGCGTCTTCCACCATGCGTTTGAACCCTCTCGATGTATATTGGAACCCCCGGTCGCTATGGACCATCGGACTCGCTCCGGAACGGAGCCCCGCGATGGCTGGTATCATCGTCTGGAAGACGGGCCCGTTGTTGTTGGATTTCCCGATGCGATAGGCGACTATTGAGCCGTCATACAGGTCGATGATTGCGCTCAGATACGCCTTCCTTCCGGCACCGTATTTGAACTCGGTGACGTCGGTGCACCATTTCTCGTCCGGCCGGGACGCACTGAATTCTCGGTTCATCAGATTCTCGGCCACATGTTGCGGTGACGACTTCTTGTGCCGCTTTCGTTTCTGGCGGATGACCGAACGGATCTCGTGGATGCGCATGAGGCGATAGATCCGCTTCTCATTGTATGCCGGCAGGCCATGATGGCGTCGTCTGCGGTTGACCGTCATGGTGATCCGTCGATAACCGTAGGTCACGTTCACCTGGTCATAGAGGAGACGGATGTCCTCTAGTAGGCTCAAGTTCTCCTCTTCACGTACCGAGACGGTACGCTTCAACCATTTATAATAGGCGGCCCGTGAGACCTGCGCGACCTCACAGAGGAGCACGACCGAGAACGTGTCGGTTGTCGACAGTTCCTCGATGGTCGTGTACCGCAACTGTAGCCGGATCTGGCTGATCAACCTCTCCTCTCGATCTCCTCTAATTTTTTTAGGAACAGGTTCTCGGCTCGCAGGCGCTCGTTCTCACGCTCGATCTGTTGGATGCGACGTTCGAGCTTCTCCTCGTTGGCCAGTTCCTGTTCTTGCTTCATCCGTCCACGCCGGTCCTCGAGCCCATGGACGCCGTCGGCATCATATTTTTTCGTCCAGCCATAGACCTGCTGGTAAGACACAGCGAATAGCTCTGCTGTCCGTTGATAGTTCCGTTCGTTCTCCAGGCAATATCTGACGATCTCGATCCGTTCCTCGAATGTGGTTGTTCTTCCTTTGGCCATAGCTCGATCCATCCCTTTTCTTGAATCTGTTAACTCGCTATGACCAGTATACTTCTTAATCCATCTGTAAAGAACAGACCAACTACTGATGTGATGCTTGGAGAGGGTTTCCATTTTAGTGAGACCGTCGAGATAGTCACGCACGGCTGCGATTTTCTGTTCCCTCGTGTAAAGTCTTTGTGTCCTCGATTCATTCAACGCGTCAATTCCCCCGGTATCGAATTTGGCTTTCCATACCCGGAGGGTATCCCAAGAGACGTCATGTGCCTCCATGATTTCCTTCCAACTATATATTCCTTCTTCCATCATGCGCACCGCACCCATTTTTTGTTCGATAGAATGCCGACTTCTCGCCATAAAAAAACACTCCCCAATCAGATAAACAGATTTGTTATTTCATCTGTCTACCTATTGGGGAGCAGTTCATTGAGTAGGGTCTTGTTGTGTTTAGACGCCTTTCGACTTGATGATCTTGCCATCGAGTCCGAACGTTGTCTTATCGTCCGGCTGCACCCAAGCGCCTGAGGCGTTGGCATGGCTGAACGTCTGTTTATATCCGCGTTGACCCGAAGCGTCAATCTTGAAGACTTCCATCGGGTTCACGGTGGAATCCGTGCCGGCCTTCCAGATGTTCGACGAGCGGGCCAGTGTCGGTGAATACACGGCGTAGTTGATGTCCGAGTCGAGCTCGATATGCAAGTGAGGAGAACCGCCATACTTACCAGTGGCTCCGTAGTCGGCTACCTTCGCATCTTCCGCCGCAATGACGTCACCCACCTTCACATACATTTTAGCCAAGTGCGCCGAACCACAAGACGACGTGCGCCCTTCTTCGGTCCGTAATGGACGTCAATCGGGTTCTCACTGATGACGATAATCGAGCCGCCCATATGCGTATCGTTTCCGAGGGCGATAATCTTTATTTTAAACGGTGCATACACGGCGAAGTCTTTGCGGTTCAAGTCGGCCATATCGGTCCCAAAGTGGCGGAAGCCCATAGCTCGGTGATAGCTTTCGTTCTTGTAACCAGAGGTGATGCGGGCGTTGTTGAGCGGCAAGATGGCTTTCTCAGTCATTTGTCTTTCTCCTTTGTGGCGATGACTTCGGCGCGGACCCGTTTCACTTGGTCTTGAAGCAATTGAGCTTCTTGTGCCGCTTGGGTGACGTTGTTGTTCTTCCACCAGACTTATAACGTCCCGGTGGCACCGATGACCGTATTTAATGCAGCCGTGACATCCTCGTCACTAAACGGGCATTGGATTGTAACCCATCGATAAGAGAAAGGCATTCACTAGCGCGTAGAACGGTATAATAAGTCTTGCAAAAGTGGCGATGGGTTGGTTATCCATAGTGACCTCCTATTGTCCAAGTATCTGCAACAAAAACGCGATGAGCGCAGCGATGATGCTCCTGGCCCCGTCTGCCTTGCCGAACCATTCCCAGAAACGCTGCGACTTCTTGTTCTTGACCTCGAGTGTGGTCTTTTTGAAATCGTACTCAAGCGCGGTGGAGCCTGCTTGTTCCCCGTCATTTGTTCAATGAGGTGGAAGAGACGCTCAGTCGTGCCGCGCATCGTCTCCCTCGTTTATCGGTTCTCCGAGTAGATGACGTTTTTCAACTCGAGTTAGTTCTTCTCCATGAGGTCGATTTTCCGGTTCACATCTTCCTGATCGTTCCTCATCTTTTGGTGCCCTTTTACCAGTTCCTTAATCAGACCGTCGTGCTGCTCGAGCACTCGTTGATGCTCCCTGACCTGCTCTCTGAGTAGTTCCAAATCGTCCACCTACCTTTCGTTCAAACGATGACCCCCTATGCTTCGATGTATGCTGTGATTAGAGTCCAAACAAAAAGACGGGTCGCCCCGTCCTATTCCATATATAAGAGATAGATGTCCAACATGGCGGTTCCGTCACTCGGGTTCGGGAATGCCGATACCAATTCGTTCACTCATAACCGGACACGGATTTTGTGTTCACTGCTCAATCCACTAACATCAATGGATTGCGTTCGACGAGAGAACCTTGTAGATGTGTTAATCGATGTGACCACAGTTGTCCCGAACGATAAACGCGTTACCAGATGAATATTCGTCGAACACGACGCTATGGGCGTCACCGCTGACAAGCGTGAGGATATATTGCTTGAAGGTGCGCCAATCATCAGCCACGACACCTTGCGGCACGACGCGCTGACCCCATACGCCAGCAATTTTCACCCACACGTTATGGCACGGCTTTCACACGACCCCGACCTTCACGTAAGTCTGCTTCATTTCTTCACCTCAGTCATATTGTAGGTAGATATCACCATCCACCCCGCCCGATGGTGCGACGTTGCCGAATGTGATTTTTCGCCGGTTTTAGACAGGGAGCGCGTCCTGCTTGTTCGTCCAGGTCGTCTTGTTTGTTGGCGTGACATGGATCGTCGTGTCGTCAACGTGATCCTTGACACCCTCGAGTCCTTCAACCATGTGCTGAGCTACTTTCGTTCTCATGATTCGACCTCCTTTGGAATAAAAAAGACGCCCTTCAAGGAGCGTCTTACCATCTATATCACTGGTCACTGTACCAGGAACTTCTTGTGCTGCTCCCGCTTTTTCTCTTGAGTGAGTTGAGCATGTAGATAAAACAAAAGCGCCCCAGTGGAGGAGCGCTTGAAACCGTTTGTTACGATTTGCTTTGAAGGAACTCTTGGTACTGCTCACTCATCCGTAGCAGTTTCACATTGTCTAAATGTGTTTGCGGCCTAAAAAGCACGTTATTTTGTGCGAAGTAAATCTCCATTTCCTCTTCTACACTAGTGTAAAACACCCACTCATCTTCCGTCTTCTCGTCCAAGATCCAGAAGTACAACCTACCTTCACTTTCCTTCACCTGTCGACACCAAATCATTGAATCTCTACCTGTGTTTTGTCGCATGAAATATACCTCCATCTAATGAGATCGTCGCTCTTTCGAGGACACTTATATCTCAAGCGATAGATTCACTCACGTCAATAGTTTTTGATTTTAATTTTTGTTTCGGTCGATTAAAAATGAAACACGTAATCTACATGTTCGTCCGTGTGAACTAATTGACTCCATCTGACAATCGCACTTCAGCACGACGGATTTTAGTCGACCGATTACAAAGATACGAACTGTCATGAACCTTGACGACATCAAGGATAGTCGAATTCGAGCCTGATACGTTAATACGATTTTCATCCATAAACAAATGGAACGTGTTGATATGCAGCCTTCCCTTGAGACCGACGATTTGAAAGGCGGCGTCAGTATCCACGATTCGCATGGAGACTTCCGTGCCGACATTGATGAGATTCTCCCGGCGCTCGATCACCTTGTCGCATCTGACGCGTCAGGCATCGACCGTGAAGGGCTGACAAGCGTATTAAACGAACTCACAATCGTCAGCGAGGGGTCACGCAGTTTATAGAGGCTGACGATTGGGCATATTGGGAAGATGCCCGTAGCCGATTGAATTACCTGTCATCGCTTATGAAAGGTATCGACATTAACCTAAGTGGTGTATGACAGCATATCAACTAGATATATCGCTCTCATCCAACCCCGGATGAGAGCTTTTTCCGTCTAGTCATGGAAACTGTCTTGACACGGTTTCCGTTCCTCTATAAACTTGTAAAGTTGACAGAATGAATGATTTGGAAGGAGTACGATCCCCATGCTCAATGAATGGTTATGGATTCCTTCTGCCTTGCTCACGCTCGGTCTGCTCGTCCTCAGTTATAAGCTGTTCGGACGTGTCGGACTGTTCGCCTGGATCGCGATGGCCTCGGTCGTCGCCAACATCCAAGTGACGCAGCAGATTGTAATCGGTGGTTTCATCTTTACTCTCGGGAATATCGTCTACGGTTCCCTTTATTTAGCGACAGACATCTTGAATGAAAAATATGGTCGTCACACCGCCCGTAAAGGCGTCTGGCTCGGCTTCTTCATCTTGATCGTCTCGACGGTGCTCATGCAATTCGCACTGCTTTATGAGCCGTTCGAAGAGGCGCTGTTCATGCATGAGAGTTTCGAGGCGCTGTTCTCGATGCTTCCGCTCATCACGCTCGGTAGTCTCGCGGCGTACCTCGTCTCACAGCTGTTCGACGTCTTCATCTATTCGAAGATTCGTGCCAAGACCGGTGAGAAGAAACTGTGGCTCCGGACGACCGGTTCGACCGTCGTCTCACAGTTCATCGACACGCTCACGTTCTGTACGATTGCCTTCTGGGGCATGGAATGGGACATCTGGTGGAATATCTTCATCACGACATACGTCGCCAAGTTCATCATCGCTTGGATGGCGACGCCGTTCATGTATTACGCAAAACGGACCGTCCCACAGGAAGACGAGACAGAAAAAGCAGCCTAAACAAAACCGCGAGCCCATCGGCTCGCGGTTTTTACTTACCTTTGATATGAAGCCGCACCGCATAAGGGCGTGCATCTTCAAGCGACGATTTCTCCCGACAAACGGTGAGCGCCACGTACGCGTCGATGGCGAGCGCCTCGATGGCCTCGTCCGTCGCCTCGACCTCTAGTATGGTGTAGGGCGGCAGTTGCTCCAACTTGACCCACTGCCCGTGTAGATTTTTCGCGTAGATGATTGGTTCGTCGATCGAATAGCGTCGGAGTAAGTCCTTGACGTTCATACGATCCCTCCTCTATCCACTCTGTCTTCTCATTATAGAAAGCGATTGCATTTCTGTAAACCGTGCTTCCTAAATTTTGGTGCATTCAACGCTTCACGATTCGCCAAAAATAGCCGATAATCAAGGTAGAGAAATGAGGTGAACCGATGCGCTATCGACGACAAGAAACGTTTCGTTATATTTTACCGAACCCCCGCTTCATCCCATATCGCCTCATCTGGGAAGACAAAGAACTTCATGACGGGGAAGCACAACTGCTCAATATCAGCGCCCACGGTCTGAAGATGCGGTGCGACTACTTATTTCCACTTTCTGAAGGATTGAAAGTCCAAGTCAAACTCGACCTCGTCCCGTTGATTCAACCGCTCGACCTGACGGGCCACGTACGGCACCGTGGACAAATGGGGAGCCTGTATGATTACGGGATTCGACTCGATTCGAACTCTGACGAGACCCAGCAACTCGTGACGATGATTAAAGCGTATGCGCGCGAAAACCAATGAGAACGTGTCGATTGACACTTCTCATTTTTTGTTCGCTTGATTCCGGGGTATACTAAAAGAAACAGAGACAGACTCGAGGTGTAGGGCATGACTAGAAAGTTTTTACTCATTCCGTGGGCCGCTGCGATCGCCATCGCGCTCCTCGGCCCGAACGAACCGTTCTCGAGCCGGTTTTTGCTCGATTTCATCACGTATAATACGGACGCCTATGAAGGGTATTCGCTTTCCCTTTTCAGCATCCTAGGCGTTTATCCTCTCGCCTTGTTCCCGCTTCTTTGGTCCGAGGTGAACCAGTTGCGCCCAAACCCGCTCTTACCGGCAGCGACCGGTTTCGTCGTCGGCGGCTTCATCATCGCCCCGTATTTGGCGTTCGCGCGGCAGTCGCCTTATCCGACACCGATCAAACCGCTCCCGACACGATTGCTCGGGGTGTTGCTCTTGCTCGTCACGATCGGCTTGTTCATCGCCGCGTCGACGACCGGGAACGTGGCCGAGTATTGGTCATACGTCGAACAGAACCAGTTCGTCCGGACGATGACGGTCGATTTCTTCTTGCTCGCCTTCATCCAAATCACGTTGATGAACCGGGATGCCAAACGTTATAAGATGAGCTTGTGGCCGCTGCCTTACATTCCCTTGTTCGGTTTGTTGTTCTGGCTGATCATTCGCCATAAACAACCGTTCAACGTGGCACCGCCAAGCCGACAAAAAATGAAATGAACCGAGCCCCTTTCGCATTCGCGTTAGGGGCATTTTATCGAAAATGGGATGACGGTTCCCAAATCGGGCCAGCTCCTATATACTGAGAATTCAGCTTACAGACGAAAGAAGGTACACATATGAGATTTTTTAAAGTGATGACGCATACGAACGATAAAGCCGAAGAGATCATCTTGAGCGAATATTTCAAGATCAATGACAAACAGGCCGATCAATTTTTGAAAGACACGCTCGAGCTCGACATGTATGACCAGAAAGTGACACTCAAAGAATGTCAGGTCGCGAAAGACCGTTGGGAGTGCCCAGTCGGAGATTTCGTCGTCGTCGAATACTTCAATGAAAAAGAGTTCGACAAAATGAATGAGTTTCGGACCCCGGCACCGAAAAAATAACGCCATAAAAAGGCTTTCCGATTTTTGTCGGAAAGCCTTTTTTGTGGATACTCCCTAATTGAAGTCTCCTTATTTTGATTCTTTGTCGTCTTCTTCAGGTGCCGGGTCCGGATGTTGCGTCGGAGCCGGTTTTGTAGCCGGGTTTGATTCCTCATCCGGTACCGGGTCCGGGTGAACCCCTGGTTGTGATTCATCACGTTTCATTGAGCATCCCTCCTCTGCATAATGGACTAATTCCACATTAGGCAGTGGGCAAAACATCAGTGTATGTCTTTGTTGCCGATCACACGACGCGAGATGGCTTTCTCGATTTCAACGATGACAAAGACGATGAGACCGAACGCGACCGGATAAATCCAGTCTTGCAGTTCAAGTGGTGCCGTACCGAACAGCGTGTGCATGAACGGGACGTACGTAATGAACAGCTGGAGCCCGATCAAGAGTGCCGACACGAGGAAGGCGATCTTGTTGTCAAAGAAGTGACGGTTGAACGCCGGGGCGAGCTCGGTCCGACAGTTGAACAAATGGAACAGTTGCGCCATGACAATCGTATTGAGCGTGATCGTCTGCAACTTGTCGGTCGAGTAATCGAAATCGCCGAGCATATAGTTGATGACTAGACTACCGCCCCCGATTAAAATCGAGACGAACGTGATGCGGAAGACGTAGTAGCGACTCAGCAACGGCACGTTCGCGGGACGCGGCGGCCGTTTCATCGTGCTCTCTTCGAGCGGCTCGAAGGCGATGGCGAGCGAGAGCGTGATGGCGACGACCATGTTGACCCAAAGGATTTGGACCGGACTGAGTGGTGCCGCGGCGCCCAATAAGATACTCATTGCGACGAGGAGTGCTTGTCCCCCGTTTGTCGGGAGCAAGAACAAAATCGTCTTCTTCAAGTTGTCATAGACGCGACGACCTTCACGGACGGCGTTGTAAATCGTCTTGAAGTTGTCATCGACGAGGACCATCTGCGAGGCCTCTTTCGCGACTTCCGTTCCTTTGATCCCCATCGCGACCCCGATGTCGGCCCGTTTCAAGGCCGGGGCGTCATTGACACCATCTCCGGTCATCGACGTGATTAAGCCGTTCTGTTGCAATCCTTTGACGAGACGAAGTTTATCGTTCGGGCTCGTCCGGGCGAAGACGTCATTATGAACCGACGCCTCTTTGATTTCTTCGTCGGACATGTTCGTCAATTCTTTCCCTTCGAGGGCGCCCTCGACTTCCATACCGAGTTCTCGGGCGATGGCGACGGCCGTGTCTTTATGGTCGCCGGTGATCATCTTGATACGGATCCCCGCGTCACGGCAAGCCGCGACCGCTTCGATCGCTTCTTGACGTGGCGGATCGACGATGCCGTAGAGGCCGAGGAATGTGATGCCGTTCTCGACGTCTTCATGGTCGACCGTCTCTTTCGAGGCGTCGACGCGTTTGAAACCGCCCCCGAGCACGCGTTGTCCGCGGTCGGCAATTTCTTTTCGTTTTTCATCCCAATAGGCACGGTCGAACTCCGTGTCTTCCGCCATATCGAACAGGCGGTCCGGTGCCCCTTTGATGAAGATCATCCGCTCTCCTTTATAGTCGACGAGCGTCGCCATATATTTGTACTCCGAATCGAATGGAATCTTCGAGATGACGTCCAAACGTTCGATCGGCCGCTCCGCTTTTTCAGCGAGCGTGAGCAAACATGCTTCCGTCGGGTCACCATTGACGACCCATTCGCCGCCCTCTTCATACAGCTGGGCGTCGTTACATGTTTTCCCGACCGTGAGAAGGTCGATCATCGACTCATCATCATCTAAATCGAACGGTTGACCGTTCAGTTCTAAATCACCGTCCGGGGCGTATCCACTCCCTGACACTTCGATGTCGTGTTTGGCCGTGACGACTTGTTTGACGGTCATCTCGTTTTTCGTCAACGTCCCGGTCTTATCGGTACAGATGACCGATACGGCGCCGAGCGTCTCGACCGACGGCAAGCTGCGGACGATGGCTTTCTTCTCGGCCATGTTCCGGACACCGAGCGCGAGGATGATCGAGATGACGGCCGGTAATCCTTCTGGAATCGCGGCGACGGCAAGACCAATCGTCGTCAGCATCAACTCGATTGGGTCGAAATCGCGGACGAAGTAACCGAACGCGTAAATGACGACCGAGATGACGAGGATGGCGATGGATACCGTCTGACCAAACTTCGTCGTCTGGCGGATGAGCGGCGTCTTCACCGTCTCGACTTCAGCAATCGAGGCGTTGATTTGGCCGAGCTCCGTGCCTTCTCCGATGGACGTGACGATTGCTTTCGCACTTCCCGTCGCCACGCTCGTACCCGAATAAATCATGTTCTTGCGATCACCGAGGACGGCGTCTTCCGGTACGACTTGAATTTTCTTCTCGACCGTCGTCGCTTCACCTGTCAACGCCGATTCCTCGACTTTGAATTTCTCGGCTTGAATGACACGGGCATCAGCCGGCACTTTATCACCGGCGGCAAGGACCAAGATGTCCCCGACGACGAGGTCGCTCGAGTCGACTTGGATTTGCTTGCCGTCACGGATGACGCTCGCCTTCGTCTCGAGTAATTTTTTGATTCCTTCTAACGCCTGCTCGGCCTTGTTCTCTTGGAGATATCCGACGACGGCGATAACCGTCACAACGAGCACGATGACGATCGTATCGATGTACTCCCCTAAAAAGCCGGTGACGACAGCGGCACCGAGCAAGACGAAGACGAGAATATCATTGAATTGACGCAAAAATTTTATGATTTCAGGTGTCTTTTCTTTCTCGGGCAGCACGTTTTTCCCGTATTGTTCCTGCCGACTTGACACTTCCCCTTTCGACAGACCACTAGATGTGTCCGTCTCGAGCGAACTCTTTACCGCATCCGGTTCGAGTGCGTGCCAGTTTTTTGTCTCCATCTGCATCTCTACTCCTCCTTGGTCATTCCTATATGGAAAGTCTTTCCCCTTTCTCTTCCCACTCCGGGCCGGACTGACACATATGAGCTTGTTTTTTCGCTAATTTTACAGCTGAATTCGTTCACAATTTTCCAATTCGTCAGTTGGAAACGCTACCATCAAAAAAAGTCGTGTCAGATGGATGAAATGGCTTTACAGAACCGTTCGGATGGTTAACTATAGAGGAAATATAGAACAGAGAGAAAGAGGTACACCGTATGATCATTATTCAAGGTATCGCACTTTTACTGTTGATTCTTGCCTTATTCACGTTATTCAGTTACAAAGCCCCGTTTGGAATGAAAGCGATGGGCGCCTTGGCCGGCGCCGCCATCGCCAGTTTCTTGGTCGAGGCGTTCAACGCTTACGCCATCGGCGGTTTGCTCCCGCTCCCTTTATATGAGGAAGTCGGACAGGCGGCTGGTTCGTTGTCCGGCCCTGCCGCAGCCGCGCTCGTTTCGATCGCACTCGGGATCAATCCGGTCTACGCGCTCATGCTCGGTCTATCGGTCGCCGGCTTCGGCATTCTTCCTGGCTTTTTCGCCGGATACATTCTTGCCCTTGTCGGTCGTAAACTAGACCGTCATTTACCGGCCGGTGTCGACATGATTTTCTACGTGATCGTCATGGCTCCGCTCGCTCGCCTTGTGGCGACAGGAGTCGATCCGCTCGTCTCGAACACATTGTCGCAAATCGGTGCGGTCATCGAACTTGCCGCGACGCAAAACCCCGTCGTGATGGGACTTGTCCTTGGTGGGATTGTCACAGTCGTCTCGACGTCGCCACTCAGCTCGATGGCACTCACCGCCATGCTCGGTTTGACGGGTGTGCCGATGGCCATCGCCGCCCTCGCGTTGACAGCGTCGATCTCGATGAACTTCTTGCTGTTCAAGCGTTTGAACATCGGGACGAAGAAAGATCAACTATCGGTCGCGATTGAACCGCTCACGCAAGCCGATCTCATCTCGGCGAACCCGATCCCGATCTACAGCGTCAACTTCGTCGGTGGCGCCATCGCCGGACTCATCGTCGCGATGACCGGCATGGTGAACGACGCGCCAGGTTCTGCTGCCGGGATTCCGGGATTGCTCGTCATGTACGGCTTTAATGATTGGCAGACCGTGACCGTGACGGCGCTCATCTTGTTCGGCGTCGGAATCGTGGCCGGACTCGTCGGCAGTAAACTGTTCAATAATTTCCCCATCACTCGCCAAACCGAAAAAATGGCTGCTTCCGACGAAGAGGCTGCTTAATACAAAAAGGTTCTCACTCCATCTCGAGTGAGAACCTTTTGTTATCGTTCTGCTTGCACCTCGGCGACCGTCTCTGCGACCGGTGTCCGATAGAGTGGAAAGAAATCAGATGGTCCGTAGCGGAGCAAATGGTCTTGATTCAACCGATGGTAAACCGCCTCATCGAGCACGGACTGTCCGATATAGTATGTGAGCGGCTCATCCCCTGAGAAACTCTGCTTGAAGTCATAGAGCGCATCTTCCCCGGTCGCTCCGCCACCGAGATGTACGTATGCTTTCTCTTTCTCGGCCGCGCGGCGGATCATCTCGCGGAACAAGAAATGGTTCGGTCGCAGCGCCAAGTAGTTCGCATCCGAACCTCCGAGATGATAATGCGCCCCATCGTCCCCGAACAACATGAACACGCCTGCCACGATGACGCCCTCATGGACAGCGAATAACAGCTCCGTTTCGCATGTATCGCTGTTCCACAGGTCCTCGAAGTATCGGTCCGAGAAATAGTACGCCTCGTTCGCTGCTCGACGGTCCATCGTCGCCCGATAAAGGCGGATGAATTCATATAGTTCATGGGCCTGCCCTTGTACCGCCGTCACTTGTTCACGGATAGCCCGCTTCACGTTTCGTTTCGTCATTTTACTGAAGCGTTGCTCGAGTTGGTCGAACGGGTCATCGAGCCGGACGTGCACCGTTTGACGAATCGGGACGGCTTGGCCGAAGGCACGCATCAAATCATGGTCGAAGCGGCAAGGATGATATCGAATCGTCTCAGTAACCGTGGCTTGATTCTCAGGACGTTTTAAAAAGAGACGTCTAGCCTCTGCGACGTCCTCGTTCGAAAAGTTGCCTTCACGGAACGGGCCGCCATAACCATACGCCGTCACGAGGTCATCATGACGATGTGCAATTGGACGACGGATGTATGGATACAACAAGATGCCGTCCTCTTTGGCCGCAATATACAACTCAGGCTGCTCGCCCGGTTCACAATTGGCCAATACATAATCGTAATGATCGTACGAATCACAACTGACCTCCCGTAACCAGTTCTCCCACTCCCATCGATTTTTCACAATCTGATTGAACATCATCCGTTCCCCTCTTCCTTTAAGTCGTCATTGTTTGAAGTGTGACAGGACAGTCTGGAGTCGTTTCCTATGTCCTGTTCCCATTCAAAGCTGACTATTTGAAGGAGGGGAATAGCTTTTTGTTGTTAACAAACATGAAGCGAGTTTGTTCGTTCACAATAAAATCATAGCGATTTCTTTGAGATTTTAAAAAGGACGACCTCGCCAATGGCATCAGGTCGTCCTTCATGATTATGACTTGAAGTCGAGGACACGTTGAAGCCGTGATGCTTCACGAGCCGTTTCGATGACTCTCGTCGTCAAGAGCGCTTCCCGAAGCGGCACGAGCGGATGACGTGTCATATAACTATCCGCCAGCGCCCGGTAGAAGGACAAATACTCACCTGCTTCGATGTCGATTGTCGATTCAACGTCTGTGACGACCGTTCCACTCTCACGGTCGGGACATCGCACTTCCCCGTTCCGGAGACACGCCTCTTGCGGATCGAGTCCAAACTTCAAGAAACTGCCTTCCGTCCCGTGCACTTCGAACCGCGGCGCCTCGACGGCTATGAACGGGTTCGAACGCAGATATACCCGTTTTTCTCCATAATAGAGGGTCAGATGGAAGCCGTCGTCAGACTGACCTCCTTTACGTTGAATCATAACATCTGCCGACACTTTGTCGGGTGCACCGAACAAGACGAGCGCTTGATCGATCAAATGGCTACCGAGGTCAAACAATATCCCTGCTCCCGGCCCCGCATTCTCGCGCCACCGATCCCGGACGACCGGACGGAACCGGTCGAACCGTGACTCGATCACTTTCCAATCGCCGAGTCGTTTTTCCTCGAGCAGTCGTTTGACCGTCAAGAAGTCTCCGTCCGTCCGTCGATTATGGAAGACGTTGACGATTCCGGCACTGGCCTGTTCGCGTGCAATCAACGCCTCTCCTTCCTCTGTCGTCAAGAACGCAGGCTTCTCGACGAGAACATCCTTCCCTTCCTGTAAACAACGTTCCACCATGTCCTTATGTAAATGGGACGGCGTCGTGACGATGAACAAGGTCGCCTCAGTCGCGAGAGCCTCGTCTAGCGTCGCATATACCGCGACATCGCCAAGTACGGCTTGTACGTCCTCAGGTCTTGATGAGACGACACCGGCGATCTGGAAGTCATCCAGCTCCTGTAAAAATGGTAAATGAAATGTCGTCGCGGAAAAACCGAAGCCGACAAGAATCGTTTGAATCATACCGTTCTCCTCCTATCCATTCGCTTCCCAGTATATCAAAAAAAGGAGTCAATCGACCCCTTATGCACTGACACTCTCATCCATGCTGTATTCAAACGTGTTATACCCGTCCCGTGAGTCCACGAAGACGAAGCCAAACCGTGGATAATAACTGTTCAAGAAATCATTATCAGCCACACAATCAAGCCGGACCGGCTCCTGTGTGTCGGCTTCACGTAAGACGTGCTCCATCAGTTGTTGACCGACGCCTCGCCCTTTCAGCCGTTCACTAACAACGATTCGATGGATGTATTGACCGCGCTCGCCATCTTCCCATAAGCTATGGTCCCAGTCATCTGCCGGAAGTAAGGCGATCGAGGCCAATACCGTTCCATCTTGCTCGTACACATATACATATCCCGAGGTGATGTCTGTCTGCACCCGGTCTATGAGGTCTTGCTCCAAATATTCCGCCCATTGATCGCTACCTTGTAGTTTTAGCGCTACGGCTCGTTGTTCGATTAGGTCCGCGATGTGTTTGGCATCGCGTTTCGTCGCGAGTCGAATCATAACGTCCTCCTTTGTATTACAGTATTTGAAATACAAATATAACGGACCGTTTCGACTCTTTTCAACCATCCTGCTCACATTACGTAAATGGGACGACCTCACCGCCGTTCAAACGATAGCTGTACGTCATCGTCGCGTTGAGACTGTGCGACACCGAACAATAGCGATCGACGGACAACTCGATGGCGCGGCGGACCCGTTCTTCGGGCATATCCCCATCGAGGACGTATAAGATGTGGATGGCCGTGAACTTCTTTGGATGTTCCGTCGCCCGGACCCCGTCGACTTCCATCTCGAACCGCTCGAGCGGCAACCGCATCTTATGAAGAATCGAGACGATATCGATCCCCGTACAAGCGGCCGTCGCCTGCAGGAGCATCTCGGTCGGACGCGGACCCGTATTGAGACCACCGACGTCTTCCCCGGCGTCAAGCGTCACATTATGACCCGAAGGCGTCGTCGTCTGAAACGCCATCCCTTGTTTCCAATTCACTTGTAAATGCATCTTTGTCTCCTCCTTACGTTTCGATAGCTTACTATTCCCTTGAATGATGTATTATTAATCTATGTAAGGAAATTGTCGTTAAGGAGTTGGTCGCATGGAATGGTCGGTCATTATTAGTTGGGGATTGTATATCGTCCTCGGTTTGAATTTATTGTTCGCGTTAGCCGTCATCTTTGCGGAGCGCCGCGATGTCGGGGCGACGTGGGCGTGGCTCCTCGTCTTGTTCTTTTTACCGATTCTCGGATTCATCATCTATCTCTTCCTCGGCCGGCAGTTGAAGAAGGACAACTTCTTTAACTTGAGCGTTGAAGAGCGCTCGTTCCACGCGCTTCAAGTCGAGAGTCAAATCGAACAGATTCGCCGGAAAGAGACCCCCTTGGCTCAACCGGTGTTCGAAAAGTACGAGCAATTGCTCGAGATGAACTTGCGCTCCTCAAAGTCTTTGATTAGCGTCCACAACAAATCTGCCATCATGCATGATGGAGAACAGAAGTTCAAAGCGCTCATGGACGATATCCGAAGCGCCGAGACCGAGATCAACATCCAGTACTACATCATTCAACGGGACGCGCTCGGCAAGGCGCTGATCCACGAACTGATCGAACGCGCCAAGGCGGGCGTCAAAGTCCGGCTGTTATATGATGCCGTCGGATCGCGCAGCCTCCGTGATTCAGACTTCAAAGAGCTGATCGCCCACGATGGCGAGGTCCGCGTCTTCTTCCCGCCGACGCTCGGGTTGATCAACTTCAAGTTAAACAACCGAAATCACCGGAAAGTCGTCATCATCGACGGCAAGATTGGTTATGTCGGAGGCTTCAACGTCGGCACTGAGTATCTCGGCCTGGTCGAGAAGTTCGGGTACTGGCGTGACACGCACCTCCGCGTCGAAGGGGACGTCGTCTACCATTTGCAACATCGATTCATTCTCGATTGGAACTATTCAGGCAGCAAACATCATGACCCGGAGAACTCATTCTGTTTCGCACGCCACGACATCAAGGACAAGTCGCCGATGCAAATCGTGACGAGCGGACCGAACTCCGACACGGAACATTTGAAAAACATGATGATCAAGATGATCATGTCGGCGAAACATCGCGTCATCATCCAGACGCCTTACTTCATCCCGGACACGAGCTTCATGGACGCCTGCAAGATGGCACTTTTGTCCGGCGTCAAGATGGACATCATGATTCCAGGGAAGCCCGACCACCCGTTCGTCATGTGGGCGTCGCTATCGTTCCTCGGCGAATTGCTCGACTACGGGGCGAACGTCTATATGTATGAGCAAGGCTTCCTACACGCCAAGACGCTCGTCGTCGATGATGAGATTTCGACCGTCGGGACGACGAACTTGGATGCCCGCAGTTTCCGATTGAACTTTGAAGTGAACGCCGTCATTTATGATCAGCGGGTCGCGCTCGAACTCGCATCGCTGTTCGAGTCAGACGTCGCCGTCAGCCGCAAATACACGGTCGACGACTATGCGGCCCGGAAATGGACCGTCCGGATGCGTGAAGGCGTGTCACGATTGCTCAGTCCAATCTTATAAGTTCTGATTACGCTAACTACCCCATCGTATCGGCCAAATGTGCCAACGCGATGGGGTATGTTTCTGTTCGGAAGTCGAGAGCTATGCACTCACACCAAGCTGTGACGATTTCTCGTCATATTCTAAAAATTGCTATCTTTTAAAAGAATACTCGCTAGTTCCTTCCCAAATTAGGGTATAAAGTATCAGTACGAACGTCCTACACTACCGCTTCGGCTAGGAAAGGAGGAAGTATGCGTTCACGCATATGTCATACAATGGCTGATCAAGAACGGACTCATCATGACACTCACACCACGAAACCCGATCCTTCCTCATGGGACCAGCTCCCGATTGGCCTGTTCGCCTTCAATCGTGACGGGCAAATCGTCAGCTATAACGAATCATTCGTTCATTTACTCGGGATGCTTCCGACCTCGAATGTGATGTTCGAGCGATGCAGCTCTTCTTCGTTCGACTTCTCAGGCGCCATTCGGAACGTCTTGAACGGGGAGACGATTCGCATGGCCGGCTGGTATAAAGCACCAGAACGGCAGGCTCGCTTCATCCGAACGACGATGTCTCCGAGTTTTTCCGCGGACGGACAACTCGATGGCGGCGTCGGCATTTTAGAAGACGCGACCGAGCAACGTCGCTATGAAGAACGCATGGAACACCTGTCCTCGCTCGATCCGCTGACAGAGCTGTATAACCGGAAGAAAGTCGGGGACGTTCTCTCGTCGACGGCTCAGGAAACGCTCGACACAAGGGCGCCCGCCGCCGTCATCATGCTCGATATCGACTATTTCAAACTCGTGAACGATACGTTCGGCCATCCGACCGGAGACCTCGTCTTACGTTCGATCGCCCAATTGCTCAGGCGCAACATCCGCAAGTCGGACTCGATCGGCCGCTGGGGTGGTGAGGAATTTTTAATCGTCGCCCCGCAGTCAACGCTTGCTGACGGGGTGCAACTCGCCGATAAGCTCCGACAAAAGATTAACGCCGAGCCGTTCGGTCCCGTCCCGCGCGTCACTTGTTCGTTCGGCGTCAGCGCCCTTGAAGATGGGAAGACGGTCGAACAGGCGCTTCAAGACGCCGATGAGGCACTGTATATTGCCAAGAACCGCGGCCGGAATCAAGTATCGAGTAAACGTTAACTAACTGATGCCACCAAAAAGAGGATGCCGCAGCATCCTCTTTTTTATACGTTGAAGCGTGAGACAAGCTCCTGCAACTCTTCCGCCATATCCGCGAGCGCCTTCGCGGACTGTGCGATTTCTTCCATCGAACCGAGTTGGTCCTCGGTCGTCGCCGCCACTTGTTTCGAGGCGACCGAGTTCTCGTCGGCGATATGGGCGATCTGTGTCGCCGCAGCCGATACTTCCTCGACGTTCGCCGCGATCTCTTCAACCGTCGCCGTCACGTCCTCGATGCGCGGCGTCATCGCTTGCGTTTGCGTCATGATTTTCTGGAAACGCTTGGCCGTGTTCTCCGTCGTCTCGAGCCCAGCTTTCGTATGGGCCGACACTTCTTTCATCAACTGGACCGAACGTTCCGTCTCTTGTTTGATATTATCAATCAACTCGGAAATCTGTTTCGTCGACTGTTGTGACTGTTCGGCAAGCTTTCTGACCTCGCTCGCAACGACGGCGAAGCCTTTCCCGTTCTCGCCGGCCCGTGCCGCTTCAATCGCGGCGTTCAAGGCGAGCAAGTTCGTCTGGGTCGCGATACCGTTGATGACATCGACGATATTGCCAATCTCGTTCGACCGTTCGGCGAGCGAGTGAATGACTTTGCCGAACGTCTCGACCGACGAGTCAATCGCTTGCATCTGGACCACGTTTTCCGTGACGGCAGTCGTCCCGTCCTCAGCCTCGAGCGCGGTCTCGCGCGACAGCTCGGACACATCCGTCGAGCTCTCGGCGATGCGCATGATGCCGCCGGTGATCGCTTGGAGCGAGACGGCGTTATCATCAAGTTGACGTTTCGAATCATCCGCACCGGCGGCCATCTGTTGGACCGCTCCAGCGATTTGTTCCGAGGAGGCCGTGTTCTGAGCCGAGTTGGCCATCAATTCCTGCGACGAGGCGGCGACTTGACCGATCGATTGATCAAGACTTTGAATGATAGCGCGTAGAGAACGCGTCATCTCATTGAAACTCGCGGCGACACGACCAACTTCGTCATTCGATTCGACGACGATGTCTTCGGTCAAATCTCCGGCTTGAATCCGTTCAGCTCCGACGGTCAAACGATTCAATGGACGTAAAATCGAACGTAAGATGACGTAGAGCAGGCCGGCAGCCAAGACGAGCATCAATCCGATCACCCCGACTGTCGTCCATAAGATTCCAGACGTCTCATCTGTGATTTCCTCATCATACAACGTCCCGGCAATCTTCCACCCCGTCAACTCGTTTGTCATGAAGTCCATCTGTTTGCCTTCATTCTCAAACTCATAAGCAAAGCGGCCCGCTTCTCCCGAATAGAGCGGTTCAATCCACTTGCCTTCTGCCTTCTCTCCGGCTGCCATCGTCGGATGGGTGACGAACTGTTGCAACGCATCAAGAATCGTCACGTAGCCTTCTTTCCCGATTTGAATGCTCGCCGCGACGGCTGCGATATCGTCGACCTCGACGTCAACCGCGATGACCCCGCGACCGTCCGTCCCTGTCTGAGACAGCGTGACCATCATCTTGTTCGAGGCCGCATCGACGTACGGGTCCGTTACAACGACGTTCCCACCGGCCGCTTCGGCCGCCTCATACCATGGACGAGTCCGTGGGTCGTAATCATCCGGTAACTCTTGCGCCGGATAAATCGTCATCTCCCCTCCCGTCGAGGCGTAGTAGATATTCGTCACGTTCGGATGCGTCTCCAAATACTCAAGAAACTTCTCTTCCAAGTCAAGGTTCTCTGCCCCCGACTCATAGAGGGACGAATCAATTCGTCCGGCAAAGAACGCAACATCGCGTTGGATCGGTTCAATCAAGTTGGTGATTTCATCATTCATCCGCTCCACGCCCGCGTGGGCCGACTGCATGATTTGTTCGGTGATCTTTTGTTTCGCCTGATTGTAGGCGACAAATCCAATCAATAAAGAAGGGATCAATAATAGCACCAACGACATCGTAATCAATTTTTGTTTAATGGTGATCGTACGGTCGTGCTTTCGTCTCATAAAACATCTCCCATTCCCGAGAAAACTCGTTATGTTAACCTTTGTATCGGACAGTTGGAAGAGGATGTTGACACCCTAGACAAAAAAACATCACCTTTTTCTATTTTTCGTTACTGAAACCCTTTTCATACACAAAAAGACCGTCTGCTTGCACGAGGCAAACAAACGGACTCAGTCGTTGGTCAAATAGCGGGCCAGATTGTCGAGTGTGGAGCGAAGTCCGACATCATGATCTTGTTTCCGGATGCCCGGCGGCACGTTCTCACAAACGATTGTGACGCGTGTCCCTCCATCGAGCGCCTCCAAATACCACGTCTGAATCATTTCACCAGCAAAGGCCGGGTCTGCTGACTCGAATGTACCCACCTGCACAATCTTGAGACCGGGGACGAGGTCCAAAAAGCGTCCGTTCGACACATCGGTCCGGTCCGTCGTTTTGCCGGAGATGAGATCGGCTTCTTCATACGTGAGGACGAGCTGATACGTGCCGCCGACCCATGGCTCGAACACGGTCGCACGAGCCGACATCCCTTTCGGTGGAAGCCACTCGACGAGCTCATCAGAGTTGAGAAATGCATGATAGATCCGTTCTGGAGTTGCCTCAATCCATGCCACGGCTGTATCGATGCGTCGATTCATATCGGATCACTCCTTTAGCGCGTGCTACAGTACAGTCAGTCGTGCGGAACTTCCTTTTAAATTTCTTCTTAAATTTCTTCGCCAAATCAACTCTCAAGATACATATCCATGCACAACAATTCGTCTCGAAGCGGGGATAAATCTATTACCGAATGGACGCCCATCATATAGTCGTATCCAAAGAACACTTTGAACCTATACTCTTCGTCTGACTCATTCACTTTAGACTCTAACTCAGCGTAAAGCGCATTCCTTAACATGAGTCGAAGCATGTTCGGGATTTGGTCTCGTGACAGTGCCTTCCCTGGCCTCACTTTTTTACGAAGATCTCTCATCCGGATCGGATAAAGCGCATTGAAGGCGCTTTTCGAAGAGGGGCGATACGCATAATCACGTCGTTCAAGATAGGAGACAGTCAATGTCTTCACTCCTAAATAACTCATGATTCGCTCAATCGCTTCAACGTAATTCGATTCCACGCGGAGATATTCCTCCAACATGAAGACGACACCGTCAAACGTTCGGAGGATGTCCGTGATTTCCGTCCACTCGTCAATTTTTCCTCTCGTTTCAGGATGATATTTGGTTATGCTATAGATGTTCACATAGTCACCTAGCCTGTTCCTTTGTTTTGTGTGTAGTCTAAAAAAAGGACACGACAGTAGAGTCGTGTCCGATTATGCGCCGACAATCGCGTCGTGATTCCCTTTTGTCCATCCGTAGGCGACTTCACGGAGGGCAAGTTCCCCGAACAAGCGCTCTTTCGCATCGATGACTTGCCCGTCACGTTGCTCATAGAACGTGCGGTAAGGGTTCAATTCGAGCGCCCAAATGATGAGCCCGTGATTCGACATCGCTTGAATCGCTCGCTCCAGCAATAGCGAACCAATCCCGTTACGCTGATGGTCCTCTAGAATGTAAATTGCATAAATCTCATTCGGATGGTCCGGATATTCGCCCGTCCGTTCTTCCCCGTAAAGAACGAACCCGACGATTTCCTCTTCGACGATGGCGACAAACCCTTCGACTTCTCGTTTTGCGAGGGCGCTGCGGACCTTTTCAGACCACTCGATCGCGTTCGAACCGAGCTTCAAGAGAAAGTCGGCCGGCACAATTCCTCGATAGGTTGTGCGCCATCCGTTCACCCTCACCCGCGCAATCCCGTAAGCGTCTTTTGGCTCGGCTTTCCGTATGAGCATCCGTACCCCCTCCTTAGCGTAAGTTTTACAAGTATTTTACCACAAATCACCCAATCGAAATCAGACTTCTTCCAGATTTGACTGACAATCATTTGACAAAAAACGACCGTAGGAAATCCTACGGTCGTACTGGTCAAGCGACGTTACGCGTTGTTGTAGCTTGCGTCTCCGTCAATGGTTTTTTCAAGAATGAGAGGAGGAGTGCTCCAATCAAGGCTCCGGCGAGAATCGCGAGGGCGTAAAGTCCCATGCTCATGACGACGTTTCCAGCTCCTTCAAGGAGTGGGAAGACGAAGATTCCACCGTGCGGCGCTGGCAATTGGATCGCGAAGAAGGCTGACAACCCACCTGCAATCGCAGATCCGAGAATCGCTGACGGTAATACCCGAATCGGGTCGGCCGCTGCAAACGGGATGGCTGCTTCCGTGATGAACGAGGCACCCATGATATATGCTGTCTTCCCGGCTTCACGTTCTTGTTTCGAGAACTTTTGACGAGCGAACACTGTCGATGCGAGTGCGACGAGAAGCGGTGGTACCATCCCACCGGCCATGACGGCTGCCATGACTTCTTGGTTACCGGCAGTGAGTGCTGCTGTACCGAAGACGTAGGCTGTCTTGTTAATCGGACCGCCCATATCGACGGCCATCATTCCACCTACGATGACACCAAGCAAGATGGCGTTCGCGCCACTCATACCGTTAAGTGTCTCCATCAACCAAGACATGAGTGCGGCGATTGGTTCGTTGACGACGAGAAGCATGATCATCCCAGAGATGAATGAACCGAGTAACGGGTACAACAGGACTGGCTTGATTCCTTCAAGTGTGGCTGGCAATTTCGCGAGCGCTTTCTTCAAGACGAGGACGACATAACCAGCGAGGAAACCGGCGATGAGTCCACCGAGGAATCCGGCGTTCCCTTGACTGGCGAGTGCTCCGGCGACGAGACCTGGTGCGAGACCTGGGCGGTCGGCGATTGACATCGCGATGAAACCAGCAAGAATCGGGACGAGGAAGCCGAACGCTGCGCCACCAATCGTCATAAGTTGGGCGGCGAATTCGTTGTACGACGGGTCATCCGGGTTGGCGGAGTTGATGCCCCAGAAGAAGCTGAGGGCGATCAAGAGACCACCAGCCACGACGAGAGGAAGCATCGCAGATACACCGCTCATCAAGTGCTTGTAGATACCGGTGCGCTGTTCTTTTTGCTGACCTGATTTACCAGTCGCTTGATAGACCGGTCCATCTTGTTTCACGGCCCGGTTGATCAACTCTTCCGGCTTCCGGATGCCTTGGGCGACCGGGACTTCGATGACATGTTTGCCAGCAAAACGATCCATTTCGACGGCTTTGTCGGCTGCGACGATGATGGCAGTCGCTTTCGCGATATCGGCTGCTGTCAATTCGTTTTTGACGCCAGTCGATCCGTTCGTCTCGACTTTGATGTCGACGCCCATCGCGTCTGCTTTTTGCTTCAAGCTGTCGGCGGCCATGTACGTGTGGGCGATACCTGTTGGACACGCCGTGACGGCAAGGATGTAAGGAGCATCAGCTTGAACCGGTTTCGAAGCGACAGGAGCCGCCTCGGCTGCTTCTTTTTCTTCGATGGCCCGGATGACGTCATCTTCTGACGTGGCCGCATAGAGACGTTCTTGGAAAGCTGGGTCCATAAGGAAGACGGATAATTTCGAAAGTGTTTCCAAGTGTTCGTTATTGGCGTGTTCTCCGGCTGCGATCATGAAGAACAAGCGGCTGTCTTGGCCGTCGAGTGCCTCGTAATCAATGCCTTCCGAGCGTCCGAAAGCGATGGCCGGTTGTTTGACGGCTTTCGTCTTCGCGTGCGGGATGGCAATCCCTTCACCGAGTCCAGTCGTGCTTTGTGCCTCACGTGCGAGAATGGCGTCGCGATAGCCGTTGCGGTCCGATAGTTTGCCGGCGCGGTCGAGCACGTCGACGAGTTCTTCGATGACTTCGGCTTTCGAACGGCTGCGGAGATTCAGTTGAATCGTGTCTTTTTTAAGAAGATCCGTGATGTTCATGTTGTTTCCTCCAATCGAGATAGTGGGGTGACGCTGACTTCGCCGACCAAGCGGTCCACGTCTTGTTTTGTGCACAGCCCGAACGTATATGCAGACGCGCTGCCGGTCGTGACCGCATAGCGGAACGCCTCGGTTGCGTCGTGGTCTAGAATGTTGGCGACGAATCCGGCGACGAGTGAATCGCCTGCGCCGACCGAGTTGACAAGTTTACCGCTCGGTGTATTCGCCGTATAAGCGCCTGAAGCGTTGACGAGCATGGCACCATCACCGGCGAACGAGACGATCACGTTTTGAGCACCGCGTTCGACCAACTGCTCCGCGTATGGGAGCGCCTGTTCAAACGTCTCGATGTCTGTATCGAACAGTTCACCGAGTTCATGGTGGTTCGGTTTGATCATAAGCGGTTTGAGTGCGAGCACTTCGAGCATCGCTTCCTTCGTCGTATCGACGACGAACTCGGCACCGTTCGCGCGGACCGTCTCAGCGAGCGTCCGGTAGAGCGTATCCGGCAGATTGCCCGGGATGCTTCCAGCGAGCACGACGATGTCGCCCGGTTGGACGTGATCGAATTGACGCGTCAACTGTTCAAGTTCCGTGCCCGAGATGACGGGACCACTTGCGTTCAATTCCGTTTCTTCTTGCGCCCGGATCTTGACGTTGATCCGCGTTTGTCCGTCGACTTCGACGAAATCGGTTTGGACGCCTTTGTCCGTCAACGCCTTCTTGATGAAGTCTCCAGTCGTACCGCCGACGAATCCTAACGCGACCGTGTCGACATCGTATTCGCGTAAGACGAACGCGACGTTGATTCCTTTTCCGCCGGCACGCTGTGTCGTCTCTTGAATTCGGTTGACTTCTCCGAGGACGACTTCAGGGAGAGTGACGTAGTAATCGATTGAGGGATTGAGGGTTAATGTGTAAATCATTGGGCGTTCACCACCTTTGTGATTGATTGGATCGAGCTGATGTATGGCGTGTCACCAAATGTGACGAGTGTGGCTGCATCGAGTGATGCCACACGGCTGAACGAACGTTTCCCGAATTTTGAATCGTCCGCCAAAATATACGCCTCACGGGCCAAGTCGATCGCTGTCTTTTTGACGAGTGCCTCTTCCGGGTCCGGGGTCGTGTACCCGGCTTCTAAGTCTACGCCGTTAATTCCGAGAAATGCGAGGTCGACTCGATAGTTCATCATGCTCTCGCGAGCATTATAACCGACGAGCGCTTGTGTCGAACGTTTCAACTCGCCGCCGATCACGAACGTTTTAATATCGAGGTCGAACAAGTCGTTGGCGATCGGTAAACTGTTTGTCACGACGATGACGTCTTTTCCGTTTAAGAAAGGAACCATCGCTTGCGTCGTCGTCCCGGCATCGAGATAGACGGACATCCCGTCTTCGATGAATGTCGCGGCCTTCCGTGCGATCGCGACTTTTTCATCGACGTGTTGATCTCGTTTCTCCTCGAACGTCGGCTCTTCTTCGTAGCGGGCCACGAGCGTTGCACCGCCATGAACCCGTTCGAGATAACCTTCGGCTTCAAGGTCGGTCAAATCCCGGCGAATCGTCGACTCCGACGATGCCGTCAACTCGACCAATTCTTTCAATTTGACGATCTTTTGCTCCGACAGACGTTGCAAAATCAGTTGATGTCGTTGTTTCGTTAACATCGTATTCCCTCCGTAGCTCTAATATAAAGCGTTTTCATTTAAAAAACAATCATAAACATTCAAAAACATTCATCTTTTTTTACGTCGTCACAATTATAACATAAAAAACGGTCACTTAGTGACCGTTTTTGACAGTTCGTTATCGTTTCATCAACCAATCGTTCAATCGGCGGATGAGTTCGGGGTGTAGCGGCGCCTCAATGGCGTCCCGATATTCCTTATGCAACGTGAGCAACGCGTGCGGACTCGTCCGTTCAACGAGCAAGTGGTTCATGTCGTGGATGATGTGGCTGTCGACGTCCCCTTTGGTCCGAATCGAGTGGACATGTTCCGGCGGGACTTGGACGTCGCGATCACCGGTGAGAGCGAGCACGGGAACACGCACATGTTCGAGCCGTTCGCGGACGTCGTACGAGGCATGCTCGCGAATCCATTTGGCGTTCACGACTTGGCCGCGGTACTTGAAGGCGGCGACGTTCGTCCGCAGCGACCGTTCGAGTAAATCGTCTTGGCGCTGGCGAATCTTCTTCGGGACGCCGGTCAATCGATAGAACACGCCCTTGAGTCCTTTCACCGAACCGACTTCAGTTGCGAGTGCGTCGGCTTGCAGCAAGAACATCTTCTTCGAGGAATCGTTGAATCCGGCGAGAAGGATCAGCCCGGCCGCATTCGTCTCGAGCTGAACAGCCGGGGCGATGACGGCCCCTTCGCTGTGACCGAGCACATACATATCCCCTGCGTCCGGCTCCTGTTTGATGGCGTTGACGACGGTGATCGCATCTGTCACCAAATCGTGCAGCCCGACTTTATTGAAATCACCGTCCGATGCACCGATGCCTTGTTTGTCATAGCGGTAGACGTTGACACCCATCTCAAAGAGCGCCTCGGCCAGCTTTTTATATGTGCCGAATTGGGATGGTCCCAAATTGCCGTCCCGGTCGCTCGGCCCGCTCCCGCTGAGCAGGACGATCGTCTTTCGGGGCTCGCCGTGGGTCATCCACGTACCGGCCAGTTGTCCATAATTCGTTGTCACATTCAGTTGTCGTTCCATCGTATCGCCTCCCCTTTCATCATACCGAAGTAATGGATCCGTTTCGAGTAAAAGAATAGACCGCCCCATATGTGACGGTCTTACTTCTTATTGGAGAGTTAACCACTCGCTGAGCCATTTAACGTGATCACGCATCGCCTCGTCAGAAAGACGACTGATTGTGTCTTTATCTGTATAAACGTCGTTATGGGCTGTGACAGAATCATTGACGGAGATGACTGGGAACCCGGCTTGCTTGTACTCATCTAAGATTGATACGCCTAGACTCTTCACTTCGACAGGGCCAAAACCAATCCCCTCCATAAACGGATATGTCGTCATCCCACTTGTTTTGAAGAATCGATTCGTCTCCCCTGTACCAAGTATATCAAGTAACATGATGACACGCGGCGTCGTACCTCGATCTTGAAGCATCTGCAAATAGTGCGTACTTGATTCGTATCCATCCCCAGTTCCATTCAAGAAAACGTAGCGGACCGTTGCATCCGTCTCTACGTCATCCATCGCTTGAAGCGTATGGTAGAGCACGGATGCACCACCTAACCCAGTGAGAGCGTGATCGCCATACCAGCTTCCCTCAAGTCGGGCCATGACAATCACTTCTTTGTCAGTCGTGCCAGGTTGCGTAAACTCTACGTAAGGAATTTCGTCTGTGAACGGCTCAATCGCAACCGTTTGACCGTCTTGGAAAGACTCGGCTGTTATTCGGTCGACCCCGGCCCCATTCAAGCGAAGTGCAGCTGAAACGTAAGCGAATCCATATTCTTCCGGAGCATCCGGGTGTGGCGTAATGAGATAACCTGCCGCATTCGCTTCGGCTAATTTTGTAAGATAGCGATTCGCTGCCTCGTCATTAAGGACTTCTCCGTAATAATCGATTTCATACGCATCTTCCATTGCTTCATAAGATACGTCGGTCGTCGGTAGGACGATGACTCTTCCAGCCACATCAGGTATCGGGGCATCCCATTCCAAATGAAGCAGTTCCCCTTCAATTGTCTCTTCAAATGGAATTGTCGCGTACCCATCGTAAAATTCATCATCAATCGTTATAGTCGGCCAATTCGTGTTGAGCGGAGCGTAATGAATCTCACGTTTCATATCGACTGAAGTCTCGTCAGAAACACCGATACCTAACGACTCGAACAGTTCGACATTTTCATGGCTTTCTGCGACCCGATCGTATGAAGCAAAATATTCAGCCGTCTCATAAGGACTTGTTGCCGAGGCCGGATTGAAATAAAGAAAAATAGTAAATAGTGCCGACAGTAGGCTGTACATAATGGTCATCTACGTATCTCCATAAAAAAACTCACCAATAAATGGTTGTATTATCCTATTATATTAAGTGATCTGACAATTGTATATTTATTTTTCAAGAAAAAACGGCCTCCCTCTTAGGAGGGAAACCGTTTAGATATTGTAAGACTTATACGCCTTCGTAAGCAGCGTACATGATTTCTTTCAATTCTTCGACGAGCGGCATTTTCGGGTTAGCCGTCGTACATTGGTCTTCGAACGCGTCGACTGCCATCTTGTCGATTTTCGCGTCGAGGTCCGCTTTCTTGATGCCTTGGGCTTTGAACGAGAGTTTGATGTTCAAGCGCTGACCGAGCTCGATGATCGCTTGGATGAGCGACTCGACGCCTTCTTCCGTCGTGCTGGCTGGAAGTCCGAGGTAGCGCGCGATTTCAGCGTAACGCTCGTCGGCGATGAATGACTCATATTTCGGGAACGCCGCGAGTTTCGATGGGCGTGTCGCGTTATAGCGGATGACGTGCGGCATAAGGATCGCGTTCGTCCGTCCGTGCGGGACATGGAACTCGCCACCGATTTTGTGTGCGATCGAGTGGTTGATACCGAGGAACGCGTTCGCGAACGCCATACCAGCCATTGTCGATGCGTTGTGGACTTTCTGACGCGCTTCGGCGTCACTTCCGTTCTCATACGCTTTCGGGAGGTAATCGAAGATCATCTTCATCGAACGAAGCGCGAGTCCATCCGTATAGTCGTTTGCCATGACCGAAACGTACGCTTCGATGGCGTGTGTCAACACGTCCATACCTGTATCAGCCGTGATTGAAGCTGGGACCGTCATGACGAACTCAGGGTCGACGATGGCGACGTCCGGTGTGATCGCATAGTCAGCGATCGGGTATTTGACGTTGCGTTTCTTATCCGTGATGACCGTGAACGGTGTCACTTCAGAACCCGTACCTGATGTTGTCGGGATGGCGACGAACATCGACTTGTTGCCGAGTGTCGGGAACTTGTACGTCCGCTTGCGGATATCCATGAATTTTTGGCGAAGGTTCGAGAACTTCTCTTCTGGGCGTTCGTAGAAGAGCCACATGCCTTTCGCGGCATCCATCGGTGATCCACCACCGAGTGCGATAATCATGTCTGGTTGGAAGTGACGCATCGCTTCGGCACCACGCATGACCGTCTCGACCGATGGGTCTGGCTCGACTTGGTCGAAGATGCGGTACTCGACACCAGCCGGCAAGTTTTTGACGACTTTATCGGCAAATCCGAGTTTGACCATCATTTCATCTGTAACGATCATCGCCCGTTTTTTCGATGTGAGCGATTGAAGGTATTGGACCGAGTTTTTCTCAAAGTAAATCTTTTCAGGGACTTTAAACCATTGCATATTCACGCGACGTCTCGCCACCTTTTTCACGTTGAGTAGATGTTTCGCCGTCACGTTCTCAGAGACGGAGTTTTTACCGTACGACCCACAACCGAGTGTGAGTGATGGTGTCATTTCGTTATAGAGGTCACCGATCCCGCCGTGTGCCGTTGGCGAGTTGACGATGATGCGGCAAGCTTTCATCCGGAGTCCGAATGCGAGGATGGCGTCGTCGTCTGTCGAGTGGATGGCTGCCGTATGACCGAGACCACCGATTTCGAGCATCTTCTCAGCGATGGCGAAACCTTCTTCACGCGATTGGACTTTATAGGCTCCTAGTACTGGGCTAAGTTTCTCGTGTGAGAGCAATTCTGTCGCGCCGACCGTCTCGAGTTCGGCAATCAAGATTTTCGTGTCGGCCGGAACGCTAAGTCCAGCTTTCTCGGCGATCCAGGCTGCAGGCTTCCCGACGATTTCAGGGTTTACCGCACAAGAGTCTGTTTTAATGACGAGTGTCTCGAGTTTTGCTTTCTCTTCTGGTGAGCAGAAGTAGCAACCGAGCGCCGTCATTTCGGCTTTCACTTCTTCGTAAACTTCTTGGTCGACGATGATCGCTTGTTCAGATGCACAGATCATCCCGTTATCGAACGTTTTCGACAAGATGACGTCCGAGATGGCACGTTTTACTTTTGCTGTCTTGTCGATGTAGGCTGGAACGTTACCAGGACCGACACCGAGGGCCGGTTTACCAGTTGAATAGGCTGATTTGACCATCGCCGCACCGCCTGTTGCGAGGACCATGGCGACTCCTGGGTGGTTCATAAGCGCTTTCGTCGCGTCGAGTGACGGTTTTTCAACCCATTGAATCAAATGTTCCGGTGCGCCGGCTTCGATGGCTGCGTCACGAAGGATGCGGGCCGCTTCACTTGAACACTGTTGTGCCGACGGGTGGAAGCCGAAGATGATCGGGTTACGTGTTTTGATGCCGATGATTGCTTTGAACATCGTCGTTGATGTCGGGTTCGTGACCGGTGTGACCCCGGCGACGACACCGACTGGTTCCGCGATGTACGTGATGCCGTTTTGCTCATCGTCTTCGATGACGCCGACCGTCTTCTCACCACGGAGTGAGTTATAAATATATTCTGTCGCAAAGATGTTTTTGATCATCTTATCTTCAAACACACCGCGACCAGTTTCTTCATATGCATGTTTCGCGAGTGCGACGTGTTGTTCGAGACCGGCTAGCGCCATCGCCTGAACGATCGCATCGATTTTCTCTTGATCAAACGTCATTAACGTGTCGAGCGCTGTATGTGCTCGTGTGACGAGCGTGTCGACCATCTGTTCTGCTGATGTTTCCACTACTGCTTTCTCTTTAACTGCCATGTTGGGTTCCTCCTCATGAATGAGAGCTTATACTGCTGACTTGATGGAGAGCACGGGGCGATCAGTGGTTTGATAAGAGTTTGTGCTTTCCTTCACATTCATAGAATACAACGTTTCCAACAATTTGTGCGTGACAACAATGTGAACTCTTTCACAATATTTTTTTGAAGAATGAGGATAGGTCTTGCTTTTTGATAGGACGCTCAGTAAAATCGTATGCGTTTTCATGAAAAGATGAAGTCTAACAAATGTAAACGCTTACATATATTGTGACGCCTGTTTGTCTGATGTGCTGTGCAATTTGTCACGCAACAAGGATTGGTCGTCCACCCCGCCCTCGGTCGTGTATAATGAAGAAAGAACCTAATTAGGAAGTGACATGACTATGCCGAGACAAGACGCAGCCGATCAGTTCGTAAAACTGATCCCATTAATCCGCAGGAAGTTGTTACGCCGTTCCGACCTCCCGCAAATCCCAAACTTGAACTTTTCCCACTTTCATCTCCTCATGTTGATTGAGGATGAAGGTGCCGTGACGAACGGACACATCAGCGAGACGCTATCGATCGCCCCGCCAAACGTGACGCCGCTCATCACGAAGCTCGTCGATGAGGGCTACATCACCCGCGTGCCGGACGAGCGTGACCGCCGTGTCATCTGGAACCAATTGACCGACAAAGGTGAGCTCGTTCTTCGCGAGCGTCGCGACTCGTTTCGACGCTTGTTCGAGGACCGCCTCGCTTTTTTAGACGAGGAAGAGACGGATCGATTGATTGACAGCCTGAAGACGTTGACGGAGATCGTCGAGAAGATGGATAAGAGCGAGGGATGATTTTTACTCGTCAACATCCACGTCTTCTTATATAATCGAGGATGAATCAATCGAACAATGGAAAGAGAGATGACATGTAATGGGTCGTAAATGGAACAACATTAAAGAGAAAAAGGCGTCAAAAGACGCCAATACGAGTCGCATTTATGCGAAGTTCGGCCGTGAAATCTACGTAGCCGCCCGCCAAGGGGAACCAGATCCAGAATCAAATCAAGCGCTCAAATTCGTCGTTGAACGGGCGAAGACGTACAACGTCCCACGCGCCATCATCGACCGCGCCATCGACAAGGCGAAAGGCGGCGACGAAGAGAACTTCGATGAACTCCGCTATGAAGGGTTCGGACCGAACGGCTCGATGCTCATCGTCGACACGCTCACGAACAACGTCAACCGGACGGCGTCTGAAGTCCGCGCCGCTTTCGGCAAAAACGGCGGCAACATGGGTGTCAGCGGATCGGTCGCTTACATGTTTGACGCGACGGCCGTCATCGGTGTCAGCGGCATGTCTGCTGACGACGTACTCGAACTCATGATGGAGCACGATCTTGACGTTCGCGATGTCATCGAAGAAGATGAGACGATTATCGTCTATGCGGAACCAGAAGCGTTCCATGCCGTCCAGACTGCCTTCAAAGCTGCAGGCATCGAGACGTTTGAAGTCGCCGAGTTGACGATGTTGCCACAAAACGAGATCGCCCTCGACGACGAGTCGAAAGAACAGTTCGAAAAACTGCTCGACGTCCTCGAAGATCTCGAAGACGTGCGCCAGGTGTACCATAACGTTGAATGATCATGAACGAGCGATAACTTTTCGGAGTTATCGCTTTTTTTGAACAATCGATTTGACAACCCGAAAAACGTATGTTAAATTTCAAAAGTCTTTATCATATTAAAGTGATAACAAGAGAAAGAGTTTGAAAGAAAGGTGTTGGAATTGATGAATGCTGTCTTATTAGCTGTTATCGTATTATTCGCTCTCGCGATCAGTCGAGTTCACATCGTCTTGTCGCTCATCCTCGCCGCAATCGTCGGCGGTCTCGTCGGAGGTCTCGGGTTCAACGACACGTTGACCGCCTTCAGTGACGGTCTTGGCGGAGGGGCTACCATCGCCCTCAGTTATGCGCTACTCGGTGCGTTCGCCGTCGGTTTGTCAAAAACAGGGCTCCCAGATGTCCTCGCTGAGAAGTTGATTAGCATGTCTGGCCGCGACGTCACCGGTAAGAGCGTGGCGCGCGTCAAGGCGTTGTTGCTATCGTTCCTCTTATTACTAGCAATCAGTTCGCAGAACGCTTTACCGATTCACATCGCGTTCATCCCGATTGTCATCCCGCCGCTCCTCGTGCTCTTTAACGAGTTGGAGCTCGACCGCCGGCTCGTGGCGACGATTCTCACGTTCGGTCTCGTCACGCCGTATATGTTACTTCCGGTCGGATTCGGCGGCATTTACTTGAATGAGATTTTGCTGCCGAACGTGGAAACGAACGGCATGGCCGTCGGTGATGTCAATATTGTCAGCATCATGGCCATCCCAGCCCTCGGGATGCTCGTCGGTCTCGTCACCGCCTTCTTCCACTACCGGAAGCCGCGGACGTACGATACGATTCAACTCGGGCCTACTGATTACGAGATTCGGACGTTGAGCCCGCTCAAAATCTGGCTCACAGCTGCCGTCGTCCTCGTCGTGCTCGTCGTTCAACTTCAGACCGAATCGATGATCGCATCGGCCGTCTCAGGACTCATCCTGTTGACGCTGCTTCGCCTCATCCCTTGGTCAGAGGCAGACGACATCTTCACGAGCGGGATGCGCATGATGGCTTTCATCGGCTTCGTCATGATTGCAGCGAGCGGTTTTGCCGCCGTCATCCGCGCGACCGGTGCCATCGATCCGCTCGTCAGTGGCGCAAGCGGCATCATGGGCGACTCACAATTTGTCGCCGCGCTCGTCATGCTCCTCGTCGGACTCGTGATCACGTTAGGAATCGGTTCGAGTTTCTCGACGATTCCAATCATCGCGGCCATCTTCGTCCCGCTTTGCATCCAATACGGTTTCTCGGTCGAGGCGACAATCGCCATCATCGGGACGGCCGGTGCACTCGGTGATGCTGGTAGCCCGGCAAGTGACTCGACACTCGGACCGACGAGCGGCTTGAACGCCGACGGTCAACACGACCACTTGCGTGAGACGGTGTGGCCGACGTTCCTCCACTACAATATTCCGCTCATCATCTTCGGCTTGATCGCCGCCATGGTGTTGTAATCACTTCCGATTGCGCCGAGCGTAAATCGTACCGAGCAAGACGAGCACGAGTAAAAACCAAATCCCGGTGTACATGAGGATTTCGATAATCATTTCTGACTCCTCCTAAATGTCCATGTAAAAAGGAGCGACGAATTCGTCGCTCCTTTTTATGATGAAGTTTTTAGCTGTTGTTGACAAGTGTTCAAGTATCCGTCGACGGTATCCGCGACCTCGCGACCTTCTCGGATTGCCCAAACAATCAAACTTTGTCCCCGTCTCGCATCCCCTGCAACAAACACACCCTCGACGTTCGACGTATAGTCATGGTTCGCCTCGATGCCGACTTTCCGGAGCTCTCGCTCCGGTCGTTCGAACCCGATGGCGACAAGCACGAGATCGGCTGGATACGTCTCTACTGAACCGTCGACGACGAAGAACATCGCCTGTCCATCAGGTTTTACGATTTTCTCCATCCGTTCCGTCTCAATGCCGACGACCCGGTCCCCCTCTTTGATGACTCGGTTCGAGCGAATCAAATACGTGCGCGGGTCACGGTCGAAGTGTTCAATCGCTTCCGCATAAGCGTAATCAGTCGATAACGTGTCCGGTTGGAGCGGCCATGGCTTCTCCGGTGCCCGGAACATACCTTTCTCCGGGTGTTTCCCAAACTGTGTCACTGACTTGGCGCCTTGACGGATTGCCGTCGCCACACAGTCCGCGCCCGTGTCCCCACCACCGATGACGATGACGTCTTTCCCCTCCGCATCGTATCGAGCGTCGAGCGATTTCCCGCCGAGCATACGCGTCGATTCCGTCAAATAATCCATCGCCGGCTCGACGCCGTTGGCATCATCCCCATCGATGCCGAGCGTCCGTTGTTTCTGTGCGCCCGTCGCGAGAATGACAGCATCGTACGTGTGACGGAGTGACTCGATCGTCACGTCGGTCCCGACGTTGACGCCGGTCTTGAAGCGGATCCCTTCCGCCTCAAGCAGACGTACACGACGCCGGACGACGTCTTTCTCGAGCTTCATGTTCGGAATGCCATAGAACAACAGACCGCCCGCCTCATCCGCCTTCTCATAAATCGTGACCGCATGGCCGAGCTGGTTCAACTGATCGGCCGCCGCGAGTCCGGCCGGCCCGCTGCCGATGATGGCGACACGGTGTCCGGTCCGTTTCTTGACATGTCGTGGCTTGACCCAGCCTTCCTCGAACGCGCGGTCGATGATCGTCCGTTCGATCGATTTGATCGCGACCGGGTCCTCACTGATGCCGAGCGTACACGATCCTTCACACGGGGCCGGGCAGACACGCCCCGTAAACTCCGGGAAGTTGTTCGTCTCCATCAATCGTTCGTAAGCACGATACCAATCTTGGTCCGAGACAAGCTTGTTCCACTCCGGAATCAAGTTGTGAATCGGACAGCCAATCGTCTCTTGGCCAATCATGTCCCCGACGTGACAGAACGGGGTGCCGCAATCCATGCAGCGCTCGGCTTGTTTGACGATTGGTTCGTCTTCCATCCGAGACGCGTATTCACTGTAATCATGGATCCGTTCGAGGACGGAACGCTCAGGTAATGTCTCCCGCGGGATATCAATAAATTTATGTCTCATACTCCCCCTCCTTCAGTCACGACACGGAATAGTTCGAGGGCACGGTCGGCGTCACTCAATTCCGGACGCGTCGCCTCGATATGACGCATGACGTCAAGCACGTTCGCATAATCACGCGGTACGATTTTGACGAAGCGTTTTCGTTCTTGCTCGAACGACTCGAGCACGGCTCTCGCTTTGACACTGTCCGTATGGAACTGGTGCATCTCGAGCAGCGCGTAAATCTGTTCGGCATCCTCGTCGGTCAACTCGCGGTCAATCGAGACGAGCTCTTCGTTGACGAGCTGTTCGTACGCTTGGTCCCCGTACAGATAGGCGACCCCGCCCGACATCCCGGCCCCAAAGTTACGACCGACCGACCCGAGCACGACGACCGTCCCACCGGTCATATACTCGCAGCCATGGTCGCCGACCCCTTCGGTCACGGCGACGGCACCCGAGTTACGGACGGCAAATCGTTCGCCGACATGACCGTTGAAGAATGCCATCCCCGACGTCGCGCCATACAGGCAGACGTTACCGGCAATGACTTGTTCACTCTCTTCGAACGGGGCATGTTTCTCAGCGATGACGGCGAGCTTTCCACCGCTCAAGCCTTTCCCGACATAGTCGTTGGCGTCGCCGATGACCGAGATGGTGATCCCGTTCGGCAAAAACGCCCCTAAACTTTGGCCGGCCGATCCGCTGAGGCGAAGTGAAATCGTGTCCTCGGCGAGTCCGACGTTGCCATGCACTTTCGTCACTTCATGCCCGAGCATCGTCCCGACGGCTCGGTCCGTGTTGCGGACGCGGCCGACGAAGAACGTCGGTTGGAGCGACTTGATGGAACGTGAGACGGCTGGGATCAGTTTGCGATGGTCATACGACTGATAGGCCGGATGCGGCAGTTCCTCTTTTTCCGGCAACGCCGTCGGAATCGATAGCATCGGTGCCAAATCAAGTGTTCTCGCTTTCGGATGTTCTTGTTTCCAGACGCTTTCCTCTAACAAGTCGGTCCGGCCAATGACGTCACGGAGCGATTTCGCGCCGAGCGAGGCTAAAATCTCCCGCACGTCTTCGGCGAGGAACGTCATCAAGTTGACGACGTGTTCGGGTTTGCCCATGAACTTCGCGCGTAAAGCCGGGTCTTGTGTGGCGACACCGACCGGACACGTGTCGAGGTGACACGCCCGCATCATGATACAGCCAAGGACGACGAGCGGCGCCGTCGCGAACGCGTATTCTTCGGCGCCGAAGATGGCGGCGAGGACGATATCACGTCCAGTCATGAGCTTACCGTCGGTCTCGAGCGTGACGCGGCCTCGGAGTCCATTCAACGCGAGCGTCTGGTGTGTCTCGAGCAGACCGAGCTCCCACGGGAGTCCTGTATGCTTGATTGATGTCCGAGGTGACGCCCCGGTCCCTCCGTCATAGCCACTGATGACGATCGTGTCGGCGTTCGCCTTGGCGACACCGGCCGCAATCGTCCCGACGCCTGACTTCGAGACGAGTTTGACACTGATTTTCGCGTTCGGGTTGACGTGCTTCAAGTCGAAGATGAGTTGCGCCAAATCTTCAATCGAATAGATGTCGTGGTGCGGTGGTGGCGAGATGAGTCCAACGCCTGGGACAGAGCCGCGCACTTCGGCGACCCATGGGTATACTTTGTTCCCAGGCAATTGTCCGCCCTCACCCGGCTTCGCACCTTGAGCCATCTTGATTTGAATCTCATCGGCGTGATACAAGTATTCGGCCGTCACGCCGAAACGTCCACTCGCGACTTGCTTGATGCGACTGACGCGTTCGCTTCCGTCCTCATCAGGCGTGAACCGATTCCGGTCCTCCCCGCCTTCCCCGGAGTTGCTCTTGCCGCCGATTTGGTTCATGGCGATGGCGAGCGTCTCGTGCGCCTCTTTCGAAAGGGATCCGAACGACATTGCTCCCGTCTTGAAGCGGCTGACGATCGAAGTGACCGACTCGACTTCATCAATCGAAATCGCATCTTGTTGTTTGAACGCGAACAATTGACGTAAGAATTGGCCTGACGACTCGTGGAGTTTGACGTAAGCGTCATAATACCGGCGCTCGTTCTCGCGGCAGGCCCGCTGGAGCAAATGAATCGTCTTCGGGTTAAAGGCGTGCTCTTCCCCGTCAGCGCGCCACTGGAAGTCGGCTCCGGCCTCGAGCGGTCGCTCGCGTTTGTAGGCGGATTCGTGCTGACGGCGCGACTCTTCCTCGAGTTCGATGAAACCGACACCGGACAATTGTGACGTCGTTCCACGGAAATGGCGTTCGATCAAGGCACGGTCAATGCCGACCGCCTCAAAGATTTGTGCCCCGCGATAACTTTGCACGGTCGAGATTCCCATCTTCGACATGATCTTGACGATGCCATCGACCGATGCCGTCTGATAGCGGCGAACGGCTTCTGTGAACGAGTATGGCAGTTGACCGTCCTCGACCGCCTCGGCAATCGTCGCATAGGCGAGATACGGATAGACGGCGTCAGCGCCGTATCCAATCAAGGCGGCCGCTTGGTGCACTTCACGCACTTCGCCACTCTCAGCGACGAGACTGCACGACGCGCGAAGATTGACGCGAATCAAATGTTGGTGGACGGCGCTCAAGACGAGGAGCGACGGCATCGCCAGCAGGTTTTCGTTCATGCTTCGGTCTGACAAGATGATGACTTCAGCCCCATCGCGGACGAGCCCTTCGACACGTTCGAACAACGTCTCAAGGGCAGCCTCGAGGTCGTGTTCGTATGTCGTCTCGACCCGTTCGACGCGAAGCGTCTCGTTCACTTGTTCGACCGCGGCCGCATCAAGGAACGGATGTTTGAGCCAGACGCGACGCGCATGACCACGGCCGGTGTGGACCGGGTTCGCGAGTGGTCCGAGCCACGTGAACGTGGCCGTGACGATCTTCTCACGCAATGCATCGATTGGCGGGTTCGTGACTTGGGCGAAGTGCTGTTTGAAGTAATGGAACAATGAGCGTGGCCGTTCAGACAAGACCGCGACCGGTTGGTCATGACCCATCGAACCAATCGGGTCTTTCTTCTCAAGGATGAGTGGGACGAGATATTGTTCGATATCTTCTTTCGTGTAACCGAACGCCCGCTGTTTCCGGTGCAGTTCGGCGACGAACGGCTCTTCGACCGGAGACTCTTCAAGCTTAGTCATCTGCTTCAACCATTTACCGTACGGCTCGGCTCGCGCGATCGTCTGTTTGATTTCCGCGTCAGGGATGAGGCGTTTCGACTCTAAGTCGATCAATAGGAGCTGGCCTGGACGAAGTCGCTGTTTCGACTTCACGTTCTCGGCTTGTACGGGAATGACGCCGCTCTCAGACGACAAGATGAGTTCGCCATCCAGCGTCTCGATGTAACGCATCGGGCGCAGTCCGTTCCGATCCAAGATGGCCCCGATTTGACGTCCGTCCGTGAAGACGACGCCCGTCGGTCCATCCCAAGGCTCCATGATGGACGAATGATATTGGTAGAAGTCTTTTTTAAACGGGTCTATTTTCACTTCCGCGAACGGCTCAGGGATGAGCATCATCGCCGTATGAGCGATGGAACGTCCGGTCCGTGTGAAGAACTCGAAGGCGTTATCGAGCATCGACGAATCGCTGCCCGTCTCTTGAAGGACTGGGAACAGTTGATTCACGTCCTCGAACAAATCGGTCGATGTCACGCCTTCGCGCGCTCGCATCGCATCGATATTGCCGCGGAGTGTGTTAATTTCTCCGTTGTGCACAATCATGCGGTTCGGATGGGCCCGCTCCCATGATGGGAACGTGTTCGTCGAGAAGCGAGAATGGACGATACCGAACGTGCTCTTATAGGCCGGCGCCTGCAAATCGAGATAAAACCGCTCAATCTGCTCAGGCGTCAGCATCCCTTTATAGACGATCGTCTTCGTCGATAAACTCGGCATGTATAGATTCAAGTCCTCGGTCTTCTCAATCGTCCGTCTGAGTTGGTAGAGTGTCCGCTCGTTCGAGTCGTAGTCTGCGAATGGGCAAGAAACGAACCATTGATAAATCGTCGGCTGTGTCACCCTGGCGTGTTCCCCAATGGCCAAACTATCGACCGGGACCTCACGCCAGGCGATGGTCGCATAGTCAAACTCATCGGCAATCGCTTCCATCTGCCGTTGCTTTTCTTGCAGCCGTGATTCGTCAGGTTGGAAAAAGACCATCCCGACCGCGTAGCGACCTGGTGTCGGCAAATTCATCGTCTCGAGGAACAGTTCGTGCGGTAGCTCGGTCATGATCCCCGCTCCGTCTCCGGCATCGATGACGCCTTGCCCGCCCCGGTGTTCCAGCTTACAGAGCATCGATAATGATTTACTGACAATGTCGTGTTTCTTCTCTCCGTTTAGGTTGACATATAGCCCAATGCCACATGCGTCTTTTTCGAATCGTGAATCGTACAAGCCTGTTCGCTTCATCGAATCAACCCCTCTCTCTCGATCTTGTTTCGTAAATTTTATTTTGTTCTAAATATTCTGATAAATCAAGGGTCTTGTATACCATTCTGCATAATTCACGTCCACCACCATATCGATGTAAGCGGATTCATCAGCGTTATCAAGCAATTTTTGAAAACATGTTATAATGCATAAAGAATAATTATCCATAAAATATATTGATATATAGGTTCATAAGAACTCAAATAATCTAGCAAAAAAAGCGGTAGTCTATTGAGCTACCGCTTCTGCTTTCGACCTTATTCAACCGTTTTTCGTGAGTGATGCAAGAATGCCCGTGGCTTTTTCCAAATGATCAAGCCGACATAGCCGAGGGTGAGCAAAATCAAGGCACTGACGAGGACGACATAAAGCGTCGCTTCCTCGATTCGTGCAAAGATGGCGACGTAGGCCCAGACGAAGACGAGCGGATAGATGAAGTCACGATGCCACCACATGAAGACGAGTGCGAGGACAACACCGACCATGAGCATGAGCGACGTCCAAGCCAGTTCGTCGAGCCCGAGCAACGTGGTGACATTTTCTCGGTTCATGACGACGAACACGTTGACGATCGTCGCGACGGACACCCAGCCGATATAAATCGAGAACGGGAACCGGTCGAGCCAACTTGTCGACGTCCGGAAGGCGATGTAATAGAGCCAGGCGAGCGTCGCGAGAAATGCGACCATGACGACGAGCGAAGCGATGAACCACTCGTTCGTGAACGTGAGCAACCAGAGGCCGTTCAAGATACACGAGACGAGAAAGCCCGCTTTCATCCGATTCGCCTGCCGGTTCGCAACCGACCCTTTCTTCAGTTGCAAGACGAGCCAGACGGCGAGCGCGATATAAATCACGCCCCAAATCGAGAACGCGTAGCCGGCCGGTTTGAAGTAAATATCGATTCGGTCCGACACGGCCGCATTTTCACCGCTCGCGAAGTAGTTGATGACGACTGTCGCTAAAAACGCCAGCCAGTTGATTAAAGGCCATTTTGATAAGTCCATAAGTAGGATCCTCCGAAGAAGACCTGACACCTCCTTTATCGAAATTCGGCGAGAATACTCCCAAATCTACACATTAAGAGCGAAGCCCCAGTGAAAGTGGGAGATGAATCGCCAACCTCTCTTTTGGGTATAAATACCTAAAGGAGGTGAACATCATGATGAAGCATAAAGCGTATAAATTCCGGATCTATCCGACAACGGAGCAGGAGATCCTAATCGCCAAGACGATCGGCTGTTCACGCTTCGTCTTCAACCACTTCTTGGCGAAGTGGGAAGAGACCTATAAGGCGACAGGAAAAGGCTTGTCCTACGGTTCCTGTTCAAAAGAAATCCCTTTTTTGAAACAAGAGTTCGACTGGCTGAGTGAGGTCGATAGCACATCTGTCCAGGCGAGCGTCAAACATCTGGCCGAGGCGTATGACCGCTTCTTCAAGAAGCAGAACGAACGGCCACGGTTCAAGTCGAAGCGGAACCCCGTCCAATCCTACAAGACGAATATCCAAGGCAAGTCTCAACTTCCTGAGGTGTCGATCGTCGGGAATCGGCTCAAGCTGCCGAAGCTGAAGTGGGTCCGGTTCGCCAACTCGAGACGGGTCGAGGGTCGCATCTTGAACGCCACGATCCGCCGGAACGCCTCGGGCAAACACTTCGTCTCCCTCCTCGTCGAGCAGGAGATCGACGAACTGCCGAAGACCGGCTCCTCGGTCGGCGTCGACGTCGGCCTGAAGCATTTCGCCGTCCTGTCCGACGGCACGGTGTACCAAAACGACCGCTACTTCCGTTCGCTCGAGAAGAGAATGGCGCGCGAGCAACGCAAGCTCTCCCGTCGTCAGCTCATCGCCCTGAACCGGAACATCAAGCTGTCCGAGGCGAAGAACTATCAGAAACAGAAACGCAAGGTCGCCCGCATCCATGAGAAGATCGCCAACAAGCGCACCGACTTCCTGCACAAGGTGTCGACCGAGATCGTCAAAAACCACGACGTCATCGGCATCGAGACCCTGCAGGTGAAACACATGCAGCAGGACCGCACGCTCAGCAAATCCATCTCCGATGTCAGCTGGTCGGCGTTCTTCCGTATGCTCGAATACAAGGCCGGCTGGTACGGCAAGACCGTCGTCAAGGTCGGCAAGACGTTCGCCTCGAGCCAGCTCTGTTCGAGTTGCGGCCATCGACACAAAGACGTGAAGCATCTCGGTCTGCGCATATGGACGTGCCCGGGTTGCGGGACCCACCACGACCGCGATGTGAACGCGGGACTGAACTTGAAACGAGAGGCCGAGCGCATCCTGGCCTCTTCAACCGTCGGGACGACGGGGCTAGCCTGATCAGGTTCCGGTCGTTAGACCGGATCAACCAGGAATCCTTCACCTCCAAGCGAAGCGTAGGTGGAGGTAGTTCAATAGCATAGTTTTCTATACCCATGTGCCAACGCTCATACACATCTGGACTAGCTCCTGAATAACTCTCAGGACACATAATAAAACGACCCCGGTCTAAACCGGAGTCGTTTCGAAGAAGCGGCAGTGTCACCGCATTCGGAATCACCCACCTGAGTTCGTGGACAATAGCATCAATTGTTTAGAAGTCGATTTCATCCGGGTCCGGACCGAGGCGGTCATGTGTCGCCACGGCATCGATTTTCGCCAAGTCGTCCGCATCGAGCGCAAAGTCGAACACTTCGAAGTTCTCTTGAATGCGGTGCGGTGTGACGGATTTCGGAAGCGCGACATTCCCCGTGTCCAAATGCCAGCGAAGCACGACTTGCGCCGGCGTCTTGCCGTGTTTCTCCGCGATCTCAGCGAAAGTCGGGATGTCGAGGAACTTCCCTTGCATGAGCGGGCTCCAGGCCTCGACTTGAATTCCCTCGTCTTGGCAATACTCGACGAGATCTGGTTGCGGCAGTTGCGGGTGCAACTCGATCTGATTGATGAGCGGCGTCATGAGACCCGCTTCTTTCAACGTTTCGAGATGATGTTCTTTAAAGTTCGACACTCCGATCGCCTTGATTTTACCAGCCTCATAGAGGTCGATCAAATCTTTCCATGCCTCGACGAACCCGTCGACTGGCCAGTGGAGAAGACAGAGATCTAAATAGTCCGTCTCGAGTCGAGCGAGCGACTCGTCAAACGCCTCTTTCGTCCGGCGCTGGCGGATGTCTTCGTTCCAAATCTTCGATGTCAAAAAGATGTCGTCGCGAGCGACGCCTGACGTCTGAATCCCTTTAGCGACGCCTTCTTCATTCTTATAGACTGCTGCTGTATCGATGTGGCGATATCCGACTTTGAGTGCCTCGGCGACGGCCTGTGGCGCCTCCGTCTCATTGTCGACTTGCCATACCCCAAAGCCGATCATTGGAATTTTGACACCGTTGCGTAACGTTGCGAGTTGCATACAATCATTCCCCTTTCAAAACTGTTCGAGCTGATTGTATCATACCCGTCATTCTATTTCGAAAAACTAAATCGTTAAATCTTTTCGGGTAAAACGTCCATAAGACAACAGCATTGCGACGATGAGAAGTCCCCCCAACCAGATGAAAGAACGAAACGCTGATTCCCCTTGGATTTGAGCGTTGGCGTCAAACAACGAGAAGATCGATAACGTATTCAACCAGTCGAGCTGGTCACTAAATCCCGAGAACACATTCGCCATCAAGAAGAGCGCGAAAATCCCACCCGTGACCATATATGACCGTGTGCTGTCGTCGAATAGGCTCGCGAGCACATAGGCGAGCGCCCCGAGGACGACTAGAATCAGTCCTGCGTTCAACTGAAGCGTCCACAGTAAGCCGATGTCGATCTGTAAATCAAATAGGACATTGGCAAGCATGAGACTGAGCCCGTTCAACCCGACAAGCATGCCGCTCGCGAGAACAAGCAACACCATACTGGCCGTCACGTAACCGCCACGTGAAATCGGTGCGGCCAAATAGAGCATGACCTCACCCGAGTCGACGGGTTTGGCCATGAGCCGCGAAGCGAATGTGAGCGCGAATAGGATGGCCAATACGTAAAAGATGAGCCCATAGTAATTGCCCGCAAGCAGATTGATGACGTTGTCCATCGCCAAGTTCGGGTCGATTTTGAACACTTCGAGCAGCTCCGGTGGCAACGAATCCAATTTGCCTTCAATCAGTCCCGTCTCTTGAATCGACGGGAACACCGCCGCCAGAAAGAACAAGTAGAGGCTCGTCCCGAGCGAGTAGCCAAGGATCCAACTGCGGTTTTGTTTAAACAGTGCCGAGATGAGTACCATTTATTTCGCCTCCCCATAATATTGCATGAACAGATGCTCGAGTTCGTCGGTGCCGCTCGACAACGACTGGACCTCATGACGGCCGAGTCGATGAATCAAGTCGTTCAACTCTTCCACTGTCGATAAAGTGACGGTGACGACCACACCGTCACGCGAACCGACTTCTTCGCTCAACCGCATTGCTGCCGATTCGTCCTGCAGCTCGATGCGATACGTCTTTTGGCTATGCCGTTTCAACTCTGTCATTTCTGCTTCGATAATCATTCGACCATCACGGATGAGTGCGGCTCGGTCGCACGTCTTCTCCATCTCAGGAAAGTGGTGCGAACTCATTAACACTGCCTTGCCCGCTTTCTTCTCGGCAATCACCCAATCGACGAGCCGTTCCTGCATGAGCGGATCGAGTCCGCTCGTCGGTTCATCGAGGATATAAACAGGCACGTCTTTCATGAAGCAAGTGATGATGGCGAGCTTTTGTTTCATCCCCTTCGACATCTTCCGTACTTTAAGCGACGAATCGAGGGCGAACACCTCCCGTAACTTCCGTTCACGTTCCGTACTCGTCACATGCAATTTACGGGTGAGACGAATGACTTCTTCTCCGGTCATGTCTTGCGGATAATTAATCTCACCTGGTAAATAGCCGACGAGCGCTTTCACCGTCTCGCTCTCGTTCCAACAGTCGTGCCCCATGACGGTGGCCGTGCCAGCGTCAGCATGTAGCAATCCCATCAAGTGACGAATCGTCGTCGATTTTCCTGCCCCGTTCGGTCCGATAAATCCGAACACGGTTCCAGGCTCGACCGTGAACGACACGTCGAAGATGCCATGGTACGGATCGAAACGCTTCGTGAGTCCTTTAATTTGAATCACTGTCCTCACTCCTTAGTTTTGAAATATAAAATATATATGATTACAAAACAAGTATATCACGTTATTTTTTGAAATGGAAATGGTATATTGGTTACAAAACTATATGAGAAGCGAGGATGCCTATGGATGGATTCACAAAACGAACCGAGACGAAACGACGGGCGATATTAGATGCTGCCTTTCGACTGATGGCCGAGAAGCAGTCACGTTTCACGGTGAGCGAGCTCGCGCGCGCCGCCTCGGTCTCCCCGGTATCAATTTATAATTATTTCGGTTCCAAAGAACAAGTAATCGTCGCCGTCTTGACCGAAATGACCGAAGAACAGATGGGATGGATCGAGGGACAGATCGCGGACAACGTCCCGTTCGATCAATTGATGATTGAGATCTTGTCACGCAAGATCGAGACGGCAGCATTGTTCGATGAGACGATCACCTCGATGATTCAAGCGGATGCATCATGGCAACAGTTGGCAGGCCGAGGCTACGCCGCGTTCCGGCAACTGATCGAATATGGGAAGACGAACGGGGCCATCGACCCGGAACTGTCGACCGATTCGTACTTGCGATACGTTCAACTCATGCAACAGGCGATTTTGTCCGATCCGGCCTTCCCGTCTGGTGACATGGGCACGCTGATGGAGGACTATTTCCATTTCTTTTTGAACGGCATCATGAGCCGTTGACGACGAACAAGCGACCACCCGAGAGGATGGTCGCTTGTTTCATGTCGGATAGATAAAATCTTCAATCGGATAGAGCGACATGTCGAGCTCACAGCCTCCTGTCAGAACGAGGTCGGCGAGCACTTTTCCGATGAACGGACCGACCGTCAAGCCGGACGATCCGAGACCGTTGGCGACGAGCAACTGCTCCGCTCCCGGCACACGGCCGAGAATCGGAATCGAGTTCGGTGTGACCGGACGGAAGCCGACCCGCGTCTCAATCAGTTCGGCTTCAGCGAGTCCCGGGGCCGATTCCAGCCCTTTCGAGAGCACTTCGTGAATCCCGATCGCCGTCGGCCGTGCGTCGAACGCCTTGTCCCGCTCGTGTGTCGAGCCGATGACGATTCGCCCTTCTTCGAACCCGAGCAAATAACGGCGCCGCGGCGGCATGACGACCGGCCAGTCAGACGCATCCGTGTCCGGTAGCTGCACGTGCACGATTTGCGCTTTTTCCCCGGCGACACGTGCCGTATAACCGATCGGCTCCATCAACTCGGGCAACCACGCCCCGCAAGCGAGCACGATCTCATCCGCCTCATAGCGGACCCCGTCACACTCGACATGATAACCGTTTTCTTCAACGAGGACGGCTGAACCATCAATCAAGGTCACGCCACGCTTCACGGCGACCCGTTCGAGCGCCGCTCTTAACTTCTCCCCATCAACTCTTGCCCCTCCTTCGACGAGAAGAGCGTCATATTCGTCCGAGAGCGGTGGGAACAGCGCTCTCGCCTCTTCCGCCGTCATTCGGGTCAAATCGCCGATTTCCGGGGCTTCTTCCCGGCGCAGCGCCGTCCGTTCTTGCATCTCGTTCAATTTTTTGTCTTCGTGCAAGGCGAGCGTTCCGACGCGTTTATAGCCGGTCTCCGTCTCGCCTTCTCGCTTCAAATCGTCGACGACGGTCGCATAATAGTGAGCGCCGCCTTTGGCGAGCGCGTACCATGCCTTGTTGCGGCGCTGGGCGATCCATGGGCAGACGATGCCCGCCGCCGCGTCGGTCGCACGGCCCTTCTCTTTTCGGTCGATGACGGTGACGTCAGCCTTCCCGGCCAGATGGTATGCTGTCGAGATGCCGACGATTCCTGATCCAATCACAATCACTTTTTTCATAGCTTTAGCGCCCTCATCGGTTCGATCAGGGCTTCACATCCTTTCTTTAAAAAAATCACCGGCCCAAAGGCCGATGATCAGTCGCGCATGGCGAGGCGATAGAGTAAATCAAGTAGTTCAATGTAGAGCCAGATGAGCGTCACAATCAATCCGAACGCCGCGACCCATTCGAGCTCTTTTGGGGCCCGACTCTCGACTTGACGAGCGATATAGTCGAAGTCTAGTACGAGCGCGAGCGAGGCGATGATGACGATGACGAATTGAACGCCGATGGCGAGCGGTGACGAGCCCGTCATGAACGGGAGTCCTGAACCGAAGAAACTCATCCCGATTTGGACGAGATAAAGCAACATGACCGTAAAAATCGCGGCCGTGACACCGGCGCGGAACTTTTGCGTCACTTTGACGAGACCCGTCGAGTAGACGAACCACATCGCGAACGCGACGATGAACGTCGTCAAGACGGCACGTCCGACGATGCCCGGAAGCATTGCTTCGAAGAAGTAGGAAATCAACCCGACGAATACACCTTCAACGATGCCATACAATGGCGCGACGACCGGAGCCGTTCTCGGTTTGAACGTGATGACGAGTGCCAACACCAAGCCGAGGATAAGCGAGCCAATCATAAGCGGGAACAATAACGCTTCCCCGATTGTCGGCACGAGCATCCACGTCGTTCCGGCGGCTGCCGTGACGAGCAAGAGTAACGTGAACACTTTCGACCACGTACCGGCTTTCGTCATCGGCGTGGCGCTATAAGCTGTTGTCTCCATTGATTTACGGAGAACTGGATTCGATTTAAGCTTCAACTGTCGTTAACCCCTTTATTCTATTTTCAGTTCTTGGCCATGACCTTGATGAATTCTCGCATATAGTCAGGCAGGTCAGGCGGACGGCGGCTCGAGACGATATGGCCATCGACGACGACCGGCTCATCATGCCAAATCGCACCCGCGTTTTCCATATCATCTTTAATGCCCGGTGTGCTCGTGACATTGACGCCATCAAGAATTTTCGCTGAAATCAACACCCAGCCAGCGTGACAGATTTGACCGATTGGCCGCTTCTCGTCATGCATATAGCGGACGAACCCTTTCACCGAATCGAATCGGCGCAACAAGTCGGGTGACCAGCCGCCCGGGACGAGTATGGCGTCGTACGATGAGATGTCGACGTCGTCGAACGCGATGTCCGACTTGGCCGGAACACCATACTTACCGATATAGGCGTGATCCGCCTTCTCGCCAGCCAGGATGACGTTTGCGCCTTCCTCGCGTAACCGATGGACCGGATACCATAATTCTAAGTCTTCAAAGTCGTCGCTAACGATTTGCAGGACATTCTTACCTTGTAATTGCATCGAATCCCTCCCTTTATTTGTCTTTCACAAGTATACCCTATAAGACACGTGGCGAAAACAGGGACGATTGCGAAACGCACGTCGCTTAACTTGAATCAATTTGCTTGTGCCACGGTCAAGATCACATTCCCAGCTTTTCCTCCGGCATCCACGTATCGATGCGCCGCGACGATGTCCTCGAGCGGATAAACCGAATCGATGACGGCCTTTACTCGTCCGGTTTCGTACAGCTCGTTCAAAAAAGTCAGGTCCTCTTTCCGTTCACTCGCAGGTCCTTGTCCGGCGACAGAGCTGAATTTCCCGTGTTCGGCGACATGCTTCCGTGCCATCCGTTTATCGATTTTTCCGGCCGCATCGAATACGGCATCGTATGTGCTCAGTTTCCCGTCGTAGCCGTCTATGGTGTAGTCAATCACGACGTCCGCGCCGAGACTTCTGACGAGTTCGAAGTTCCGTTCCCGACAAACTGCCGTCACATGAGCCCCGTAATATTTTGCGATTTGAACGGCCATCGAACCGACTGCCCCGGAAGCCCCGAAAATCAATACGGTCTTCGCTTGTTCAATCTTCGCCTTGCGCAAAAAATGCAGAGCCGTCGTACCGCCGAACGGCAAGCTCGCCGCTTCGATAAAACTAGCGTTTGTCGGCATGCGTTCGACACATTTACTCGCTTTGACACATGCATATTCGGCATAGCCGCCGAACCGCATCCCGGTCAGCGCATAGACGCGGTCACCGACTTTGAACTGCTTGACCCGATTGCCCGTCTCGACGACCTCACCTGCCAAGACGACACCAAGAATCGGTTGACGTGGTGCTTTGAGACCGACGACGAGCCGCATCGGTAGCTTGCCGGCAACCGGTACATCGAGCGACCGTAGCCGACGGTCCCCAGAATGGACGGCTGTGGCGTGGACTTGAATCAATAATTCATCCGATTTTGGCACCGGCTTGTCGACTTCTTGAAGCTGCAACACGTCCGGTGGTCCATATGCGGTACAAATCACTGCTTTCATCATGTACCTCCTCATCAATCTGAACGGGACAATGAGATGTCGCGATAAAGGTTTTTCGTACGATTTAATCTACTATTATCACATCTTCAACATGTGAAACATTCGAGTGCATAAATCGATATTTAGGAACAACTCAACTGAATGACCATCATTTTATCAATATATTGTGTTATAATGAGTGCGGCTTTTTGTAAATTTTTAAACGAGAAAGGGGATTTCCCAATGAAACAATATCACGATTTATGTGCCCATATCCTCGAGCACGGTGTCGTCAAAGAAGACCGGACCGGGACCGGGACGACGAGCGTGTTCGGCTACCAGATGCGTTTCAATCTTCAGGAAGGCTTCCCCCTGATTACGACGAAAAAACTACATACCCGCTCGATCATCCATGAACTGCTCTGGTTCATCACCGGTGACACAAACGTCAAGTACCTTCAAGACAACGGGGTCCGCATTTGGAACGAATGGGCCGACGAGGATGGCAATCTCGGACCGGTCTATGGGGCGCAGTGGCGCTCGTTCCCGAAACCGGACGGCACGACTGTCGACCAGCTCGCGCAAGTAATCGAGCAGATTAAGACGAACCCAGATTCGCGTCGGCTCATCGTCTCGGCATGGAATCCGGGGCAGCTCGAGGACATGGCGCTGCCGCCTTGCCACCTGTTGTTCCAATTTTACGTCGCGGACGGCAAATTATCGTGCCAGCTCTATCAACGGAGTGCCGACACGTTCCTCGGTGTACCATTCAATATCGCATCATACGCCTTGCTCACGCACATGGTCGCCCATGTGACGGGTCTTGAAGTCGGTGATTTCGTCCATACGCTCGGCGACGCCCACATTTACCATAACCACCTCGAACAAGTGAACCTTCAATTGACGCGTGAGACTCGACCGTTACCGTCCTTGAACATCTTGCGCGACGTGTCGTCGATTGAGGACTTCCGTTTCGAGGACTTCGAGATTGTCGGCTACGACCCGCACCCGCACATTAAAGGAGCGGTCAGCGTATGATTGCCCATGTCGTCGCCATCGGACGCAACCGTGAAATCGGGAAAGATAACGAGTTACTCTGGCGTCTGCCGGACGACTTGAAACAGTTCAAAGCCATCACGACGGGTCAGACGGTCATCATGGGACGAAAGACGTTCGAATCGATTGGTCGACCACTTCCGAACCGTCGCAATATCGTCGTCACGTCGGACCGTACCTTCTCGGCTGAAGGAGTTGACGTCTGGCACGACCTCGAATCGCTTAAAGCCGAGACGACAGACCTTTATATCATCGGTGGGGCGACGCTCTATGAGCAGACGCTTTCAATGACGGACCGGTTTTATGTGACTGAAGTCGACGGCACGTTCGAGGCAGACACGTATTATCCGGCCTTGCCGGACGGGCTCACCGTGACGGACGAACAGTTCCACCCGGCCGACGAACGGCATGCCTATAGTTTCACTTTCCGCCAATATGAAAAAAGGGACATCGACTGAGTCGACGTCCCTTTTTTAGTCTGGTAATTTCTCGAGCCATTGCTCGATCTTTTCAGTGATGGCGTCATGATGGTCTCGTTCGGCCAAGTCGTCGTACAGCGTCCCAAGTTCGAGCGCGGTTCGTTTTGACACAGCCAAAATATGGCTGTACTTGCCGCGTTGCTCTTTGACGGCCGAGAGCGTCCCTTTCGTCTCACTCGTCCCCGAGTCATCAAGGATGAACATTTCCATATGATCGTTACAAACATAATGATCATATGGACGATAGATGACCTCGTAACGTCGGTGTTGCTTCGGCAAGCGCTCGGCGAGCAAAGCGTACTTCTCAGGACTCATCGTCACGTAAGCGAGCCGTTTCTCCTCGCGGACGGCTGACGAGTAGCGGATGATTCGATTGCGTCCATCGCGCTTCGCCTTGTAGAGCGCCTCATCGGCATAGGCACACCATTCGCCGAGCGTCATCCCGGTCTGACAGACACGGGTATACCCGATCGATACGGTAACGTGATGTTCATATGTAAATGTCATTTCCTCGATGCGACTGCGGACCCGTTCGAGCACCGCATCGACAACGTGACGCTCTGACACGTTGAGGATAATGAGAAATTCTTCCCCGCCGTAACGAATCAACTCATCACTGGAGCGAATTGCTAAGCGAATCTCCTCGGCGACACGATGTAACACGTCATCCCCGTAGGCATGACCGAACGTATCATTCAGCTGTTTGAAATGGTCGATGTCGAGCAGGGCGAGCGTGAAGCTCTCACCGGAACGCTCAAGTCGGGACATGAAGCGGCTGAATGTCGCCTTCAAATATTTCCTATTGAAGGCGCCCGTCAATTCGTCGACGAGTAGCGCGTTCGAGACGAGCCGGGCCTTCTCGATGTGATGTCCGAGGCGAACGAGCCGCTCTTCCATCGGTACCCACTCTTCCCAATAGTCATCGAAACCATACGAATAGGCGGCCAAGCGATAATGTTCATTCGTTCCGATCACGATGAGCGGTACGTACAGTTTCTTCATCTTACTGACGAACGATTGAATCGCCCGCTCCGGGAAGCGGGCCCACAGTTCGACATCCATGATGATGGCTTTCGGAACGTCTTCATAATCATATTCGACGGCTTCTTCTAACGTCTGTAAGAAGACAGGACGTGCCCCGAGTTTTTCGACACGCGGTTTATAGCGGCTGAACGTCGAAAAGCTGTTTGATAAAATGAGGACGAGATCTTCGTCTTCTTGTTCGATACCTAGGACAGTATGGATATAACGTTTCACTGGGGCGATCAAAGCCATGGCTTCGGCTTGCGTCAAGACTGGTGGCAGTTCACGCACGTCAGACTCGACGCGACTGAATATCTCAAGCAAGTGCATTAAGCGACGATGCTTCACTTCTTGCTTCATCCAATTTAATAAGAACTCGATCTCTGTTGTTTGAATCTGTCTCGCGCTGGTGATTTGCGCCAAGATAGTATGTATACGATCTGTGAGTTGCTGCTGCTTCATTCCCGACCCCCCCAGTTTCGTTCTCCCCAGTCTATGCTTATGTCTATGATTATGCGACTTGATTTACGAAAATACAACTATTTCCTCATTTTTCACCTATTGTTTGACAGTAAGATGGTTCTTATGGCCTATTTGACGACAATAAAAGAGCGGTCCAAGACCGCTCTTTCCTTATTTACCAACTTTTAGGTTAGGTGATGTCATCTCTTCCGGACGAATCCACTGATCGAACTGCTCTTCTGTCAAAAGACCGGTCTCGAGAGCCGCTTCTTTCAACGATGTCCCATTTTTATGGGCAAGCTTTGCGATTTTGGCCGCATTCTCATAACCGATGTGCGGGTTGAGCGCTGTCACAAGCATGAGCGAACGCTCGACGTTGTGCGCAATCACGTCTAAATCCGGCTCGATCCCGACGGCGCAATGCACGTCGAACGAATGCAAACTGTCCGTCAACAGGCGGCACGTCTGGAGAAAATTATACATGATGACAGGTTTGAACACGTTCAACTCGAAGTTTCCTTGGCTCGCCCCGAATCCAATCGTCGCATCATTACCGAGCACTTGGGCCGCGACCATCGTCAACGCCTCACTCTGCGTCGGGTTGACTTTCCCAGGCATGATCGAGCTGCCCGGTTCGTTCTCCGGAATCAAAATCTCGCCGATGCCGGCACGCGGACCAGACGCGAGCCAACGGACGTCATTGGCGATTTTCATCGCGTCCATGGCGAGTGCTTTCAAGGCACCATGGGTGAACACGAGCTGATCGTGGCTCGTGAGCGCATGGAACTTGTTGACGGCCGTGATGAAATGTTTGCCGGTCTCTTGCGAGATTTTCTCGGCCACGACTTCGCCGAACTGGGGATGGGCGTTGATGCCCGTCCCGACCGCCGTTCCGCCGAGGGCGAGCTCGGTCAACGGTTCGAGCGTGCGCTCAATCATCTGTTTCGACAGCTCGAGCATGCGGACCCAGCCGCTGATCTCTTGTCCGAGCGTGACCGGCGTCGCATCTTGCAAGTGCGTCCGACCAATCTTAACAACGTCCATGAATGACTCGGCTTTTTTCGCGAGCGTTGCATGGAGCGCCTCGATTGACGGCAACACATGGTCCTCGACCGCAAGGATGGCCGCGATATGCATCGCCGTCGGGTACGTGTCGTTCGAACTCTGCGACTTATTGACGTCGTCATTCGGGTGAACCGTGAGCGTTTGACCACGCTCTTTTAACTTATCGTTCGCCAAGTGGGCGATGACTTCGTTGACGTTCATGTTCGACTGTGTCCCTGAACCCGTCTGCCAGACGACGAGCGGAAACTCGGCGTCATGTTTTCCGGCGACAATCTCATCGGCGACTTCCGCGATGATGTCGGCTTTCGCTTGCTCCAATACACCGAGCTCGGCGTTAGCGAGTGCGGCACCTTTTTTCAAAATCGCAAAAGCATGTACGACCTCGAGCGGCATTTTTTCCGTCCCGATTTTAAAGTTCTCTAGACTGCGCTGTGTTTGGGCTCCCCATTTGGCTGAAGCTGGAACGTTGATTTCCCCCATCGTGTCCCGTTCGATCCGATATTCCATGAAAATTCCCCCTCTTTTTTTGACTACGCTTTCATTTTAGCGAAACTTTTGCAAAAAAGAAATCATTCCCCTGCAATTGACAAAAAGTCGGGCCAAAGCCCGACTCTCATCCTGTTATCAATGCCTGTTTCGCCACATCATGGGCCCGGTTCTCTGCCCGCGGAATCCATTTGATGAACTTGTTCGGCAACTCGTCATATAGCGTCAGCGCCTTGACGAATAAAGGACGCATCGATTGGTCTTTTAAGAACCGCTGCTCGAGCGCCCGTACGACCGTCTCGGCATCTGAATAAAACATGAACGTCGCTTCGTCTGTGAGCTCGTGCGCTTGTTCGAGGGCAAAAGCGAGCGCGGCGAGCTCCGCCTGAACGCTCGTCAACCCGACACGTTTGGCGATGTACGTGGACACCGTGCCGTCGGTCGTCTTGACCCAGACACCAAGCCCGTTCTCACCTATTTCTTGGTTCGTCGCCGCATCAAAATAAATGTGTACCAAAGCGATACGCCTCCCAATCGGTCTCAATCGGTGCATGGATATCGATGAGCGAGAGACGTTTCGATAAGAGCGCCACTTCTTCTTGCCCGTCGAGTTTCTTCGCAAACTTCTGATGCGCCTCTTGGAGCGCTTCTTGTCTGACGATGTCATAAAGTGTTTCGACCGTGTCATACGACTGGACGAGGATGGTCGCCGTCTTCGGTCCGATGCCGCGGACACCTGGGATATTGTCAGAGGCGTCGCCTTGGAGCGCTTTCACATCGACGAACTGCTCTGGCCGGACGCCGTACGAAGCAACGAACACTTCTTGATTCATGATGATCTCTTCGCCTTTTTTCGGAACGATTTGAAACACGTTCGGGGAAAGCAGCTGATGCAAATCGCGGTCCGACGAATACATATATGATTCGCCCGGGAACGCGGTCGCGACGGCCCCGATCAAGTCATCAGCCTCGTAACCGGCAAGTTCGGACTGAAAAATCCCGCGCTCGGTCAACGCTGCCCGCAACTTGACGTAATCGTGGAACAACGGTTCCGGTAAGCCGGTGCGGGTCGCTTTATAGTCCGGAAACAAAGCGTAACGATGTGTCGTCTCACGCGGTCCGTCCCAAAAGAAGGCGATATGCGTGAAGTCGTTCGTCCATCCGTCAACTTTACGGAGCAGACCTTTCAACGTCACATCGGGATCGAGCGCCCGCCGACGCTCTGTGGCAAAATAATAACGAGACAGGAGGTTAAACCCGTCGACTAACATCAATCTCATCATGCATTCACCTCACAAGCTTGTAATCCGCGCACGAGCGCGTCCCGGTCAAGATTCTTCCCGATCCAAACGAAGACGGAGCGCGAGTCGTCGCTCGGTTCGTTGGCGAATGTCGCCCCCATCAGTTGATTCGTCGCCTGGACGACGAACTTCGACGACTCTCCGTCTAATCGGACAATCGCCTTCAAACGATAGACATCATCCTCATAGTGCATGAGCACTTCTCGCACGTATTGAGTGACGCGTTCCCGTTTGAGCGGCACGTCCGTCGTGAGCGTGACGGCCCGTAGTGAAGAGACGGACGTATGTCCGGCCGTCAGTTGACTGAGGAGTTGCTCGTCGACGCGTGAAAGCTGGAACGTATTTTCCGTCAAATCATAGTCGCCGACCGTCTGGACCGTCTCGATGACCCGAACGGTCGGATTTAATGCTTTAATCCGCTCATGCGCTTGTTCGAGCGTGACGTCATCGACGAGGTCGACTTTGTTCATCAGAATCACATCCGCATAGGCGATTTGATGAATTCCTTCTATAAACAACTCGCGGTCCATTTGACTGGCGTCGACGACCGTCAAAATCGCCGTCAGCTTGAACCGTGTCCGTAAGTAATCATCGTAATAAATCGTCTGAATGATTGGTGCCGGGTCGGCGACACCGGTCGTCTCGATGACGATGCGGTCGAACGTATCCTTCGATGCAAGCTGATAGAACGTCTTGCTCAAATCGCTTTGAATCGAGCAACAGATGCAACCGTTCGACAACTCGATTTGCTCTTGATCCATCTTGACGATCAACTGTTCGTCGATATTGACCGATCCAAGCTCGTTGACGATGACAAGCAGCCGCTCGTCCGTCGCTTCTAGCAAGCGATTCATATAGGTCGTTTTTCCGGCGCCTAAAAAACCGGTCACCAATTGCACGGGAATCATGTACTGCACCTCGCCTTATAAATTTTCGTGGACCCGCGCCCATTTCTCATAGCGCGCATCCAGCAAGTCAATCAAATGAAGCATCCACGCTTCTGTCGTGACCGGTAACACGCTCGAGCCCCACTCACGCTTGCCGTGGTGGGATAAAATCATATGCCAAATCCGGTGATGGGCGTCGAGCGGCAACGTGACGCTTGCGGCTTGTTGACTCTTCTCGAACAACAATCCGCCATACGGCATATGCCCAATCAAGCTCCCCATCGGATTGATCGAGATTCCGGTCGTCTCACTCGTGCCGTTGACCGAGAACAGTTGCTCGAACCGTTTCGGAGACGACAGCAAATGGCTGTATTCGAACAGCTTGCCGATATCGTGGAATAAAATCCCGAGCGCGAGCTCGTCCCAACGTAGCGGCTCTTTCAACTCGGCGATGGCCTCACAAGCCGCATAGAGCGACTCGAACGTGCCTCGGAACGCCTGTTCAACTTTTACACCGTTCATCGTATTCCATACGTCTACTTTGTGCAACTGCTCGGCCTCTTTGATGACCCGGAACGCCATCGCCAAATGGTCGTCTTGTTCTTGGATGCGATAGCCGAGTCGAAGCATGCAGACCGTGTGCTTCATTAAGCCACCGACATAGTTGTGATGATGATACAGGGCGGCCGGTGCAAGGACGAAATCGTCCCAATAGCGGTCGAGGAGTGACATCGCGATCGCTTGATAGTCAGGAGAGAGCGTCGACAGAATCGCGAACAGTTCGTCGGCGTACTGCTCCATCGTCTCCTCTCCAGGAAGACCGGGCAAAAGAGACACGGCCTCGTCCCGGGCAATCGGTTTTGCCCGGTCGATGGTGATCGACTTGGCGCCGTCCGGTTTCGGATAGACATCGATTTTCCCTTCGAGCTCGATGACGCCTGATTCGTAAATCGGCAACAATTGATCTTCATTGCCGCGCAACCACTGCTTCGCACGGATGAGTCCGCTTGATGTCGTCAAATTCAATTGCAACCACTTCGCGCCGGACTTACCCTCGCGTACTTCGACCGTACTGACGAGCGCTTTCGTCTGGACCGGCGTTCCGTCTGTAAGATCGGATAACCGTGTCGACGCTTTTTCGACGGTCGGAAGTTGGAACCGGGTCCGGTCGAAACCGCTCCCCACTATCGGATCAATCTGTTGGTAATAGTTCATGTACAATGCCCTCCTTCTTCTCTTTGCCCATTGTATCGTGTTTTTCGCTTCGAGGCGAACATACTTTCGTTATAGGTCATGAAGTTTCCCAAATTATATTGAAAGCGCTTACTATAATTGTTACGATAAAGGTAGCTAGATAAAGGGGGAACTCACATGATTTCATTGGTAGATACGTACGAACGGTTGATCGCAACAGGGGAAGCGACACGTTACGCCACTACGCACTCGACAATCGCCAGCATTTTACAGGCATCGACTTGTCCGGTCACACATCACGAACTCGTCACGGCGGTCTCGGGGCATGCCGGAAACCCATATACGCCAGACCAACTCGTCGACTCGGTCATCGAGCACGAGATGAAAGGAGCGATGGCCGTACTGGTCGTCGCCGGTTATCCGATTCAAACACCGCTCGCTAAGGCCGTCGTTTTATCGGCATTCGCCCGGACGAACCGGATGAATATCGATAAACTGAAAGAACTCGGTCATGCCGACCTGCTCGTGCGCATCCAGTCGGCCGAACGGTCATGGAAACGGACATATACCCACTTGTATCGGTCGGCACCGACACAGCTCTGCGACCAGCTCGACTCGCTGCTCGGCGGTTGCGCCATCCATCGTGTGATCGAAGCACTCGATCTCGATCCGAACGTCAAAACGGCATAAAAAAGAGCGGTCCCCGGGCCGCTCTTTCTTATGCCTTAAATTAACCTTCTGTCACTTCGACCGCTTCCGGTTCGAACAACGTGACGTTCCGCGCTGGTGAGAACGTTGAAATCGCATGCTTATAAATCAACTGTTGGCGTCCCTCTGATTCGACGATGACCGTGAAGTTGTCAAACGATTTGATGACTCCCCGAATTTGAAATCCGCTGACTAAAAAGACGGTCGTCGGCACCATTTCTTTGCGTAATTGATTCAAAAAATGGTCTTGGATGTTATAGCTAGCTTTCATGTTGCATTCCCCCTAGTCTATGTCTCTTTCAAATAATCGGAATTTTCGAAAAAACTCCTCAACCTCATCATAAATATTTTGATACGATAGTTCAAATGATTTTCGTCCCATATCGACCCAAATCCCATCAAATTGATGACGGAACCAGGTTAATTGACGTTTTGCGAACTTGCGCGTGTGCAGTTTGAGCATCTCCGTCATCTGTTCCCGTGTCATCAATCCATCAATATACGGAACGACTTCCTTGTAACCGATGGCACGCATCGCTTGCGTGTCTCGGTAACCGGCTGCGAGCAAGCGCTCGACTTCCTCGATGAGACCTGCTTCGAGCATCAAGTCGACACGAAGGTTGATGCGCTCATAGAGCACGTCCCGGTCGGCATGAAGCACGAACAATTTGTATGCGTAATGCTGGGATGGAAGGCTATCCATCGCCTGAGCATCCCCTTGCAGCGCGACTTCGAGGGCTCGGATGACACGGCGGACGTTATTTGGATGAATGCTCTCGGCCCGTTTTGGGTCGAGCGACCGCAGGCGGGAATGCAGCGCCTCGGGGCCATTCGCCTCCGCCTCTAATTCAAGCGATTCGCGCAAAGCGTGGTCGACCGGTCGCTCCGTAAACTCATAGTCATATAAAATCGATCGGATATACAGACCAGTCCCGCCGACTAAAATCGGCAATTTCCCGCGCGCGTAGATGTCGTCGATCGCCGTCCGGGCCAACGTTTGAAATTTGGCGACGCTCATCGCCTCGTCCGGGTCACAAATATCAATCAAATGATGCGGGATTCCTTCCGCTTCCTCGACCGTCACTTTCGCCGAACCGATATCCATCCCCCGGTACACTTGGACCGAGTCCCCCGATACGATTTCGCCGTTGAACGCTTTCGCGAGCTCGATTCCTGTCTTCGTCTTCCCGACAGCGGTCGGTCCGACGAGGACGATGACTGGTGTTTGTTCCATCCTTGTCACTCCTCAAACGAAAGACCGTTCCAAAAAGGAAACGGTCCGTTAAATTCTTCTCTTAATTGTATCATCAAACACGACCGCAAACAGCATCCATCCGCATAATAATAATCCCATCAGTAAAATTAAGCCATCACTCATTCGAGGTCGCCTCCTTTTATGTACCTCATTCCCACTTTTCACATTTTAGACACAAATGAATGCGCAAAAAAACGACGCTCACGAAGAGCGTCATTCATTGTGTCACTTCAAGAACTCGGCGGCCTCGCCACATCGTGAACCCAATGTAGAGAACCGTCGTGCCGCTCGCTGCCCACCAGATCACGTCATAGAGCGGTGTCATCAAGTTGGCCAGTCCAAACAGCGCCGGGACGATCAGTGTCAACCAAGCGAGCACGAATGCGACTCGGGCCGTCAACCCATCAATTTGGCGCCCAAGACCCATCCCTACATAGAACAGTCCCCATAGGAACGACCAGAACAACCAGGTTACGGCGCCCATCACATCGCCCGTCGTGAACGAGATGGTGGCATAAAAAACGGCTGAAATCGAAACAAATAGCGAGAACCAACCGACGCCACGTCCGTCGAGGTCGAACAAAAATGTCACGCCGACGTATAAATACGTGAACGCGAACAGATAGATGCTTGCGAAACCGAATACCTCGGATGGGCTCGCATTGATCACAAGCCAGGTCGCGATGAACGTCTGCAATAGACCAGTGAACAGGCTAAACACGCCTGCGCTTTTGACATCTACTTTTCCAAACAAGACGAGGCTGTTCAGGAACAGCGCCACGCCTCCAAATAATAAACTTATATTTCCCACACTCATTGCTCCTTCGGACAGATGTCTGACGTCTTATTTTATACGTCCACTTTATCCTGAATTCGCTTTCAGTGCAAGGGGAGAATTCGAGGTTCACGGACTCGTCAAATGTCACTCATTCTCGAGTGTCGCAATCGCTTCATCGATTCGCTCCTGCTCATCTTCCGTGAACGTCGGAAATTGTGGATCAATCTTTTCAAGAACATCAATCATGACCGTCGAGACGATGAAACGGGTGTACCAATCATCATCCGCCGGAAGTACGTACCAAGGGGACCTTTCCGTCGCCGTATTCGATAACATCTCCTCAAAGATGGCCTGATAGTCGTCCCAGTGTTTCCGTTCCTCGACATCACTGAACGAAAACTCCCAATTTTTGCTTGGGTCTTTCAATCGTTCGAGTAAGCGGTCGCGTTGAACTTCCTTCGACACATTGAAGAAGAACTTGATGACCGTGAATCCGTTCTCGTTCAAGTATTGCTCGAAATCGTTGATTTGACGATAGCGCACTTTCCATACCGACTCTTTGTCTTCCTCGTCCGGGATGACCTCTTCTCCGAGCAGGTCATGGACGCGCGGGGCAATCACTTCTTCATAGTGCGACCGGTTCAGGATCCCGACTTGTCCCCGCTCCGGCATCAAGTCATGCATCCGCCATAGATAGTCGTGTTTCTTTTCCGTGTCCGACGGTTTTTGGAACGCGTTCGTCTTCAATCCTTGCGCGTTCAAGTTCGAGAAGATGTAACTGATTGCCTCATCCTTGCCGCCCGCATCGAGTGCCTGTAAGACGACGACAACACCTTTTTTGGCTTCAGCATATAGTTTCCAATGTAACTCTTTCAATCTTTTGACGCTCTCCGGAATCAGCTCATTTTGCAACGTGGCGTCTGATGGTCGGTCCTGTATCGTGGTCGGGTAATCGTCCAGGCGAATCCCGTTTTTATGGTCAATGCGAAACGATTGAATGTCCATACGTCCTCCTTGATTGTGACAATTTTTACGTGCTATCCGTATTTACCCTATTCTTTCAAAAAATAGCGACAAAAAATCCTTTCCGCCGAAGCGAAAAGGATTGGGTCACGCTTAGTTGATTCCGACTGCGTCGAATGACTTCGCTGCTGCGACCGCTTGTGTGCTCGTCGCACCATGCAAGTCTTTGGCCGATTGAACGACTGCTTGGCGTAGGCTCGAGAAGTTCGAAGTCGGTGTCAAGTAGACTGTGAGGGCACGGTAGTAGATGTCCCCCATCTCCATGACGCCGATGCCTTGAACCGAGACTCCGTAGTGTGACCCGCCGCTCGCTAAGAGATAAGCCGCTTTGTTGACGATTCCTGAGTTGATGTGGACGCCGCCGTTATCCTGCGTCCCCGTGTAACGGACCGAGTAGTGGTCCGGGTCACCATATGCTGCCGGATTCGACATCGAACGGAGTCCGTCCCCAGCCACGCCAGGCGTGTAGATGTCTTCCCCGACCAACCAGTCGAAGTTCGAGCCGACACTATATTCCGCGACCGTACCGAAGATATCCGATACCGCCTCGTTGATCGCACCCGATTCATTTTGATAGATCAAACCGGCCGTGTATTCTGTAACGGCGTGTGACAATTCGTGAGCGACAACGTCGAGGGCACCAGAGAGGTACGTGAACGTTTGGCCGTCCCCGTCACCGTACACCATCTTGCTGCCATCCCAGAACGCATTGTTGTAGCTACGGCTATAGTGGACCGTCGAGTTGAGGGCCGCACCGTTGTTATCGTAACTGTTGCGTCCATAAGTGTTCTTGAAGAAGTCATACGTCTTCGTCGCGTTGACATGGGCACTGACCGCGGCCCGGTCGTACGTCGTGTTCAAGACGTTGTCAGCGTCGGCCCAGAGCGATCCAGGAAGGCGCGTCCGGTTTCCGGCGTCATACGTATAGATGCCTTTACCGCGCGTCGAGTCTTGGAGATAGTAGTATGAACCGCTCTTCGTCGTCTTGAACGTTTGGCTCTGACCAAGAACGTCGATTCCCGTTCCCGTAAATGTCGTACCCGTGACGCCGTTCGTCGGTTTGGCGTGCGCCAATTGGTTGTATTTGTTCAATACTTTCCCGCTTGCCGCATCGATGAAGTATGTCCAGCGTGACGGCTCATCCGCATCAAGGATCGTCCCGGTCACTTCATACGCATAGACCGCCTCTTCACCATTCGGATAGACGACGAGTTCCGCTGCCGGCTCAAGCTCGTATGCGCCTTTGTGGCCGACAAGCTCTTTATAACGAGCGACCGCTTTTTGCTCATTCAGCTTGATTGATTTATGTAATCCTTTAAGTTGTTTCGTATCATCGACGACCGTTTTCAATTGGCCATCGTTATCGACGACACCGACGACAATTCCACCGAAGACTGGCACTCCGTCGACCGTCTGTTGTAATTTGACAACTTGTCCGACTTTGTCACGCTTCGATTCGAGCGTTTTGAATTCGCCTTTCGCTTTCGCATACTCTTTGACGATCGTCGTCGGGGCTTCGTTCGATGGTTTCGTCAACGTGCCCGACTTGAGCTCCGCCGCGCCGACGAGTTGTGGCACGAGCAAGACTCCTGCGATGAGTGATGTAGATAAAACTTTTTTCATGTGTGTTTCCCTCCTTATGTGGTGTCTCCTACTTTACATAGTTTCCCACATTTAATGTATCCAACTTTTTAATTATTTTGACAATTCAAATTATTAAGACATTTGGACTAACCCGTCCTCTTCTCTAGTCGTATCAGCCGTAACAAAAAAAGCGTCACCATGGAAGGTGACGCCAGTCATCAATAGACATCTTTTTGTGTGAAATGGTAGAACGCATACGCGAGAGCCGCTAGCGACCAGACGAATATGACGATGAGCGAGAACGGCAACGTCATCCCCTCGATTGGTGGGGCTTGCCCCTCGAGATAGGTATGAAGACCGAAGTTGACGTTGACCAAATATTTCGAGCTGTCCCAATTCGACCCGAGCGACGTGAGGAGCGGTCCTGAAATCAGGACGGCCATCATGATCCCAATCCCTGTCGCCGTGTTTTTGACGATGACCGAGATCATGAGCGCAATCGTCCCGACGGCTGCGACGACAAACCAAGATAGTCCGACCGACATGAGCAAGTATTGCCACATCGGCAGCGTATGAACGAAGTCGGTCGAGAACGTCCCCGTCGACGAGGCCTGGAAGCCGGTCAAAATCGGGGCGGTCCATCCGTCCCAACCGAGCACGATGCCGGAGATGGCGTAACTAACGAACGCCGTGATGAAGATGAGAATCGACGTATAAAGCAGCGTCGTCATCCATTTGGCGAGCAAGATTTTGAATCGTCTTACGGGCCGTGACAACAGTGTCTTGATCGTCCCGTCATTGTGTTCACCGCTAACGATATCCGCCATCAAGACGATGATGAAGAGCGGCAGCACGAGCGTCGTCCCTTGCGAGAAGAAGACTCGCATGAACGTCGGAGCCCCGGGATAGTTCGGGTTGATATCATTATCTAAGTAGTATTGATTCTGTTGGACCTGGAACTCCAAGATTTGACGGAACTCGTCCTGAACGTTCGCCGAGGCGAGCCGGTTTTGCGTATCGACAATCTCTTGTTGCAAATCGACGCGCCAATCGATTGTCCCTTGTTCTTCGCGCTGTTTCTCGATTTGACGATAGTTCGCATACGTGAACATCGAAACGAGCACAATCAAGATGATCGAGACGACGAGGAGTCGTCGCTTCTTATGGATCTTTAAGACTTCGTTCCGAATAAGACCAAGTATTGACGGATTAGACAATATGGTCACCCCCGGTCAATGAGATGAATAATTCTTCGAGTGTCTGGACGCGTCGTTCAAGCCCGAATACGTCGACTCCCCGGTCAAGCAAATAGCGGTTCAAGCGGGCCGTCTCTTCAAGATTCATCGAGACGCGAATCGTGCGCTCGTCGACGACGTCGGCGTGCTCAATCGATTCGAAACCGCGCACAATCGGCAAGACTTCAAAACTGTCGGCCACATGAACATCGACAGTCGACGCCAACTCATGAATCAATTCGCCAACCGTCCCGACTTTGACGATTTTTCCGCGCGACATGATGGCGACGCGGTCCGCGAGCAGTTCAATCTCAGCCAAAATGTGGCTCGAGACGAGGACGCTCAGTCCAGTCTCTTCGACGAGACGGCGGATGAAGAGTCGAAGATCGCGAATCCCCATCGGGTCGAGCCCGTTCGTCGGTTCATCAAGAATCAAGACGCGGGGATTGTTCAACATCGCTTGGGCGATACCGAGCCGTTGCCGCATTCCGAGCGAGTAGGTCTTCACTTTATCATCGATCCGCGCCGTCAAGTCGACGAGGTCGATCACTTCTTGAATCCGGGCCTCATCGACACCGGGCAACATCCGGGCAAAGGCGTTCAAGTTCTCACGCCCGCTCATGAATTTATACAGCTCCGGATTCTCGACGATGGCCCCGATTTGGTTCATCGCCTGAACGAATTGTCGTTCGACGCTGAATCCACAAATCGAGACGGTCCCTTTCGTCGGCTTAATCAACCCGACAATCATCCGGATTGTCGTCGTTTTGCCGGCCCCGTTCGGACCTAAAAATCCGAACACCTCACCTGGGAATACATCGAACGAGATGTCATCGATGATTGTTTTCTTACCGATTACTTTTGTCAAATGGTCTATTTTCAATGTTGGTTGCATCATCTCACCTCTCCTACATTCTATCGGACTCAACCGCATCTGTCCTATTCGAACATTCACATAGGGCAGGTTCAAACTTATTTGATATGATAGTCTCATAGAAAGTGAGGGAATCACATGAAAAATGGGAAATGGTATTCGTTTTTAATCGGTTCGGTCTTCTTGACGGGCATCGCCTTATACGGTTTATGGATCGGCTATCAAGATATCGTCAACCCACCGGAACGCACACTCTCGATTAGTGAAGATTCGAGACCCGAACCGGTCGGTGACGTTTACGTCGCTTTAGGTGACTCCCTGACACGCGGCGTCGGGTCGACGTCAGGTGCTGGCTACGTTCAGCCGGTCGGTGAAACGCTCGACGAAGACGGCATTCGTACGCAGAACTTGGCCGTCTCTGGTGCCCGGACTGAGGATTTGTTGGCCCAACTCGAACAACCGGAAGTACGGCGAACGATTGAGAACGCCCGCTACATCACACTCACGATTGGCGGCAACGACCTGTTCAATCGCGGCGAGAACGTCGATAACTTTGAATCGGTCGATATCGAACAAGTTGTGACCGATGCCAAGACGAATTTGAATGACATCTTTGAACAAGTTCGCGGATTGAACGATACGGCACAAATCGTTTATATCGCGCTCTATAATCCATTCCAAGAGAACGAAAACGGTGAGGCGTTCAATCAACTGATTCTCGATTGGAACGCCTCGGCAGCCACGTTCGGAAACGCGCAACGCATCGACGTGATCGACCCGTTCGCATACGTCTCTGACGTCTCGCGTGACCTCGCGACCGACCAGTTCCATCCGAGCGATCGCACGTACGAGAAGTTAGCCGAGGACGTCCTGTTCATCCTCGAATAAGTAAGATGGCCTGATCATCGCGATCAGGCCATTTTTTCATCGTTCATATTTGACGAGCCAGCGCTCCCCGTCGCGCGTCAGGGACGTTCCGTACCAACCCGCCTTCAACAAGGCGCCCTGTTGCTCCGTCTCGCCCATCTCGAGCCATGTCGCTTCTCCGGCCGGTCGCCAGTCGCTGTGCAGTTCCTTCATAAAGATGTAGCGCAACTTCCCGCCATACTTCGGTTTAAGGGCACCGATGCGAAGCCCGAGGGCAAACTTGTCTTTCAAGCTCGGGATGTTGAATGGTGCCACGGTCGCACAGACGAGGTCGAATCGGCTACCATGTTCCAACTCTCTCATCAGAAGCCTGCCGAGATGCTGTTGCAGGCCGTAGCCGCGGTAGTCCGGATGGACGTTCGTCACTTCTTGATAAATGATGCGCTCCAGTCCCTCTGATGGATATCCGATATCATAGCCAAGATGCTCGTCATCGAGCGGTGGGATGAGGAGCGCGCGGAACGCGATCAACGTTCCCTTGTGATACGCCCCGATGAGCGTCCGGTCCGTCAACAACTTGACGAACTCCTCTGTCGACAGGGACTGATACTGGCTCCCTTCCGTCAGTGTATCCATGACATCCTGTTGCACCGCCTCGATTTGTCCCAGGTCGGTCATCGCCAAATAGGTGACCTCGATGTCGAGGCCGTTACAATCACCGCGCCACATGATCGGTCCCTCCGACGACGTACGTCGCGGTCGTCAGACGTAATAAGACAGATTCATCGACGTCGACACCGAGTCCTGGTCGTTCAGACAATCGAATGAACGGAAGGTCGTACGTCAAATTGCCGATGTCTTCTGCGAAACGGAGCGGCCCTGTCAATTCGACCGATTGGACGATTTTGCTCGAGAACGCGACGTGGAAACCTGCACTCGAGGCGACCGACGACTCGACCATCGACCCGATTTGGCACTCAATACCTGACATCTCGGCCATATGGACAAGTTTTTTCGCCGGGTAGATGCCGCCGCACTTCATCAGCTTAATGTTCACTTTGTGGGCGGCCTGCATCATCGTCAGACGACGCATTTCGGTTACACCCCGCACGCCTTCATCAATCATGAGCGGGACCGAGATTTTCCCTTTTACTTCGACCATGCCTTCAAAATCGTCGGCTTTGACCGGCTGTTCGACCCAATCGATATGGAATGGTTCGAGCAACTTCATCGCTTGGAGCGTCTTGGCAGCATTGACCCAACCTTGATTGACATCGACCCGAATCGGAACGTCCGGTCCGACAGCTCGCCGAACCGCCTCGACACGTCGTACGTCCGAGGCGACATCGACGCCGACTTTCATCTTGACGGCTGTATAGCCTTGTTCGATTTGTTCGCGCGCCTCGGCCGCCATCGCTTCCGGATCTCCGATGCTTAACACGTGCGTGACCGGGAAGGCATCGTGATAACGGCCGCCAAGCAACTCATACACAGGCAAGCCAAGTTTTTTCCCAACAACGTCGTGACAGGCAATATCAAGCGCCGCCTTCGCCGCCGGCACGTCCCGGATGGCTCGGTCCATCACGTCATGGATTCGTTCCATATGCATCGGGTTTTGCCCGATCAAAAGAGGTCCTAGCACATGTCGGATGACGCTAATCGTACTGTCGAGCGACTCACCCGTGACGTGCTCATCAGCGACGGCCTCGCCGTAACCGACATGTCCGCACTCGGTCGTCAGTTTCACGATCACCGACGGCATGTCGTCGTAGCGGTGATAACTGACGATGAACGGTACTTTCAGTGGTAGACGTATCGCAAACAGCTCGATTTTCTTTATTCTCATATCCATTCCCCTTTACTTTTCACATATCGTTAGCTATATTGTCGTTAAATAGTCGTTAAATTGCAAGGAGGAGTTTTGATGTCCATCCATATCGCCATCGTCGGGTCGCACGAATTCGTGGCGACCATCCGTACCCTCGGTGCCCCAGAAGGTGTTCGGTTCGCGTATCACCCTTATGAGCATCCCCATGAAGCAGCCGTTATCGCCAAAACGCTCGGCTCGTTCGACGGTGTCTTTTTTTCCGGGTCGTTCCCGTTCACTTATGCGGCCCCCTACCTTCAAAACGTGGCGACCCATCACGTCGTCCAAGACGAGACTGTCCTATTGACGACACTTCTCTATGCGACGCTCACCCACTCAGTCCCTCTTGATCAACTGTCCATCGATTTGGTCGAGCCGGAGCGCTTGACGTCAATCCTCGAGTCGTTCCCGAATCATGCCTCGACTCCTGCCGTTATGAAAATCGAACCGAGTATCGCTTTCGAAGACGTGATTACTTTTCACACGGAGCACCGGGCCAAGCAGGCGAAACTGGCCGTGACGAGCATCGAACAAGTTCATCGTCAACTCGTCCGTGATGGATATCATAGTCTATTGATGATCGAGCCGCGGACCACGGTCGAGCGCCATCTCGATATGTTAATTCAACGAATTCGACGCCAGTTCGCGGACGACGCCCAGTTCGCCATCATTCGTTTCGAGACCGACGACAAGGCATTACTCGAACATTTGAAAGTGGTCCGCTACCTTGGCGGACACATCGAATCGACCGACGATGGTCGTATCACGCTACTTACGACACGAGGCGAGACGAACAACGCCCTCGATACAAGTACGCTCAGCCCAACAGGTGATTATCGAATCGGAATCGGCTATGGCACGCAATATCAACAAGCATACGAACATGCTGAGATCGCACTATCGGCCGCGAGCAAGGAGCGCATTCGAATCGTCGACGATTCAAAACGCTTGTCCTTCCCGAACCGTGAGGACCGCATCCCCTATCGAGTGACCGAAGTAGCGGTCTTTGACGTCATCAAGCAAGCCGGGATCAGTCCGGTCAACATCGGTAAAATTATGCAGTTCTCAAGACACCATCTCGAATTCACGGCAAAAGAGTTGACCGACCATCTCGCCGTCTCAAGACGGACGACGGAGCGACTCATCAAAAAATTACATGACGTGCAACTGATCGAAGTGATTGGTGAAGAGATGAGTTACAACCAAGGACGACCTCGTGCCGTCTATAAATTCAATTTCCCGACCTGAATAGGCCGGGAAATTTTTCATTGTGCTGCTTGTTTTTCGAGTGGCAGTTCCACACTCTGCACAGCAATCCGTGCAATCGTGAAGCCTGTGAACGCATAGATAATCGAGATGACCGGAACAATGAAGTTCAAGATCGCGTATGGCGCATATTCGAACGCCCCGACGCCGAGCGTCCCGAGAATGAACACACCGCACGTGTTCCATGGGATGAAGACCGACGTCAGTGTCCCGCCGTCCTCGAGTGCCCGGGATAAGTTTTTCGAGTGAAGTCCCATTTTCTCATAAGCACCTGCAAACATACGAGATGGAACGACGATCGAGATGTATTGTTCGGAACACGTGGCGTTCGTTGCTACCCCGGCGAGAATCGTCGACGCAATCATCGAACCGGCCGTCTTCGCCAGTTTGACGATTTGATTCATGATCGATTGCAGCATCCCCGAGTATTCTAAAATCCCTCCGAACGTCATCGCGACGATCGTCATCGAGACGGTGTACATCATCGCGTCGAGACCGCCCCGACTGAACAAGTTGTCGACGAGTTCATTACCGGTGTCGATCACATACCCGCTCTGCAACGCCCCGACACTGTCGGCGAGCGAACCGCCTTGGACGATGACTTGGGCGAGAAAGCCGAGCGCAATCCCGACGACGAGTGCCGGAATGGCCGGTACTTTCCTCGCGACGAGGACGATGACAGCAAGTGGAATCAAGAGGAGCCACGGCGAGATGACGAAGCTGTCCTGTAAAATACCGAGTGTTTGGACGATTTCTGAAGAGTCCGTCGTCGTCTCACTGAATCGTCTCCCAAGCCACCAATAGGCGCCGAGCGCGATGACGAGCCCTGGAATCGTCGTGTAGAGCATATGCCGAATATGTTCGAACAAGTTCGTGTGCGTCAAACCCGCCGCGAGGTTCGTCGTATCCGACAACGGGGACATCTTATCCCCGAAGTATGCTCCTGAGATGACAGCTCCGGCGACCATCGGTGCTGGTATCCCCATACTCAGTCCGATGCCCATCCCGGCGACGCCGATTGTTCCCATCGTCGACCATGAGCTGCCAATCGAGAGCGCGACGACCGAGCAGATGATACAAATCGTCACCAAGAAATAGGCCGGTGAAATAATCGTCAATCCGTAATAAATCATCGTAGCGACGACGCCTCCCCCGATCCAGGCACCAATCGTTAAACCGACCAAGATGATGATGACGACGGCCGGTAGTGCGAGCCGAATCCCTTTGTACATCATCTCCTCGATCTCTTTCCACTTGTACCCGTGTCGCCATGCGACGAGCGACGCGACCGCTGTCCCAACGATGAGTGGGATGTGCGGCCCTTGTTCCAATTTGACGATGGCTACGAGCATGACCCCGATCATGACAAGTAGCGGCAATACCGCCCAGCGAAGCTTCATGTCTACCTTGTTCCCCTGTTGTTCCATGTGTCTTCCTCCCCGATAGCGAAAAATTCAGAATTGTCGTTATATTGTCGCTAATAAGTAGATGATAACGCTTACATTTGAAGTTGGCAATAAAAAAATGAACGAGCTCGTCCGGCCCGTCCATCTAGTCAATCGCTTCAATTATCGTTTGCGGCCCGGCGCAACGTATCGGCGAGTACGGCGGCCGCTTCTGGTAAGACGTCCCGATCGAACGACATATGAGGATGATGGAGCCCCGGTGTCAAGTTCGCGCCGATTCCGATCATCGTCGCATCGAGTCCCGGCTGTTCGACCGTATAGAAATGAAAGTCGTCACTGCCTGATGTAATGATCCGGTCGACGAGCGCGCTTTCCCCGAAGCGGTCGACAATCGCTTCGGCCGCATGTCGGCTCGAGCGTTCGCCAATCTCCGCACCCGGTGTGAAGTCTTGCCAGTCCCAGTGGATGGTGACATCATGAAGGACGGCGATTTGCTGTAACAGCGTCTCGACGCGGTCACGTAACGCCAGCAGCTCCTTGTTCTGTTGAGCCCGGACGTCGAGTGAGAACGTCGCGTTCCCTGGGATGATATTCAAATTATCGCTACCGGCCTGGACGCCCGTCAACTTGATCGAATGGGGCTCGAACGGCGACAAGTAGATGCTTTTGAGCATCTGTTGAATCGTAAAGATGACATCTAACGCGTTTTGACCTTGATGCGGTCGCGCACCATGGGCATCGTCCCCGATAACGCTTCCTCTTAGAAAGAATGCGGCTCCGTGTTGAATCGCAGCCGCATATTGTCCGCGCTGCAATTCCTCGAGCGGTCGCAAGTGGATGCCATACAGCTGACTCACTCCTTCGAGTGCCCCTTTTTGAATCATCGCGAGCGAGCCGTTCCCTTGTTCTTCTGCCGGTTGGAAAATGAAGCGAATCCGCTTCGATAGCATCTCATGTCTCAACAGGTCGAGCGCGCCGAGCACCATGCTGATGTTGGCGTCGTGACCGCATGAGTGATTGGCTTGAAACGTCCCGTCGACTTGTTGCCATAAGGCATCGATATCGGCCCGGACAGCGATGACGTCATCACCTTGTCCAATCTCTGCGATGACCCCGGTCACGTCCGCAAACGTCTCGTGACGGACTTGCCATGACGTCAAGATGTCGGCAATCGTCTTCGTCGTCTCAACCTCTTTCCAGCTCACTTCCGGATGAGCATGAAAATGCTCAAACCAGTTCAATACGTTCGTCGTCATGATCAATTCCCCCATATGTACTTATATTTTTTTGACCCCTTTGATTAAGAGCCACTGCAGCGGCAATCGGGCCCACGTGACCCATTTTGGGAGCGGTATCTTGCCTAATTTCGACGGTTTGAGCGCCATGTTGATATTGGCCGGGAACACCGCGATTAAGAAAGCGGGTAATGTCCCTTTCACGAAGCGCGTCCCTTTGTTCATGAGCAACAACACACCATAGACGACCTCGATGACCCCGCTTGCCTGGACCATGAATCGTTTGAACGGCCATGATTTCGGAATAATCGACATGAACGCCCGTTCCTGAATGAAGTGCATGATGCCGGCCCCTAGAAATAAAATCCCGTATAGTTTACGAATCAACTGAACCCCTCCTTTTTTCTAAGCATAACAAAAAAGATGGGCTGCGTGCCCATCTTTACAGTGCGTCTCCATTCGCGTTTTGAATCTCGACATCGACCGTCTCGGTCTTACCGTCACGAACGTATTCGATTGTCACGGTCCCGTCCGTGTCTCGAATCAGTTCACTCCGCAGGTCGATGAACGATGAGACAGCCTGGTCGTTGATTTTCACGATGACATCGCGTGCCTCAAGTCCTGCCCGTGCGGCCGAACTGTTCGCTTGCACTTCAACGATGATCGTGCCCGACGTCACCGACTCCGGCAAATTGATTTGCTCGGTCAAGTACCCCGGTGGGAACTCAGACACGTCTCGGAGCGACACACCGAGCGACGGATGATTCACTTCGCCCGTCTGCTCGATTTGATTGATGAGCGGCAAAGCGATATCGACCGGGATGGAGAAGCCGACCCCTTCGACCGAGTCGGTCGCGATTTTCATCGAGTTGATCCCAATCAATTGTCCTGATTCGTTGATTAACGCGCCACCGGAGTTACCCGGGTTGATGGCCGCGTCCGTCTGAATGACTTCGGCGTTGAAGTCGGCTTGTCCGTTCTCATCCGTATCGACCGGGACGAGACGTGACGTCGACGAGACGACGCCGCGTGTGACCGAGTTCTCAAACTGCCCGAGCGGGTTCCCGATGGCGACGACGGTTTGCCCCGGTTTCAACTCGCTCGACTTTCCAATCGAGATGACGGACGAGACTTTGTCCGCATCGACTTCGAGCACGGCCAAGTCATACGTGGCGTCGCTACCCATCAATTTGGCGTCCGCTGTCGATCCGTCATTGAATGTCACGGTCAAACGGTCAGCACCGTTGACGACGTGATGGTTCGTGACGATGTAAGCCGAGTCGCCGTCTTTTTTATAGATGACACCCGAGCCGACCCCGGCTTCGACAGCTTCACTTGAAAAACCGTTTGACGCGAAATTGTTCACCGTCACGACAGCAGGCTGTGCGGTCGCGACCGCATCGGTGACCGAGCTGTCCGTTGTCGTAGACGTCGTCTGGACCGGCGACCCTTCCGACGTCACGTTCGTATCAGACACATTTGTCGGCACTTGATCGATGAACGGAAAAGCGATGGCGCCAGTCAAGACGGCACCAATCACGCCGCCGACAAACCCAGGGAACATCCGGCCGACGAACGATGGTCGGGCCGGTTGCTCTGCGCGCGACGGTTCTTGTCGTTGTTCTGACGAGCCGAGCTCGGTATCGAGCCAATCCTCGCGGTGATTTTGTTCATTTGATTCTGTTGGACGATCATTGCGTTCCATGTGTAATCATCTCCTATATGATGTTTCCTCTTTGTTCTACCCTTAGTATAAGAGGCATAGTCATCGTTTTGCGGAAATGAAGCATCGATTACAAGATTCTTCACAATTTGCGTCAATTGGGTCAGACGATGATGTTACGGAGCGTCCCGAGTCCCGTGATGCTCACTTCGACCGTGTCTCCTGATTGGAGATAGACGGGCGGCTTCATGCCGTGGCCGACCCCGGCCGGTGTGCCGGTCGCGATGATGTCTCCTGCTTCAAGTGTCATGCCCTTTGACAAAGTCCGAATTAACTCTTCGATCGGGCGAATCATATCCGCCGTCGACCCATCTTGACGTGTCTCGCCATTGACGACCGTTTGAATCGTCAGTGGGAACGAGAGCTCATCCGGTGTGACGATATATGGCCCCATCGGACAGAACGTATCGAACGATTTGCCGCGGAAAAACTGGACGTGTTGTTTTTGCACATCCCTGGCCGTGATGTCGTTCAGAATCGTGTAACCAAAAATATGGGCATCGACGTCGTCAATATCCCGGCCTGATTTCCCGATGATGACGGCGAGTTCGCCTTCATAGTCGAGCTGGTCGGTCAATTCGGGGTGACGTTCGACGACAGCCTCTGGGCCGACGACCGAGGTCGGCGCTTTCGTGAAGATGACGAGCTTACCGGCCCCGGCCGTATCCATCTCTTTCACATGCTCTTCGTAATTTTTCCCGATACAGATGACATTTTTGAGCGGACGATACGGTGCGACGAACGTGACGTCTTGAAGCGCCAGCCTTGGCGCGACATCTAGATCGACATCCGGTTCAAACTCACGCGCGATGACTTCTAACAACGAAGTCGTATGTAATTGGTCACTGACGTCATAGACGAACTCTCCTGCCACGACACCGACCCTTTGCTCTCCTTCAACTTGAAAACTACACCATTTCATCAAAATTCCCCCTTTTTTGCTAGTATACAAAAAATCGGGACGCGACGGCCCCGATTACGCTTTGTTTAAGAAAATAATCCGCTGGTTGCTCGATCCCCGAAACCGGAGCGACCGGTCCATGAGCGGCTGTTCGAAACGCCCATCGACGAGCACATCGGCACGGTCGAGCACCCTTGTGACGAATTCGTCGTGCATGGCTTGCAACTGTTCGAGCGTATAGCCCGTATACACCCAAACGTTTTTCTGAAGGACCTTACATCCGTCGACGAGCCGTGCCAATTCTTCCGGTTGCAGAAATGGTTCCCCGCCTGAAATCGTCACCCCGTCCCAGCCTGATTGTTCGATTTGAGCGAGTAAGTCCGCGACCGAGACGTCTTGTCCTCCACGCGGATTCCAAGATTCTGGATTATGACACCCGGGGCAACGGTGCGGGCAGCCCGCCGTAAAGATGACCGTGCGAATGCCTGGACCGTCGACGACCGATTCTTCAAGTACGGATAGGACGCGCATGATGCTTCACCCTCGCTCGTTCTTCTTCTCGTTTTGCCGAATTCCACCGGTCCATCGTCCCGACCAAGTAGCCGGTGATGCGACGGATCCGTTCAATTCGTTCATGTTCGCCACATGTCGGGCACGCTTCGTCGATGATCCCTTCAAGGCCGCAGTTGCCACAACGGTCGACCGGATGGTTGATCGACCCGTAGCCGACGTTCTCGGTCCGCATGAGCCGGACGATCGCTTCGACCGCTTCCGCATTATGGGCGAGCGATCCGTCGACTTCGACATACGTGATATGACCCGCATCACAGAGCGCGTGGTAAGGCGCTTCGAGACGGACTTTATCGCGAATCGAGACCGATTGATACACGGGCACATGAAACGAGTTCGTATAAAAGGCGCGGTCGGTCACACCTTCGATCATCCCAAACGATTGCTGATCTCTCGTCACAAATTTACCCGACAATCCTTCGGCCGGGGTCGCCAAGAGAGAAAAGTTCAAATCGTATCGTTCCGATGCCTGCTTCATTCGATCACGTAAATGAGTGACGATATCGAGCCCAAGCCGTTCCGCCTCTCGTGACTCGGCATGCGTGCCACCTGTGAGAACACGAAGCGCTTCGGCGAGACCGATAAATCCGACCGAGAGCGTCCCTTGCTTCAGTACCTCGCGAAGATCGTCTTCTGGCCCGAGTCTCTCTCCCCCCCGCCAGACGTGTTGGGCATAGAGGAACCGAAATTCGTCGGCGTGCCGCTTCGCTTGATAGTCGAATCGTTCGAGCAATTGATCGATGGCGACGTCGACGTAAGCGTCGAGCGTCTCATAAAAAGTATGGATATCCGAGGAGACGAGTGCCATTTTGACCAAGTTCAACGTCGAAAATGATAAGTTGCCTCGTCCAATCGACGTCTCGGCACCATGCCGATTCCCCATCACCCTTGTCCGACAACCCATGTAGGCGACTTCCGAGCCGTGCGTCCCGTCGTAGTATTGAAGGTTGAACGGAGCATCGACGAACGAGAAGTTCGGGAATAACCGCTTGCCCGTCACACGACAGGCGAGACGGAACAAGTCGACGTTCGGATCGTCCTCATGGAAGTTGACCCCTTCTTTCACTTTAAAGATTTGAATCGGGAAAATCGGCGTCTCCCCGTTACCGAGCCCTCGCTCGGTCGCGCGCAGCAACTCTCGAATGAATACGCGTCCCCACCGGCTCGTGTCGGTGCCGTAATTGATGGAAACGAACGGTACTTGTCCGCCACCACGTGAGTGCATCGAGTTGGCGTTGTGGATGAACGCCTCACACGCTTGATACGTCGTCGCGATTGTTTCAGACTCGGCAGTTTCAAAAAGTTGCTCGGTCGTCCATTCGACTGGTAGCTTTTTGAGCCGCTCGAGCTGACGTTCATACGTCTTTTCGACATACGGTGCGAGGTCGACATCAAACATCGGGAAAGCTTGACCGCCATGCTGCATGTTTTGGTTCGCTTGAAGAATAATCGAAGCGAGCGCCATCGCCGAGCGGATATCCTGTGGCGGTCGAATCGTCCCGTGCCCGGTATGAAATCCGTTCGTGAGTAGCTCACCGAGTGGGATTTGACAACACGTCGTCGATCCTGTCACGTAGTAGTCGGCGTCATGGATATACAAAAAATTATCCTCGACGGCTTGACGTGACCGTTCTGATAATAGATATGTCGTCGACAATTGTTTTGATACTTCTGAGGATAATCGTGCCAATTTTCCAAGTGGTGATTTCCCGTCGACGTTGGCGTTCTCTTGTACGAGGTCCTGATCTGGGAGAACACAGACATCTTCATAAAGCTGGAGCATATTCACTCCGCATCACCTCACTATATATTGATTACAAGCGAGTTAATTACTCGCTTAAGTTCCATATATAGATTATGTCATGTTTTGCTATTGAGATGTGAAGTCGAAATTGTGATCAATGCTTGTGATAAAAACGCAAAAACAGTCGAGCCACTGACGTGGACTCGACTGCTCGTTGTCGTGAGCTACCTTATACTTCTTTGGCAGGTTTCACAATTTTCAATTCGACTTCTTCCGTTGCTTCCGATTCTTGGGCTTCACGCAAGCCTTTCGCGTTTAACCAGGTATAGATCGCACCCATGAACAACGCGCCACCGATGATATTCCCGAACGTGGCTGGGATCAAGTTGTGGATCGCGCCGGCAAAGCTGATCGCCTCAGGATGCGGGACGACGAGCGTGAGGGCGAACAAGACGAAGTTGGCGATGACGTGATCAAATCCTGAGGCGAAGAAAACGGCGACGAGAAAGATCATCGAGAAGATTTGGGCGAACTCGTTTTTCATTTGCTTCGGCAAGAAGATGGCAAGACAGACCATCCAGTTGCAGAAGATCGCGCGGAAGAAAATTTCGACCGTCGTGTGGTGCATCTTGCTTTCGACGACCGAGAACAGCCAGTTGTCCATCCCAAGTTCTTGGATGACACCGGTCGGCGCGAGCAGCAAGGCGAACAAAACGCCACCGAGCGCATTCCCGACAAAGCAGAGCAACCAGACGAGCATCGTGTCGCTGAGCGTCGTGTACCCCCGCATCGTCGAGGTTGTGAAGTACATCGTATTCCCGGTGAACAGTTCGGCTCCGCCATAGATGATCATGACGAGGGCGATCCCGAATGAGAATCCTCCGATGAGCGTTGTGAACGGAGAATCGATCAAATACATTCCGTTGACGACTTTCAGTGTGAAAATTGAAGCGAATCCGATAAAGATCCCCGCGAGCATTGCTCGTAAAAAGTACTCCATTGGCCGATAATGAATCATTTGCGAAGATGCCTGTGCTTTCTTCCGCAACGATTCGAGTGCATGGATTTCCATTGATGCCATGTCACAAACCCTTCTTTCTGTTTGAATGAAACCATTATAATAAGAACGAACATGTGAAATCATTAACAATATAAGCCCGAAACGAATAAATTGCAATCGCCCCTTCCACATGTTGACACATTTTTCACATCGTAATCGTTTACATTTGTCGGATTTGTGACTAGAAAAAAACGACCCTTTGCAAAGGGCCGTTCGAAATGATTATTCTTTGTTTTCAGAAGCCTCTTCCGACTCTTCCGTTGAAGTTTCTGACGCCTCTTCAGTCGCTTCAACTTCGCCTTCTGTCGCTGTATCAGCTTCAAGGTCTTCGACCGCCACCGGTTCATTCACCGATGCGATTTGAAGATCACCCTCAGATACGATTTCGTAATCTTTGTTCTCTGGAATATCAGCGACAGTGAGCGAGTCACCGATGCCGAGTTCAGAAACATCAAGCTCGATACGCTCCGGAATGTTGGCTGGTGTTGCCGAGACCGTTACTTTATAGAGCGTCTGTGCCAAGTAGCCGCCTTCTTTGACGCCTTTCGCGTCGCCGACAAGTGTGACGTCCGCTTCGACTTCTGTCGCTTCGTCCATCTTCACTGCCATAAATTCGACGTGCTTGTATTCGTTCGTAAATGGGTCGACTTCTGTCCCGTGAACGAGTGTGTTCACTTTCTTACCATCGATATTGAGTTCGATCAAAGCGTTGTCGCCGTGTTCACGAAGAATCTTACGAAGTGCCATCTCTTCGAATGCGACCGGTGTGCTTTCAACTTTGTAGCCGTAAACGACACCTAACACTTTTCCTTCTTTACGCAAGTTAGCGCGGACCGAACGTGGTCGTAATTCTCGTTTCGTTACTTTAAGCGTGTCTGCCATAATCTTTTCCCCCTACTGGTTTATCGATCATGTCTACATCTTGAGGGTGAGGCAGTGAAAAAGCCACCTCTCAACCTCGATGCGTTGAGTGACATGTGTATATTGTTCCCATAGCCACCTATCCATAAACGTAACAGGAGGTTAAGAAAAGATTACAGGCGTGTCACATAACGCGTTTAAATAGCTTCTCGAGCTCGTACGTGCTCCACTTCACTAAAATCGGACGTCCGTGCGGACACGTGTACGGAGACGTCGTCTGATTCAAATCGTGAAGCAATTGCCGCATCATCTCGTGGTTCAACGGATGGTTTGCTTTAATCGACCGTTTGCACGCCATCAAAATCGACGCATCTTCCCGATATTTAGCGATGTCAATGGAGCGATCCCGGATCGCCATCTCTATCAAATCACGGACCGTTCCTTCTAAATCGTGTTGCGGGTACCACGTCGGAATCTCTCTAACGAGGAACGTGTTGCCGCCGAACGGCTCCAATTCTAGACCTGCTTCTTTTAAAAGCGGAGTGACTTCTTCAATCGCGAGCGCCTCTTCTTGCGTGAACTCGAGCGTGAGCGGAAGCAGCAACAACTGGTATTCCTTGTCAGGATTCCCGAGCTGCTCGTAAAACAACTCATATTTGATTCGTTCCTGGGCCGCGTGTTGGTCAATGACGTACATCCCGTCCTCGGCACCACAGACGATATAACTCGCATGCAATTGACCGATGACGTCGAGCGGCGGCAACCGCTCTCGTTTCGTCTCGATTGTTTCCGATTCGACCGTCGACGCTATCGGCTCAGGCGCTTCATTGACGAGCGGGGTCGGCGACCATCGACTCGGTGACGTGACAGGCTCACGTGGAATTGGATAGTTCCACGTCGGCGCTTCATCCGTGACCGGCGCCCGTTCAACCGTGAAATCAAGTCGCTCTTGTTCGGTCCGATTGACCGGTCGCTCTTTCGGTTTGACCGACGGGATTAAACGCTGTTCCCGGAGTGTCAGTTGGACCGTCTCGCGAATCAATTGACAGAGCTCTTTCTCTTTTGAAAGCCGAACTTCTCGTTTCGTCGGATGGACGTTGACATCGATCAGCATCGGGTCCATGTTCACTTCGAGGACAGCGATCGGATAACGACCAATCGGTAGTAGCGTGTGGTAGCCTTCGAGCACACTTTGGGTCAACGCAAAGTTCTTGATGCTCCGACCGTTCAAGATGAGCGTCACGTACTGCTTGTTCGAACGCGTCACTTCCGGACGGACAAGATGGGCGCTCAAACTATAGTCGTTCGTCTTACTCGACGCCGTGACAATTTGTGCCGCGACTTGTCGGCCATAGATGGCGAGCATGACTTGCTTGATGTCGCCGTTCCCACTCGTCCTGAGCAGTTCCTTGTCTTCATGGAACGCCGTGAGGCGAACTTCCGGGTGGGACAAGGCGATTCGGTTCAACGTGTCGGTGATGCTCGCCAGTTCCGTCGCGGACGTTTTCAAATACTTCAATCGGGCTGGTGTATTATAGAACAATTGACTGACGGCTATCTCCGTCCCGACGTTCGCCGCGGCCGGTGTTTGCGCCGTGACAACGCCGCCTTGAAGCGTCATCTCGAACCCGTCTTCCTCGGCCCGGCGTGACTTCAGCGTTACATGGCTGACCGAAGCAATCGAGGCGAGCGCCTCGCCCCGAAAGCCGAGCGTGCGAATCCGGAACAAGTCGTGCTCGTCCCGAATCTTACTCGTCGCGTGACGTAAAAAGGCGCGCGGGGCGTCCTCTTCATAAAACCCGTGCCCGTTATCGCGGACTTTAATGAGACGGATGCCCGCTTCCTCCAAATCGACTTCGATTTTGGTGGCGCCGGCGTCAATCGCGTTCTCGACGAGCTCTTTCACGACCGAGGCCGGTCGCTCGACGACTTCGCCAGCCGCGATTCGGTTGGCCAGTTGTTCCGGTAACTCTTGAATGATTCCCATCGACTCACCCCTTCTTCGCGGATTGTTGGAGCGCATAGAGCGCTTGCATCGCCTCGATCGGGTTCATCGCCAACAAATCGAGTTCGAGCAATTGTCGTTTAATCTCGTCTTCCGCCTCAAAGAGCGATAGTTGGGCCACGGGTTCTGCCGTTCCCGGATGTTCAACAGCTGCCCGTTCCGGTTTCGAGTCCGTCTCAAGTTGAGACAAAATGGTCCGCGCCCGTTCAATCAAATCACGGGGCAATTCAGCGAGCTCAGCGACATGAATCCCGTACGACTTATCGGCCCGCCCCGGATGTACTTCATGTAGAAACACGACACGCCCGTCTCGCTCGATGGCACGGACGTGCACGTTCTCAAGAGCAGGGATCGTGTCTTCGAGCACGGTCAGCTCGTGATAGTGGGTCGAGAACAACGTCTTCGCTCCAATTGTCGAAGCGATGTATTCGACGATAGCCTGGGCGAGCGCCATGCCATCATACGTCGACGTCCCCCGACCGATCTCATCGAGCAAGATGAGGCTGTGTTCGGTCGCCTCTGTCACCGCTTGGCGTGTCTCCGTCATCTCGACCATGAACGTCGACTGGCCGCTCACCAAGTCATCGGCCGCACCGATGCGGGTAAAGATTCGATCAAACAATGGAATCTCAGCCGCTTCAGCCGGCACGAACGACCCGATTTGATGCAAGATGGCAATCAAGGCGAATTGACGCATATATGTCGATTTACCGGACATGTTCGGTCCGGTGATTAAGAGCATGCGCCGCGTGTCGTCGAGCGTCAAATCGTTGGCGACGTATTCACCGCGTGGTAGCACCGTCTCGATGACCGGATGGCGGCCACGATCGATTTGGACGTTCGTCGACGTCGTCGGCCGGACATAGTCACGTTTTTCGGCGACGATGGCGAGCGCGAGCAAGACGTCGAGCTCACTGAGCGAGCGCGCCAGTTGTTGGAGCGGTTTCGTCTCTTGCTTGACTTGGTCACGCAAGGCGACGAATAAATCATACTCGAGCGTACAACTCTTCTCTTCAGCCCCGAGAATGAGCGCTTCTTTCTCTTTTAGCTCGGGTGTGACGTAACGCTCGGCGTTCGTCAGCGTCTGTTTCCGTTCGTAACGTCCCTCTTCGAGCAGACGGGCGTTCGCTTTCGTTACTTCCAAGTAATAGCCGAAGACACGATTATAGCCGATTTTCAGCGACTTGATGCCGGTAGCGACCCGCTCTTGTTGCTCGAGATTGGCAATCCATGTCTTTCCGTTCGCTTTCGCCTCGAGCAGTTCGTCGAGTTCGGCCGAATAGCCGGCACGAATCATCCCACCCTCTTTAATCGAGATCGGTGGCGCCTCGACGAGCGCTGCCTGGAGAATGCTGGCCAAGTCGTCGAATGTGTCGAGCGTATCATCGATTTGACGAAGCCGTGAGGCCGTGACGCCTTCGAGCAAGGCCCGCACCGCCGGGATGCGCTCGAGGGTGTTCCGGAGTTGGACGAGGTCACGGGCGTTGGCCGTCCCGTAACCGACTTTGGCGACGAGCCGTTCGATATCGTAGACGTGACGTAGCTGTTCACGCAACTGGTCACGAAGCATGAAGTCATCGACCAAGTTCTCGACCGCATCTTGTCGGTCCCGAATCGCCTGCTCGGTATAGAGCGGCTGTTCGAGCCAACGTTTCAGCAACCGTCCCCCCATCGCCGTCGTCGTCTCATCAAGCAAGGCGAGAAGCGACCCTTTCCGTTCACCGGACCGAGCCGACCGGAACAATTCCAAGTTCCTGGCCGTGTTGGCATCGAGTTGCATATGGGCCTCGACTTCATAGGCGACGGCCGGTTGGAGATGATCGAGGGCGCGTTTTTGCGTGCGCGTCAAATAAGCGAACAGCAATTCAAACGCGCTCACTTGCGCCTCGTCTTTCGCTCCGCTCGACAACGGGCTCGCTAGCCGCTCTGTCTGCACCGACAACGGAATGCCGAGTGATGAGAGATGGTCTGCCAACTCGGCGTCATCAACGATGATTTCACTCGGGACCAACCCTTCGACTTCACGTAGGACGGCCTCACGCGACGGTAAGGTCGTCAACCAAGATTCACCTGTCGTCACATCGCCGCGGGCAATCCCGAAACGGCCTGCTACGTTCACGACCGATAGTAAATACCGGTTCTCTTTCTCACCGAGTGCAGCCATGTATGTACCTGGCGTGATGACTTGGATGACTTCACGTTTGACGAGCCCTTTAGTCGCTTTCGGATCTTCCATTTGTTCACAGATGGCCACGTTGAATCCTTTTTCGATCAGTTGTTCAATGTAGATAGCGGCCGAGTGATGTGGTACGCCACACATTGGAATCGGGTGCTCAGCGTTCTTCCCGTTTTTCGCGGTCAATGTCAACGCAAGTTCTTTGGCGACGATTTGGGCATCTTCAAAGAACAGCTCGTAAAAGTCACCGAGCCGGTAGAAGAGAAAGGCGTCTGGATAATCGGCCTTGATTGAAAAGTATTGTTTCATCATCGGGGTTTGATGTATCGTTTCCATTCGTGTTCACCTCTAGAAATTAGAACAGCTGACCAAAGGCCAGCTGTCTGTTTGTTAGTATCCGCAGCCGCCGCGTGATTTCTCCGCTGCCATACCGCTTCCTGTTTTACCGGCGAGAACGTCACCGTCCGTCGACTCGATAATGCGATCTGTCACCGAGTTGGCGAGTGTGACCGTCACGTATTGAAGCAAATCGTTCACTTCGACTTGCGTCTCCTGAAACGCCTGGACAACCGGGATCGAATCGAGTTCGTCCATCGCCTTGTCGATTTTCAGCTCAACTTTGGCGAGCGCTTCCGTCTTCCCGTAGTGCTTGCAGTTGACGGCTTCTTTTTGTAAGTATTTGATACGTTTAATCAACGTTTGAACGCGTTCACTTTCGTTCACTTTCGTTTCCGCTTCTTTGAAGCGGGCCACTTCCGGCGTGCTCGCCAATAAGTCGGCTAATTCTCTCGCTTTTTGAATCACAGTTTGATCAGTCACCATCGTAAACCCCTTTGCTCTCTATGATTGAACGCACGCCTTGACGCACGCAAGTATTCCTCATCATTCTACCACGAACTTATGGCAAACGGTACCGCATCGATTCACTTCGAGACGGTCGCCGTCCGAACCATATCGACGTGAGGAATCCCGTCCTCTAAGTAATCCTCGCTCGTTCGTGTGAACCCGAAGCTCGCATAGAACGGCTCCACGTATGTCTGTGCTTGCAAGTACAAATCGCGATCCCCAAAGTCAGCCACGGCTTCTTGCATCAAACGCCGCGAATGGCCTTGTCCCCGATGCGTCGATTTCGTGACGACACGGCCGATGGCAACCGGCGACTCCTCCTCGAGGACACGTAGCGCCGCGATCGGACGACCATCAGCCTCAATCCAGTAATGGACCGCCGCCACGTCTTTCCCATCGACTTCTTGATATGGGCAATCTTGTTCCACGACAAAGATTTCGGTCCGGAGCGCCAATAACTCATAGAGTTCTTTCGTCGTCAATTCGTCAAACCGTTTTTTATGCATCTCCACTTGTCTCCCCTCATAACTTCGAACCGAGCGCTCGAGCGACATGAAGCCCGCTCGTCATCGCCCCGATTGTGCCTGCCCCCGGAAATACTGTATCCCCGCAGACATACAGGTTCGGCAAGGTTGTCCGGTAGCTCGCCGCATGGAACAAAGCTTGTTGCGGTGTTTGGGCATAACCACCGACCGCGCCGTGCGGACGTTTCGTATATTTCACCCACGCCCCTGGTCCCCCGGGCAACATGACAGACGATTCGCCGTTCCAGTCCGGGAACGCTCGACTCACAACCGAGACGAGACGCTCGGTCCAATCTGTCTCTAGTTTCTCATACGTCACCTTGTCTTTCCAAGCCTGCCACTCTGTCAAATCGATATGGGTCGAGACGGTGACGGTCCGTTCCGGCCGCTCGGTCCGGAGCGAATCATCTGCGGCTGACATCGAGATGAAGGCGTGTCCTGACGGTAAGTCATCGCTATACACTTGTTGGAACAGCGGACGGTTCATGCATATCGCTTCAGGTAACGTGACGTACAGACTGAACGTTCCCCATTGCGAGCGCTTTAAGTGACGCCCGTACTGCTTGCTGAATTGACGTGACGTATCTCCGCTCAGCAGTTGAGCGGTCGCCTCGAGCGGGATGGCGGAGACGACGACATCGACGAGGTCGAGCCGGCCCCGCCGATCGGTCAAGAGCCAACCGTCCGCCACGCGCTCGAGTTTGACGATTTGTCGTCCGAGAAGGGTTTGTCCGCCGTCTTTTTGAATCGAGCGCTCCAAGGCGTGAGCGAGCGTGTACAAGCCGCCATCGACGTAAAATGCCCCTTCGTGGTAAATCGATAACGCGACGGCCGCGAGCAAGTGACTCGCCTCGCGAGCTCCGGTCTGAAGACTATCGAGCAAAATCCCGTCGATGACCCGTTCGAACGCCGTCCCGTCCAATCGATGCCGTTTTAACGTTGTACCGAGCGACCGGTATAACTTCCGAAACGCACGTAGTTGCGTCGGTCGAAAACCACGTATCGCAACCGATGCGTAATGAATCGTTCGAAACGGCAACGCCGGTAGCGTCTCAAACAAAGGACGAATCGTCTCAAAATCGGTCCATACTTCATTCAAGAAGGCACGAATCCGCGGAGCGAGTTCGGGAAACGTCGATTCAAGTTCAAGTAAAAAACGAGTCGGGTCTTGATAATAGCGGACCGTTTTCCCGTCCACATGAATCTGCATCACTTCCTCTAACACCCGAACGTCGATCGACTCACCCAAATACGTCAGCACTCGTTCGTGTAGTCCGCCCGGTTCAAATCCCATCCCGAGCGTTGCCCCGGCTGGGAATCGGTAGTCACCGCGCTCGAACTTACCGGCGCAACCACCCCACTCCCGCGATGATTCAAACACCGTCACGTCATGACCAATCCGACTTGCCAACGCCCCGGTCGTCAACCCGGCAATCCCACCGCCGATAATCCCGATTCTCATTCCTCATCCCCTCCTGACTTCATCATACATGGGTTCCTTGTATCCGAGATGTTTCGACGTGTTTCGGCAACATATTTCAAGCTTTAGGCAGGGTTCTGCCAGAAGATGGCGAAAAAAATCGATAAAGGACAGGTGAAACTATATGCGAAGTCGGGTCATCATTTATCTGCTCATCCCTATCTTAATTTTTATCGGTATTTTGATCACACCTCCATCCGAAGAATCACAAAAAGTCGCCACGATGACGGCTGTCAACATTCAAGAGATGATTCCGTATGAACGCGAGTACACGGCACAAAAAGTGTTACTCAAGGAAGTGAACGATGGCCGCGAGGCAATTATCGAGGAGTGGCGACTCGAACGCGGGGCGCGCACGACTTATAGTTACGTGTTACGACTCCAAGGGTTCGATACGGTGATTCAAGTCGATGCTGGGGCGGCCAACACGCGCTCGGACGGCTATTATGCCATGCAAGCGCACAGCCCCGTCTTTGAAGCGGACGAACCGCTGTCAATCGGTTATCCAATTGTGCTCTTCGCCAGCGAGCAGCGGCTCGTATTGAACCAGATGGAAGTACGCGTCCTATACGAAGAGGACGGTGTCATTGAAAAATGGCGTATCCTTGAATCCACAGACTCCTAACAAAGGCGGAATCGATATGAATCTCACGTTTCAACGAGCAACCGAATCACAACTGACCGAAATTTATAGTCTTGCAGGCGTCAACCGCGAAGAAGCAACCAATCACGTCTCGGCTGATAGCCGGGAAAAGATGATTGAAGCGTACGAACACTCTGCGAAATTTGGTGCCTATTTCCTCTGTCTCGTCGATGGTGAGACGCTCGTCGGCTGGACGCAAATCGATAAAGCGTTCGACTTTTTGACGGGTGCAGAGGTCGGCTGGGTGAACGACCTGTATATCAAGCCCTCGTTTCGCGGTCACGGCTATGCCAAACTATTGATGCGAGAAGCACTCGATACGTTCAAACAGATGGGCCATACCGATGTGCGCCTGAACGTGTATGCTCACAATCAAACGGCGATGCGACTATATGAACAACTCGGTTTCACCGACGTCAGTAAATTTATGAAGATTGACATTTGAAAGGTGGTATTCGATGCAAAAAATACTTCTCATCGGCTCAGGCGGTTCGGGCAAATCGACGCTCGCCCGCGTGTTGGGAACCCAACTCGGCATCGACGTCCATCACTTAGACGCCTTACTATGGAAACCAAATTGGTCACCCGCCACACGGCAAGAACAAATTAAAACGCAGTCCGCATTGATTGGACGCGATTCATGGATCATCGACGGCAATTACGGGGGCACGCTCGACTTGCGCCTTCATGCTGCCGACACGATTGTTTTTCTCGACTTGCCGAGGATTATTTGTACGTATCGCGTCTTGAAGCGCATGCTTTCCTATCGTGGCAAGACACGTCCGGACATGGGCCCAGGTTGTGAGGAACGGTTTGACCCGAAGTTCTTGAAATGGGTGTGGGATTATCCGAAATCGCAACGCCCGATTGTGATCAACCGATTGCAAGCCCTTCCTGATAACAAACAAGTCATCATATTGCATTCACGGACAGAGGTTCGTGACTTTATAACGCGCGTCGGTACGGAGCAACACCTATGATTCCTAAACTTGAACCAATTGTAGCAGCGAAGACGTTCGTCACAACGCGTTTCCCCCACTGTCGGGCCGCACTGCTCGCCGGGAGCGTCGTCCGTGGTGAGGCGACCGCAACGTCGGATTTAGACATCATCATCTTCGACGACACCCTCGGCTCGTCTTATCGAGAATCGTTCATCGAGTCCGGATGGCCCATCGAACTATTCGCCCATAACTTGACGTCGTATCGGACGTTCTTCGAGCAGGATTGCCAGCGTGCCATTCCGTCGTTACCGAGAATGGTCACCGAAGGCATCATCTTGAAGGACACAGACATCGTCGAAGACATCAAACGTGAAGCGAGAGCGTTGCTCGACAGCGGGCCCGAGGTTTGGTCGGACGAGACGATTGAGATGAAGCGATACTTCCTGACCGATGCACTCGAGGATTTGATTGGATGCACCACTCGGGCAGAAGGGTTATTCATCGCGGGCACTCTCGCCACGTTGGTCTGTGAGTTCATCCTGCGCACGAATCGACAATGGATGGGCTCCTCCAAATGGACATACCGCGCTCTCGACCGCTACGATGCGCAAGCAGCCCGAGAACTCGTCACTGCCCTTGAGGCGTATTATCAAACGAACGAACCCGACGCGCTCATCCGTTACGTCGATGAGACGCTCTCCCCGTTCGGCGGCCGGTTGTTCGCCGGATTCAGCCGCGGGAAATCAAACGAAACGTGAGGGTATCCCATGTTCTTTCTTCAAATGTCCGGTTTCCCTGGGTCCGGCAAATCGACGCTGTCTCGGGAAATCGCTCGACGACTGGATGCGATCATCGTCGATCACGATGTCACGAAGACGGCACTGCTTGAATCGACTTCACAACACCCGCTTGACCCGGTGCTCGCCGGAAAAATTGCCTATGATATCGATTGGGCGCTCGTCGAGTTCCATCTTGCTTTAGGTCGGAACGTCATTTTAGATAGCCCTTGTCTATATGACGTGATGATCGACCGCGGTTTGGCGATTGCGGCAAATAACGGGGCCACGTATCGTTACATCGAATGTCTCATCGATGACATCGATGAAATCAATCGCCGTTTACGGGAACGCGAGCGGAAGCTCAGTCAAATCAGCAGCGTCTCGCCAGAAGATTTCCAACAGACCGTCGCAGCCAGTAAAAAACCGCCGTTTATGCATACGCTTACAATCGATACGAATCGCCCCCTCGAGACGTATTTACCCGACGCCATCGCCTATCTGCAAGCGATTGATTGACCACCTGATGCATCCTGTGACTTTTTCCTGGATGTATTTTTTTAATCATTTTTGTATTTTTATGCTTTACAATTAATAATCATACATATACACTTAGTCTCATATCTTGAAGGAGGAATTCATACATGAAAAAGTGGGTCATTACAGGGGGATTAGTGGCAAGTGCATTACTAGCAGGATGTAGCCAAGAGACGACGGGCGAAGAGAAAAAAACACTCGTCATGGGGACGAGCGCCGATTACTTCCCGTATGAGTTTGTCGATACGGCGAACGGGGACGAGATTGTCGGATTTGATATCGAGATTGCCGAAACCGTCACGGAACGCCTCGGCTACGAACTCAAAATTGAAGACATGGACTTCGGCAGCCTGCTCGGGGCACTAAACGCCGGACGTGTCGACTTCGTTATGGCCGGTATGACGCCGACCGAAGAGCGGAAAGAAAATGCCGCCTTCTCGGATATCTACTTGTCGGCGACGAACTTAGTCATGACGAAAGATGAGTCACTCGAATCGATTGAAGCGCTCGCCGGCAAGAAAATCGGTGTCCAAACCGCTTCGATTCAAGAAAACATCGCCAAAGACCAAGCTCCGGAGGCAGAGCTCGTCTCATTGAACAAGATTCCAGAGATCGTCCAAGAGTTGAATACGGGTCGGATCGACGCGATGGTCATCGAGGACACGGTCGCCCAAAAATACTTGGATCAAGACGCAGGGCTCTACACGTTCGCGCTTAAAGAAGATGGCGAGAAAGGTTCTGCAGCCGCCTTTAAATTGGAGGACGACCTTCGCGATCAGTTCAACGAAGAGTTGAACAAGATGATCGACTCAGGTGAAATCGACAAACTCGCCAAAAAATGGTTCTCGATGGAGCCGACGGAATGAGACCAGTCTCGCTGCCGATTTATCCAGTCACCTATCCAGAAGGTTACCGTTTGAATCAAAACGAGAGTCAGTTCCCGGTGCCGTCCCGCCTCTATGACCAGCTCGCGACGATCTCGTTCCAAGACTTGCATGAGTATCCGGTCCAACCGATTGACGAGTTGTTCACCCGTTATGCGTCCTATGCCGGTGTCGACCCGAATCAATTGCTCGTCGGTTGCGGCAGTGACGAGATGATTCACGTCGTCACCCAGGCGCTGTTGGCACCGGAAGACGTCGTCTTGTCACCGAGCCCGGATTTCGCACTCTATCCGATCTTCACGACAATCGCGCACGGCCGGCACGTGCAAGCCGATGACCTGTCGTATGACGCACTCGTCCAGGCGATCACGCAACACACACCGAAGCTGTTGCTGTTGTCGAACCCGAACAATCCGACCGGTAAATTGTGGAGCGTCGCTGAATTGGCCGAACTCGCGGGACTCGTGCCGTACTTGATCGTCGACGAAGCCTATATCGACTTCGCACCGACGTCGAGCATGGTGGCCCATCTTGATTCATTTGCGAATGTGATTGTACTGCGGACGTTATCGAAGGCGTTTGGCCTGGCCAACGTCCGCCTCGGTTTCATGGTCACGACGACCGAACTCGCCGCTTATTTCCGTCAGTTCGTCCCGCCGTTCAACATTAGCGGTGTCAGCGCGAAAATCGCCAACATGTTCTTACAAGATGCGACGTATCTCGATGAGGCCATCGCATGGCACGCCGACATGCGCGGACAGTGGACCGACTTGTTCGCCACCATCGGACACGTCCATCCCGCCGAGGCGAACTTCATTTACGTCACGCTCGATGAGCCGGAGGCCGTTTGGGCCCACCTCGTCGCGCATGGCGTTCACACATCGAAACAACCGAACGGGATTCGCATCACGCTCGGCAATGAATCTGCTCTCGAAGCAACACGTCAGGCACTAGTCACCTTCGCGTCACAACCGACAGCATAAGCAAACGACCCGACGTGATGTCGGGTCGTTTCGTCATGGTATGAACTTGAGCACTTTTGCTGGATTCCCCCCGACGACGGCACGGGCTGGCACGTCTTTCGTCACAACGGCGCCAGAGGCGATGACGGCATCGTCCCCGACTGTCACCCCTGGGTTTAGAATGGCACCGCCGCCGATCCATACCCGATGTCCGACCGTGACCGGTTTCCCGTATTCAAGACCCGAGATTCGTTCGATCGGGTCGAGCGGATGCGTCGCTGTATACACGTGCACACCCGGACCGAGCATGCAATCGTCACCGAATGTGATTGGACAGATGTCGAGGAATACGCAATCAAAGTTAGCGAAGAACCGTTCTCCGAGATGAATGTTATAACCGTAGTCGCATTTGAACGTCGGCTCCAAATAAAACGAACTTCCGGTCGAGCCGAACAGCTCCGCTAACACTGCTTTTCGGTCGTCGAGTTCATCAATCCCGGATCGATTAAATCGTTCCGTCAAACGCCGGGCCTGACGCCGGTCGGCGACGAGTTCCTCGTCTCCGGCCAAGTAAAGCTCGCCCCGAATCATCTTTTCTTTTTCAGTCATCTGCATCTCCCCCTATTCTGTCATCATTATAGAGGAATTTCTAGCGAAATGGGGAATAGGAACATGACGAACTAGAGGAGGAATAGACAGATGAAACGAATTCTTGACTGTAGAGCCAGTGATTTCTTGACGTTCAACCGCTCGGATTTGATTGGATCGATTCGCAAAGCCGAAGGCCGGACCGTACTCGCCGAAGTCATCCCGACCGTACAACCACTCTATCCGGAAGTGACGAACGCCGAACTCGCGCGGGCGTTCGGTGCTGACATGATTCTTTTGAACATGCTCGACGTGTTCCACCCGTACATAAAAGGTCTCGAAAGCCACGCCTTGTTCGGAAACATGCCGGGCGAGACGATGTCTGACAATCCCATCATGGAATTGAAGCGGCTCGTCGGTTTGCCGCTCGGGGTCAACCTCGAGCCGGTCGACTTTTCCGAGAAATCGGAGGACATGTATGATGTGAAACAAGGACGGCTCGCGACACGGGAAGCGTTCGCCAGAGCGTCAGAGCTCGGGATCGACTTCATCTGCCTGACCGGAAACCCGAACACCGGGGTGACGAACGAGGCGATCGAGCAAGCCATCATCAACGCGCGCCAAGAGTTCGCGGGCGTCATCATCGCCGGGAAGATGCATCAAGCCGGCGTCGGCCGTGTACTTGATCAAGAGGCGTACGTCCGTTTTGCTGAAGCCGGGGCCGATATTATCTTGATTCCAGCGCCCGGCACCGTTCCTGGCGTCCGTGAAGATGAATTCTATGAAGTCACGCGCGAGATTCAAGCGTTGGATAAACTCGTCGTCGCCGCCATCGGCACATCACAGGAAGGGTCCGATGAAGCGACGATTCGTGACATCGCCTTGTCCTCGAAGCGCGGTGGGACGGACATCTTCCATATCGGCGATGCTGGGCTGTCCGGAATCGCCACACCGGAGAATATCCAGGCGTTATCGATTGCGATTCGGGGACGGCGCCATACGTACATCCGTATGGCCGCCTCGGTCAACCGCTAATCAAAAGGAACGAAGCCGATTGTGGCTTCGTTCCTTTTTGTGTTACCAGTCGGTGACGTCTCGGCGTGGTTTCGCCGGAGTCGTCGTCCCGTGCCGTTTGGCGAGGAGCGCCTCAACGTCTTCTAATGACACGCCTTTGGTGGCGAGCAAGACGAGCAGGTGGTACAAGAGATCGGCCGACTCTTCGACCAAATCTTTATCGTTCAGCGCCGCGATGACGACCTCGAACGACTCTTCCCCAAACTTTTTGGCAATCTTGTCGACACCTTGGTCGAATAAATAAGATGTATACGACCCTTCTTTCGGTGATGCCTGTCGTTCTTGAATCAACTTCTCTAATTCGTGAATCATCCTTCCACCTCCGTGAAAAAGCAGCTTCGATTTCCTGTATGACACGTCGGCCCATTGGCGCGGACACGGACCAACAACGCGTCTTGATCGCAATCGACGTGGATGCTTTCGAGCTCGAGCGTATTTCCGCTCGACTCCCCTTTCATCCAGAGTCGCCCTTTCGAACGTGACCAGAACGTGACCGTGTTCGTCTCGAGCGTCTTCTGAATCGCCTCGTCGTTCATGTAGCCTAACATGAGGACGGCGTCGTCCTCTGTCGACACGATGATGGCTGGAATCAATCCGTTTTCGTCGTAACGAACCGCATCGGCAAGTTGTGCTCGCTGCATACGTGTTTCACCTCTTCCACTGTCGTTTTCCGGTCATGCAAAATCGAGGCGAGTAGCGCCGCATCGACCTTCTCGAGCGCGTCGACGACGTGATTCGCGTTCCCGGCACCGCCAGAGGCGATAATCGGGATATCGACGGCGTCCCGGAGCAAATCAAGGATTCGCAAATCGTAGCCGCTCTGCTTTCCGTCCTGATTCATCGACGTGACGAGCAGTTCACCCGCCCCAAGTGCGGCCACTTGCTTTGCCCAATCGACGGCCCGCAACTCGGTCCGGTTCTTCCCGCCATACGTATAGACGAAGTAATCGTCGTCTTCGAACTTGACGTCGATGGCGATGACGATACATTGTGACCCGAACCGCTCGGCCGCTCGTTTAATCAAATCGGGTGATTCGACGGCGAGCGTGTTGAGCGACACTTTATCGGCCCCAGCTTTTAAGAGCGAGGAAATATCCTCAAGCGACCGAATACCGCCGCCGACCGTGAGCGGAATGAACACTTTCCGGGCGACGGCACTGACGACGTCAAGCATCGTCTGGCGGCGTTCCGTACTCGCAGTGATATCGAGAAACACGAGCTCATCCGCACCGGAGGCGTCATAATACTTGGCAATCTCGACGGGGTCGCCGATGTCACGTAACGCGACAAACTCGATCCCTTTGACGACACGACCGTCTTTCACATCAAGACACGGAATGATGCGACGTTTAAGCATGGCGCGCCTCCCACTCGATCAAGTCATCGAGACTGACTTGTCCGGAGAGTAGTGCCTTCCCGACGACCGCCTCGTCGATGCCGGCCGCTTGAAGCGCCTCGACGTCAGCCTCGGTCGTCACGCCACCCGAGGCAATGATCGTGACCGAAACAGCCTCACGGAGCGCCTTCATCCGCTCAAGGTTCGGTCCGTTCAATTTCCCGTCCGAACCGATATCCGTATAGAGAATCGTCTTGACCCCACGGTCGACGAGTTCTTTCGCGGCATCGATATCTTTTAAGTCGGTCGCTTCTTGCCATCCGTTGACGGCGACGATGCCATCATAGGCGTCGAGGGCGACGGCGACCCGATCACCGTACTTCGCGAGCGCCCGGTCCAAGAAATCCGAATCTGTGAACGCCTTTGTCCCAAGCAAGACACGGTCGGCGCCGGTCGCCATAACCGCATCGAGCGCTTCCTCGGAACGGATGCCTCCGCCGGTCTGGACGAAGAAGCCGCACGATTTGGCGAATCGGACGACATCAAGATGTCTCGGTTCGCCGGCTTTCGCTCCCTCGAGATCAATCAAGTGAAGCATCGGAACGCGCCCTTGCCATTCCTTCAATTTCTCATACGGGTCTCCGTACTGTTCTTCTGTATTGAAATCGCCTTCCGTCAAGCGGACGATTTTTCCGTCAATCAAATCAATGGCCGGTAGTAATCTCACGTTCGACCGCCTCCTTCCATTCTGTCAATAAACGTAATCCGAACGCGCCACTCTTCTCGGGATGAAACTGCATCCCCGTGACGAGTCCTTTTTGCACGATGGCTGGCACGGTTTCACCCATATAATCGGCAGACGCGACGATGTGGACTGGATCAGTCACGACGTGATACGAGTGGACGAAATAGACGTCCTCGTCGCGCAAAATCGAGTTCCATCCGACGTGTGGCAGACGTTTCGCCCGCATCCGCTCGACGCGCCCTTCAATCAAACCGAGTCCCTCCGTCGGCACGCCTTCCATACTCGATTCAAACAAGAGTTGCATGCCGAGACAGATGCCGAGGAACGGCTTTTCATTCGCCGATCGTTTCAACAGCGGAATCAGCCCCGTCTCGCTCAGCGATTGCATCGCCTGCGGGAACGCTCCGACCCCAGGCAGCAAGATGGCATCAGCTGCCTCGATTTCCACTGGATCGTTCGTGATGATGACGTAACAGCCGATAGCTTGGAGTGCCCGTTCGACGTTGAACACGTTACCCATTCCATAATCGATGACCGCGATTTTCATCCTTCGATCAGTCCTTTCGTCGACGGCAATCGATTCGACCCGTCTTGCCCAATCGCCTCGGCGAGGGAGCGACCGAACGCCTTGAACAACCCTTCAATCATGTGGTGCGAGTTCGACCCGTAGAGGACCTCTAGGTGCAGTGTCAACCGGGCGTTCATCGCCACGGCCCGGAAAAACTCTTCGGCGAGCTCGGTGTCAAAGTCTCCGAGTTTCGGATTTTTAATATCGGCCCGGTAGACGAGGAACGGACGGCCCGACACGTCGACGACGGCACGCGCGAGCGTCTCGTCCATCGGCAAATAACTCGTGCCGTAGCGGCGAATGCCGATTTTGTCGCCGAGCGCTTGATTGATCATCTGCCCAAGGGCGATTCCGACGTCTTCGACCGTATGGTGAGCGTCGACCCACGTATCCCCTTCGACATGGACCGTCAAATCGATTTGGCTGTGGAACGCGAACAGTGTCAGCATATGGTCAAAGAAGCCGACACCTGTCTTGATGTCACTTTGTCCTGTCCCATTCAAATCAAGCTTGAGCTCGATGTTCGTCTCTTTTGTCTCTCGTTTCGTCTCAGCTGTTCTCAAGTGAAGTCACCTCTTCTATCGTTTGTTGAAGCAAGCGGTACGCCTCGTCCGTGCCGGCACTGACACGAATCCCGTCTGCGAACGCGCGAACATGGACATCCTTTTCTAAGAAACGGGCGGCCCAAGCTTCGCTGTCCAGTGTTTTGACGTATAGGAAATTGGCACGGCTCGGTAAGACGTTTCCAATCGGTGCGAGCAACGTTTCAAGCTTTTGTCGTTGCGTTTGATGGAAGCTGATCGACTCCTCGATATATTCGGAGTCGTTCAACACGACCGTCGCCACGGCCGCACTCAGCCCGCTCACGTTGAATGGCGAACGGAACCGATCAATCTTCTCGATTAAGCGCTCGTCGGCAATCATGAAACCGATGCGCAGATTCGCGAGTCCGAACGCTTTCGATAACGTACGGAGAATGATGACGTTCGCGTGGTCCGCGAGTCGGTCTTTGAATGAATCTTCCATCGTGAAATCGATATATGCCTCGTCCACGACGAGATATGGAACACGGCTGGCGACCGTTTCGAGTTCATCGAGTGACCACATCTTTCCCGTCGGATTGTTCGGGTTCGACACGAGCACAAGTTTCGGCCGTTCCGCCTCGATCGTCTCGAGCAATGATTGAATCGACAATCCGTCCGCATCCGGCTGCACAAAATTCCCGCGAGCAATATGCGTATAAATGCCGTACATCGAAAAATCGGGAATCGGAGCGGCGACGACGTCATCGGCGTCAAGAATTGCCTGACATAAAATGGCTAGCAGTTCGTCACTGCCGCTCCCGACCATGAGTTGTTGCGGATCCACACCAGCATATGTCGCATAACTTTGTTTCAGCGCTGCCAACTCATCGACCGGATAATGGCTCAAATCGAGCGGAAGCTCTCGGATTGCCGTCTTTAACCGCTCTGGGAACTCATATTGGCTCTCGTTTTGATTCAACGCATGTCCTTTGACCGCCTGCGGGACGTAGCGGGGAATCGTCTCATAGTTCTGTCTCATACGTCCTCCAATCGAACCGCCATCGCTCGGGCGTGGCCGTCAAGTTGTTCTTGTTGCGCGATGCGAATCGCGGCGCGTGTGACACGTTCATCGAGCTCCGTCATCTGAAGGAACGTCTGTCTCCGGTAAAAATCATCGACCGAGAGACCGCTCGAGAAGCGGGCCGTCCCGCTCGTCGGCAAGACGTGGTTTGGTCCAGCGATGTAATCGCCAAACGCTTCCGCGGCTTCATGACCGAGGAAGAACGAACCACCGTGACGGATGGCTTGCATATAGGTTTCCGGGTCGGAGACGGCAAGTTGCACGTGCTCGGCTGCCATCTCGTTGGCGACTTCGATTGCACGTTCGCTCGACATGATGCGTACCCCGCCTCGTTTCAATGCCTCGACCGCAATGTCACGGCGTGGTAGCTCGGCCAGCTGGCGTGCCAATTCCTGTTCGATCCGTTCGGCCAACTCGTCTGACGTGACGAGAGCGAGTGCCGTCGCTTCGACGTCATGTTCGGCTTGGGCGAGCAAGTCGGCGGCGACCCATTTCGGATTAGCCGTCGCATCGGCGATGATGAGTACTTCAGACGGTCCAGCGACCGAGTCGATGCCGACGATGTGGGAGACGAGCGATTTTGCAGTCGCGACATAGGCGTTACCAGGTCCGACAATCTTGTCGACCGGTTTGATCGTCTCAGTGCCAAACGCAAGCGCGGCCACGGCTTGTGCCCCGCCGACGAGATGACACTCATCTGCCCCTGCGATTTTTGCCGCAATCAATAGCGACAAGTCGATGCCATCTGGTTTTGGCGGCGTCACCATGACGATCCGTTTCACACCGGCCACTTTCGCCGGGATGATGTTCATCAAGACGCTCGAGGGATAGACGGCCGTCCCACCCGGTACGTACACGCCGACCGAGTCGAGCGGCATGAAGCGACGTCCGAGTCTGAACATGCCATCTTCATACGCGTCGTCTTGACGACGCTGACGCTCGTGGAACGTGCGAATGCGTTCGGCGGCGAGCGTCAACGCCTCGGTCAACTCCCCGTAAGCTTCAGGTGGCGTGAAGGCCGTCAAGTCGACCGTTTCGATTACGTCGACACCGTCAAATTTCTTTGTAAATTCTAGGAGCGCCTCATCTCCGTTCGACTCCACGGCCTCAAGAATTGGCTTAACCGCTTCCGCCCAGCTTTCACGCCGGCTCCGATTCGTTTCCGTGCTCATTTCGCTTCCTCCTTGCTTAAACGACGAATCCAGGCCTTCAATTCATCAGGATCGTTAGCGAGCGCCGTCTCACTCGTGATGAACTTGGCGTTCACCGTGAAAATCGTTTCGTATTCCTCGAGGTCGTTCGCACGAAGCGTCGCCCCCGTCTCGACGATATCGACGATGCAATCGGCGAGTCCTGTGAGCGGTGCGAGTTCGACCGAACCGTTCAACGCAATCACTTCGACGTTCTGTCGCTTCGAAGCGAAGTGAGAGATGGCGATATTCGGATACTTGCTCGCGACTTTCAATTTTTTCGTCCCGTTCTTCCGTTCTTTCGGTCCGCAAACCGCCATCCGGCAACGGCCGAACGGCAAATCGACGACTTCGAGGACGCCAGGCGTCTTCTCTCGCAAGATGTCGCCACCGACGACGCCGACATCAGCCGCGCCGTGCATGACATATTTATAGACGTCATCCCCTTTGACGAAGATGAACTCATGCCCGTCGACTTCGACGGTCAGTTCCCGGCCGCGTTTTTCGGGCCAGACGGTTAATCCGACTTGTTCGAAATAGTCTCGGGCCGCTTTTTCAATGCGTCCTTTCGCGATGGCCACTTTCATAAAATCACCTCACCTAACTGTTCTAAATCGAGCGACAATCCGAACGCCCGTCGCGATTGACCGAAATGTCCGTATAGCGAATCATAGCGACCGCCCGAGAGGACGCGCCGTCCATCGATGCTTCCTGTCACCGTCAATCCTGAATAGTAATCAAAATCGCCGGTCTGTCCAAAGTCGTACGATACGTTCAAACCGATGGCGCGTAAATGTTCGACCGCCCGCTCGACTTCATTGATCGCAGCCGTCAATCCTAGCTCGGCGACTTCTCGTAGTTCAGCGAGTGCCGAATCACCGATTAAGAACGGTAGCTTCGCGATTAACGGGTATTGATACGTATCCGCGAGGTCACGGAGTGATTCCAAGTTACGGAGCGCCAAATATTGACGGAGCGTCCGCTCTGGGATCCCGGCCTCTTCCGCCACGGCCGCGACCAAGGCAGCCGAGCCGACTTGAATCCGAAGCCCGTCTTGCGGCAACACCCGCTCGGTCATACTGAGGAACGATTCAATCAGCTCCATATCGGGTGCATCACCATCAATCCATTCAAGCCCGAGCTGTTGACGCTCATGCGGCTGACCCGAATGTTTCGGGGTACGCCGATAGACGGCACCGGCATAGGCGACCCGCATCGGTTCATGACCATCGGCGAGCTTCCGAGCGATTTGCAACGTATAGTCCGGACGCATGACGAGCAACTCGCCGTCATTCCCGAACAGACGATAATAGGCCGACTCATCGAACAAGGCCAAGTCTTGATAGTGCGAATAATATTCCACGAGCGGTGGCTCAATGACACTGTAGCCATTTGACTCGGCTCGTTCTAAAAATGACAACATCCACTGCTTTGGACGCAGAACGTCTTCCCCTTGCAATTCGTGCCATCCTTCCGGGATGGATCCTTTTGTATTGAACCAGATCATCAATATCACCCTTTATCTTATTATCACTTTACCAAACTAAAGTAGTGTGTTAAATTTATCAAACCAAGCCGTTGCTGTCAACCGGCGAACTCGAAAGGAATGTCGACTGATGATTGACTTTACCCGTGATGGTCACCTTCACACCCCATTTTGTCCGCATGGTTCATCCGATTCGCTCGAAGCGTATGTAAAGCGCGCCTTGAACCAAGGAATCAAGACGCTCACGTTCACGGAGCATGCGCCGCTCCCGGCCCGGTTTCAAGACCCGACGCCAGAACAAGATTCAGCGATGGCGCTCGATTTGCTCCCACGTTATATAGAAGCTTTGCAGACGTTGAAGCGGTCGTATCCCGAACTTGATCTCCGCATCGGTTTGGAGATCGACTATTTGCCCGGATATGAGTCCGAGACGCTGGCGTTGCTCGAGCCGTATGCCGACGTATTAGACGAAGCAATCTTGTCCCAACACTTTCTCCTCGTCGACGACGAGCTCCTGCCTATCGACTTCTCGGCGGAGACGTTTGATGTGCTCGTCAAACGTGTCGGCTCGTTCGAGACCGTGATGAAACAATATTATACGGCGCTCGCTGCCGGGCTCGCATTCCCTTGGGAGCGCCTGAAAGTGGACCGCATCGGACATATCGACTTACCGATCAAGTATCAACACAATTACACGTGGGACCGCTCGAACGTGCAGGACGAACAGACGCGCTTGCTACAAACGATCGCCACGCGCGGTTTCGGTCTCGATTTGAATACGGCCGGGCTCCGCAAGCCCGATTGCGGCCAACCTTACGCCATTGACGTCGCGTCCGAGGCGGCCGCACTCGGCATCCCGTTCGTGCTCGGTTCAGACGCCCATATCGCCTTCGATGTCGGCGCCGGGTTCGAAATTATACAAAAAAAAGCCACGTTCCTATGAACGTGGCTTTTTCACAGCGATCTAGCTATCTAGATCCCCATTTTTGGTTGTCGATAACGATATGGCGTTCCATTTCTTCATCTATTGACAATAATACCATACTGAACCCGCATTGCAACCCGAAAATGAAAAAAGGATGACGTGGGTGTCATCCTTACAAAGTTAGACCGCCATCTCGGCGTATAGGTCTTTCAACTCTTCCGTCGCTGCCTCGTCCATTTGTAACGCCACGAGTTCAACAAACCGGAGCGCCGGATCCGTATCCCCTGACAAGGCGACGATCTCAGCTGCGGCACCATCGAGCGCTAGCAAGATGCCCGAGACACCGAGCGTCGGATAGTAGCGAAGCAACGCCCGAACGTGCTTCAACTCCGAAACCTCATTTCCGTTGATCTTTAATGACTTAACGGCGAGCTCTTTATGCGTCCCGATGGCAAATTTATCTTCCCACACCTCTTCGAGTGTGATCAACGCTTCCACATCATAGGCACCATCTGTGAAACGAACTTGTTTTTCCATGTAACATTTCCCCTCTCGTTAATCTACTTTCATTATAAGAAAGAAACCCACGAAAAGATTGTGAAATATTGAACATTATGTGTAAACTTTGTCTCACCTGTGCTTAGCCATAAAAAAAGGTCCCTCCGAAGAGAGACGAATAATGGAAGAGTAAAACACCATTGGCAGTACATTAATAATATAACATCGAATGTAAACGTTTACAATGTGTTTTTGAAACTTTTTTCGAGTGGCATATGTACCACGTCAATCCCACTCTCACGCATCAAATCGAGGCCGTCACCGTGCTCATAGCCGACCGCATAGACGACACGGGCTACGCGTGACGCAATCAAAGCGAGCGAACAGGCATGACATGGTGAGTGGGTCACATAGGCTGTCGCGCCGAAGGCGTTCGTCGAATCCGCGGCGAGCTTACCAATCGCGTTGATTTCGGCGTGGATTTCATGTTGCTTCGACCAATTATGGTGGTCGTATGGGTCCGAACATCTAATAAATGTCACACCCTCATGGATGAATGAAACCGATGCCTCGAGCAAATCGACCGCATCTTCTGACACGTACTCGGCCCGTTTATAAAAACCGTCTTCCCGTTTTAAAAAGATCTCATTGCAGTTCGTATGCCCGGGTGGCGTCCCATTGAGCCCAATCGAGATCGGCTTCTCATCTTTGACGATGACGCAAGCGACACTTTTCGAGGCGCATTTCGAATGGCGTACCGCCATCATATCAGCGAACTGCAACCACGTCTCATCCCATAGCCGTTGTTTTTCCATTTTCTTATCCTCCTCAAAGAAAAGGAAAGTCTGAGGGCTCAGACTTTCCTCGTTCAATATCCAGTCTCTTTTGGCAACTCTTTGTTTTTTGAAGCGATCTCGATGACTTTTTCTTTCAACTCGTGCTCCATGCGATCGAGTTCACGTTCGGCCTCACGACGCTTCTGACGTCCTTCTTGTTGAATCCGGAGCGTCTCGTCGAGCGTCGAGAGCAAGTTCTCGTGCGCCACTTTGAGCGATTCGACCGAAACGATGCCTTTCTCGTTCTCTGTGGCGATCTCGATCGATGAGTCTTTCAACATCTTCGAGTTCTGCTCGAGCAACGTGTTCGTCGTCTTCGTGACGTCTTGCTGCATGCGGAGCGCCGTCTTTTGTCGTGTCAAGCTGAGCGCGAGCACGACTTGGTTTTTCCAGAGCGGAATCGTATTGACGACCGCCGACTCGATTTTCTCGGCTAGAATCTGGTTGTTCTGTTGGATGACCCGGATTTGCGGTGCCATCTGCAGACTGATTGTCCGGCTCAGTTTCAAATCGTGCAATTTTTTCTCGAATCGGTCCGCGAGTTGAATCATGTCGTTCAACTGTTGAAGTTTGACCTGGTCTTTCGACATCTCCACTTCTTGACGAAGTGGGGCAATCTCATAGCTGCGCACGTGATCAAGTTTCGTCTCACCGGCGGCGATATAGACGTTAAGCTCTTCAAAATAACGCTTGTTCTTATCGTACATCTGATCGAGCATCGTGATGTCCTTCATCAAACCGAACTTGGCCCGGTCTAGATTATGGATGACTTCTTCTAAATAGACGCTCATCTTTTCAAACTGGAGTTTGTAGTTCTCGGCTTTCTTCTTGGCCCGTCCGATGAGCGGCAAGTTGTCCATAAAACTCTTCTTCTCCGGCTGCAACATGTCCGGGTCCATCTTGCGTACGTTCTGCATCAAGTCGGACAATAGCTTTCCGGCGTCACCGCCATCCTTCATCCGGACCTCGGTCAAGATTTGGTCCGAGAATTGCGACAGTTCGCGTTGCACGTTTGATCCGAACAACATGACGGAATCTGTCTTTTTAATATCGATCGACTCGGCGATGCGCGTGATTCGTTCCCGGTGTTCCTGCGGGACATCTGGATTCACTTGAATCGCCGGCACCTCATGTTTCTCTGTCATAGATGACCAGTCCACGGACGGGTCCGAAATCGCATCGGTTTCCGTCTTCGTTTTCGTCTGTGAAGTGAGCTCTTCTTCTGGCCATGACTGCCAGTTCGTTTCATTCGATGAAGTCATGTTTTTTTCTCCCTTCTGGTTGATCGGCCAATACTTTTTCCATCATAATCAACTCTCGTTCAAAGTCGACCGCATCGTCTTCTAAGAGACGGCTGCGTTGCTGTTTGAACTTGTCGACGATGAGTCGCATATTGGTAATCAACTGTTCACGTGTCTCTTCTTGAATGACGACGCGTTTTCCTTCTAGTTCTTTAAATTTCAACACGACCGACACAAGCGAATCCAAATAGAACGTGAAGAGATCACGAACATGTTTCGCGTCTTGTGGATTCTCGAACAGTTCAGCGAACAGTTCGTGCGCTTCCTTCGAGACGGCCTTCATCTCACGCCGCACCTCGATGTCTTTGATTTCCGGCAAGACGCGGTCGATTTGTTGCAGTTTCTCATACCCTTGTTCAATTGTCCGTTGCAAAAATTGAAGCTCTAAATCGTCGGTCGCCTCGAACTGACGTACCGGCGCCGCTTCTTCAAGCGGTTTCAAGATACGCGAGCCGACGAACGGTTCGTCTTCATCGAGCAACAGCTTTTTCTTGGCCCGTTTGGCAACGGGGGCCGGTGCCCGCTTCCGGCGTTTATTGGTCGACCACACTTCGTTTAATACGAGCGCCCCGACGATGATAAACAACCAAGAGAAATCAAAAACGTTTATGGCAAAATATAGGATCGCCCCGGTCAGGGCCCATTTCATCCATGTTTTCATCCGTTTCACCTCGTCTCATGATACTTCTATTGTACCTTACGTGACCCTTCAAAAAAAGTTTCGTCATCTTTATAAGCTTAGCATAATGACGCCGCACGCTCTCTCGGTCGCAAGAACGAAAAGTCAGGGTCGCTCGAATGTAAAAAAACCTCCTGATTCAATGAATCAGGAGGAGTTCGTCACGTTACACCGTGACCCACGTTGTCACCATGACGATGGCGACCGTCACCGGAATGACATAACGAATGAGGAAGTGCCAGACCGGGTACAGCTTGACACCAGCGCCCGATGTTTGAATCTCTTCTTTAAGAATGCGTTGATCAACGACATACCCGACGAAAATCGATGTCAAGAGCGCACCGACCGGCATCAAGACATAGCTGACGATATAGTCCATCGAATCGAAGAACGTACGACCGTTCAAGAACTGCATCTCGCTCATCACTCCGAACGAGAGGGCCGAAGGGATACCAACCGCAAAAACGATCGCTGCTGACAAGAGTGTGACGTTCCGTTTCGACATCGTCTGTTTCTTTTCGTTCAGTCGGTCGGTCACACCGGCGACGACGACTTCAAGCATCGCAATCGATGACGTGATCGAGGCGAACGTGAACAGCAAGAAGAACAATACCATGAAGAAACCACCGAGCGGGACTTGATTGAAGACGGCCGGCAAGACGACGAAGAGAAGCGCCGGGCCTTCAGCCGGGTCGAGACCTGATGCGAACACGGCCGGGAAAATCGCGAGACCCGCCAACAGCGAGACGGCGATGTTCAATAGAACAATCATGTTCGCCGAGCGATTGAGCGTGCCTTTCGTTTTAATGTAGGACGCATACGTCAACATGGCCGCAACCCCGAGTGATAGCGAGAAGAACGCTTGACCGAGGGCGAACAAGACCGATTCCCCCGTCAAGGCAGAGAAGTCAGGCTGCAAGAAGAAGCGAACCCCTTCCATCGCCCCGTCGAGCGTCAACGAACGGATGACGAGGACGATGAAACTGACGAACAAGAGCGGCATCAAGATCTTGCTCATCCGCTCGATTCCAGCTTCGACGCCTTTTAGCACGATTAAGAGCGTGATCAATAAGAATAAGAATTGACCGAACACGGCGATGCCTGGTGACGAGACGACATCTCCGAAGACGGCACCGAATTCGTCAGGCGATCGGCCGTTCAATGTCCCGCTCAAGCCGAGACCGACATAGATTAAGACCCAACCACCGATGACACTGTAGAATGAGAGCAATAAGAAACATGCGATGACACCAAGGTAACCGACGAGCGTCCAACGGCCGTGTCCTAATTTTTTGAATGCGAGCAGTGCCGTTTTTTGTGTCGAGCGTCCGACGATGAACTCACCGATCAATAACGGGAGACCGAGTAAGAGCGTAAACGCTAAAAACATGAGCAAAAAGGCGCCGCCTCCACTTGTGCCGGTGACATACGGAAATTTCCAGATCGCACCGAGACCAATCGCTGACCCTGCGGCCGCTAAGATGAATCCAATTTTTGAGGCGAACGAGTTTTGCGCCATTACCATCCCTACTTCCTATTTTCATATCTATTTTCATAATAATAGTGAAATACTAACACGGTTCAGAAATGAGAACAACAAAAAACAGAGAAAAGTCTGAATTCTTTTCTCTGTCTGGTTTTTAGTGGGATGGGACAAGGAATGTCAGTTCACTTGGCAAGACGTCGATGTGTAATCGGTCCGCCTCAAAATGTTCCCCATCGACGTCGATGATCTGTGATTCGCTCAAGTGGACGGTCAGTTGAAACATCTGTAGATGGACCCACTCCGGCGACGACTGTTCGAGTCCGAGTTGTTGGGTCAACAATTGTCGAATCATTGGAAAGCCGATGGCCGAGCTGTGCACGACTTCGACGAGTCCGTCGGTGAACGATTGGGTCGGTAACTTCGTCGGTACCGTACCAAGATATGCCCCGTTTCCGACGTACAAAAAACTGACCGGCCCATCATGGACGACTTCTCCGTCCTGCTCGATGCGGACGTCGAACGGGTCGAGCTCTCTAAATTGACGAATCGTCGCTAAAAAGTAGCCGATGGAACCAAGAGATTCTTTTTGAAGCGGATCGATTTGTCGCGATGCGTCGGCGATCAGGCCGACCCCAATAAAATTGAGGCCATATCGATCATTGACCCGCATGACGTCGACGGGCTGGACATGACTCATCTTAAATAACCGGGCCGCCTCAATCGGTTCGACTGGTAAATCGAGCGCACGGGCAAAGTCGTTGCACGTACCACCGGGGACGAGGCCGACCGTCGGACGCTCGTCCTTCGGAAGTGACATGAGGCCGTTGACGACCTCATGCAGGGTGCCGTCCCCACCGATGACGATTAAATGCTCGAACGACCCACTCGCCTCGGCAAAACGGGCAGCATCTCCTTGTCCGAGCGTCTTTCGAATCAGAATCTCGTCATACAAGGATTCGACCGTCCCGACAACCTCACCGAGCATCGTTTCACTTGCACCGGATGTTGGATTCGAGATAATCATTGCTCTCATAGGAGACCTTCCTGCTCCAAGAAGTCTTGTGCGACGTCATAAGCACGCTCATTCCCATACGCGACGCGGCGGTTGAGTTCAGACATTTCTTCATCTGTAATTTTACCGGCCAATTGATTGAGCGCGTCCTCGATTTCAGGGTGCTCGTCTAATGTCTCTTGCTTGAGCAACGGTGCCCCTTGATATGGCGGGAAGAACTGTTGATCATCTTCAAGGACGAGCAAATCATTCTCGGCGATATCCGGGTCCGTCGCGTATGCATCGACAAGGTTGACGTCACCACGAGAGATGGCGCGGTAACGGAGTTTCTGTTCCATCGAGACGACCGACGGGAAGTCGAGACCGTAGGCTTGCTGAAGTCCAGGGTATCCGTCTTCCCGGTCCGTAAACTCGAGCGTGAAGCCAGCTTTAATCTCCGTTTGCACGTTCCGTAAATCAGAAATCGATGTGATGCCTTCCTCTTCGGCGTAGTCGCGTGGGATGGCGATGGCATATGTGTTGTTGAACTGCATCGGCTCAAGCAAGGCATAGCCGTCGTCTGCCAGCGCATCACGAGCCTGTTCATACACTTCGCGAGCGTCATTTGAGTTCGGTGTCTCTTTCACGAGACTGGCGAGTACCGTCCCTGTGAATTCTGGGTAAATATCGACATCACCAGATTGGAGCGCACCCCAGACGAATGTCGTCTCGCCAAAGTTTGGTCGGACAGAAACAGTCAAATCAGTCTCTTCCTCGATCAATAATTTATACATGTTCATTAAAATTTCAGGCTCTGGTCCAAGTTTTCCGGCGACGACGAGATCGGTCTGTTGCGTGCGACCGAGCGCGAGCGGTGCCGCGACGATTAACGCCAAGACGGTAGAGACAGCAATCAATTTTGTCTTATTCCGCGTAGCTGTCGCGCCTTCCATTTGTCGGAGCAGGAAATCGAACAAGAGAGCAAGGATGGCGGCCGGGATGGCACCGAGTAAAATCAAATAGTTGTCATTCCGGTTGATTCCTAGAAGAATCAGCGTCCCGAGCCCACCTGCTCCAACGAGGGCAGCGAGCGTCGCCGTCCCGACGATGAGAACCATCGCCGTTCGAATCCCGGCCATAATGACCGGCAAGGCGAGCGGGAGCTCGACTTTCATCAAACTCTGGTTCGGCTTCATGCCGCAAGCTCGTGCCGCTTCGATGAGCGATTTGTCGACCTCGTTCAGTCCGGTGAACGTGTTTCGTAAAATTGGGAGTAAGGCGTACAACACGAGGGCGATCGTCGCCGGCAAGGCGCCAATCCCAACAAGTGGAATCATCAGTCCGAGGAGCGCCAAAGAAGGAATCGTTTGAATGATGGCAGTGACACCGATGGCGGTCTCGGCCACTTTTTTACGGCGCGTCAACCAAATACCGAGCGGGACGGCAATCAAGACCGCGATCAATAAGGAGACGACGGAGAGCTGCAAGTGCTCGATGAGCGCCTCGACGAGTTCCCCTCGTCGGTTTTGGAATGTCTCAAGCATCAACCTCACCTCTTCCGCGTTGTGTAAAGTCGAGGACGAACGGGTCCGTGCTCGCTCTGATTTCATCTGGTGTCCCGACGACGACCAACTCGCCGTCACGCATCAACGCGATACGGTCTCCGAGCTTCATCGCTTCCTGCATGTCGTGGGTCACGAACAAAATCGTTTTCCCAAGCTCATCGTTCAAGCGTTTAATATCGTCTTGGAGTTGGCCCCGGCTGATTGGGTCGAGTGCCGAGAACGGCTCATCCATCAAGATGACGTCAGGATCGGCCGCGAGCGCACGGAGCACCCCAACGCGTTGCTGTTGTCCACCGGATAGCTCGGTCGGCTTTTTAGCCCGCAAGACGGGATCTAATCCGGCGATTTCCATGAGTTCGGTCACGCGGTCTTTCGTCTTTTGCTTTGGCCACTTCAATAGTTCAGGAACAACAGAAATATTTTCTTCGACCGTTAAATGAGGGAATAAGGCAATTTGTTGAAGTACATAACCGATATTGCGGCGTAACTCATAAATATCGAATTGGTAAATCTCTTTCCCATCAATCAAAATTTTCCCGTCGGTATGATCGATCAGTCGATTCACCATTTTCATGGTTGTCGTCTTGCCACACCCTGATGGGCCGATCAAGACAAAAATCTCGCCTCTTCGTACTGTTAAATCCAAATCTTTGACGGCTAACGTCCCGTCTTCGTAACGTTTAGATACACTTTGGAATTCTATCAACTCTACCCCTCCTCGGCTCGTAACTTTTCATGAAAGTCAAATATTAGTTTGCCCGTTTCCAACGATTGTTAAACAATGAAACGTGCTGGGACGCGGTCGAAAGACTGCCAACCCACGAGGCGAGACAAAAAAGGTTCCCCCGCAGGAGAACCTTTAGATTATGGCAATGTGATTGTGATATGACGACGACCCCAATTGATGGCCTCGCTCTTCGTGTCGACGAGTAAATCGACGATGTTCCCTTTAATGCGTCCTCCTGTATCAAGGGCGATCGCTTGGCCGATGCCGTCGATTTGAACGACCGTACCGAGCGGGATGACAGATGGGTCGACGGCGATGATACGCATGCCGTTATAATAAATCGAGTCTGTCACGTCATGGCCTGTCGCCGTCAAGACGCGCCCCCCGTAAGAACCGTTGTCAGCTGCATCGTTCGTGTAGGCCGTTGACTCGGCTTGAATGACACGTCCTTGTGTCGAGACCGGTGTCACGGTCGCACTCGATGCCGCTTGTTGCTTCTTCTCGGTTTTTGCTGCGGCTTGGCGTTTCGCTTCTTCTTGTCGTGCCTGTTCGGCAGCGACGCGCTTTTCTTCTTCCAAACGTTCTGCTTTCGCTTTCGCTTCACGCTCGGCCTGTTCACGTTTGGCTTTCTCTTCTGCCAAGCGCTTTTCTTCGGCTAAACGTTTTTCTTCAGCGAGCCGTTTCTCTTCGGCAAGACGTTTCTTGCGTTCGATTTCTTGTTGACGCTCCAACTCAATGGCCTGACGTTCTAATTCAAGTGGGTTTTGGACAATTTTCTGTTCAGTCCCGATTCCAATTTGGGCGGCATCGGCATTCGCAGCAAACACGAATGTTCCAACAGCGGCAAATAAAATCGCGATTATATATTTTAAGGAATGCATTAATAGGTCAGCACCTTTCTCGTCATCTAACGAACAGGAGTAAATTTACCATGTCGTTTCAATCACGAGAAGGGATTTTGACGAAGTGAAATATTTCTGACACATCAAGAAAGAACTGGTTACAATCTGTAACATTTACAATAAACCTAGTGTTTCCAACCGTTTTCGTAAAAAATTACAGATTCGTTACAACATAACGTGTAACAAATCTGTAATCTGATTGTCATTCTGTTTCAGCTTCAATCGAGCGTAAATCATGGGGGCGAACCATGCCCCAAGGTGCCACGTCGACATCCACTTCGAACGTTTTCGCACCTTCGATCGCCGACGTTTCTTCTTCGGCGACCCGATACGAACTCATGTCATCGATATACACTTGCCGGTCATAGTAATTGGCACGAGTGCCACCGAAGAACGGCCGTGAACTGACCCGATCAATGGTCGCGTAACCGTCGTCCCCCGTTTTGAACGACACGTATACCGTCCCTGATTCGACATCTTGTCTGCCGTCAAACGAATCGTATTCCAAATAGACAAAGTCTCCAAAGAACGGATCGTACGGCTCATAGGAGGTCGCTTTGAACGTATACGTCTCTCCGAACCAGGAGACCGCATAGACGAGCAGAATAAAACCGACAGCGATCACTACTTGCAAAACCGGCACTAGCCAAGGCGTCAATCGTTTCATGTCTGAGCATCCCCTCTCGTACGGCTACGGCTGCGCCACCACAAAGCGAGCGACAATGCGAAGACGATCAATGCTCCGATGAGGAAGAACAGCGAAATGTCGAGTCGATCCCAAACGTAAATGAAATAAATCGTCATTTGGACGAGCAAGAAATAAATGAAAGCAAGCACGATCGGTTTGCGATTGTGGTCTTGATAGACGAGATAGGCGAGTGCGACCACTTCAAGTAGCACCGCTAGCAAGATGCCGGAGTCTTCGAATAACGAGAACGGGATGACAGCGAGTAAACTGACCCACATCAAGTCCTGGCGTCGGTGAAGTAAATAGACGGCGACGAGGACGACCGAAAGGATCGTCGCCTCGATGACCGAGGGCGTTCGTTGCGACAACCAGCCTTCCGTCGCATTGATTAAATAACCGATCGATAGGACGGCTGCGACGAAGAGGTACAAATAATTCCACTGGGCCCGCTCACGATAGATAAGGAATAGGACATGTAAGGCAGCAAGGGCCCATAGCGGCCAAAAGCGTCCTTCGTAGCCGGCATATTGACCGATTGTGATGAGGAGGCCATAAAAGCCGAACCAGGCGAAGATACGATCGAGCTCGTTGTCTCCGTAATGGAACCAGACCCAGGTCACGAGGAACCCGAACGCGATCAACGTGATGCCGATGCCTTGAAAACTGTTCGTGACCGCCAAAAAGGCAGCGAGCGCGGCCAGGAACGTGTAGATGGGATGCTTATAGATCAATTTATGCAGGACAGCGACGGCAAGGAAGAGCCAAAATAAGAGCGGGATTTGCGAGGACAGATTATAAGTGGAGAAGATGACGATCATCGTGGCGACGAAGAAAGCGACGCCTAAAAGCCGGAACAGCGTGACATAGCGTGACGCCTTCACTTGCAGGCGTTCGGCGGTCACATACATCCCGACCATAAACACGAGGAAAATAGCGACTTTCACAAGGTCAGGAATCGCTTGCCAATTGGCCGCGACAAAGCTGAATAGACTGAGTGCGAGCAAAATAGAACCGATGATCACAAGAATAGGCGGTTTGTGCTCACGTTTGTCACCGACCGCCAATTTCTTATGTTCATATTCGACCAAGCGCTGACCGGTCACTTCATCAAGTAAACCGGCCTCTTCCCATTCACGAACTTTTTTGTCAATGGACACCTGAATCATCCCTTTCGATTAAAAGGTCAGCTGGCGCGTTCGATCAATTCCAAATCTTTTTTCAGTAAAACTTGCTTCTCAAATTCGAGACCAAGCTGTTGAAATTCTTCCATGATGGAAACGTCCCCGATGACCGTATTGGTCAATACGGCAGTCACTTCTGCGACCCAACCTTCACGAGTTGACTTGACGATATCACCCACAACGAATTCTACAGACACACCCATTCACTTCCAATCTTAAATTTGTTTCTATCATTATAACGAAATTATATCGGTTTGAATACGTTTTCTTTAAGCCGTTTAATAAATTGTGTCAAAATTTTTCCAGTCAATCCCCAAATAATGTAGTCTTCATGTTCATAAAAAGGTTCTCTCATTTTAATTACCCGTTTTTCGTACGCTTTAGCATTCGCCATCCGTTCAAATGGGATATTTTGATCCGGGTTCATCGTCCATTCCATCTCCCCATGGAACGGGTCTAGCAAAAGCAACGTCTCGACCGGGATTGAAAATAAATGGTCGACCTCATCCGTATGATGCACGTCCGGTAGCAGTGGAATTACCCCGACGAACGGATAGATCAGTTGCCGGTGCGGCGTCGCGAGTGGCTGCAGGCGACCGATGACCTCGATATCGGATAAGGCGAGTAATAACTCCTCACTCGTCTCTCGAACAGCGGCCTCGACCGGTGTCTCACCGGGATCGAGACGGCCGCCCGGAAATGAGATTTCTCCGGGTTGACGCCGCATTGTATGGGCGCGTACTTCAAAGACGACGTGCCACGTCCCGTCGACCTCGGTCAACGGGATCAAAACGGCTGCCGTCTGTTCATAGTTTTCTTCCATCGAGAAACTGTCACGTAGTTGTTGTTCCGTGATCCACGATTTGTCCATTCTCTCCACCTCGTTCTCTTTGTTTCTACACTTCCACCGTTGTCTCCTCGTTTAAACGCATCAAATGTCGGAAATATCATTATTAACGATAGGAGTTGGTGGATGTGGTGGATAAAAAAGTTGATGTATTGATCGTCGGAGCGGGCCCGACCGGACTCACGCTCGGATTGACGTTAGCCAGATATGGGATCTCATTTGAAATCATTGATCGTAAGACGACCCCTTCGAACAATTCCCGGGCCATCGGGATTCAACCGCGAACGATCGAAGTGTTCTCTCGTCTCGATGTCGCCAAGGAAGTACTCGGCCGGGCACGGACCATCGAGAAAGGCAATCTATACTTCTCGGGTCAATGGACGGCCAAACTTGAATTTTCTCGCCTCGTCACGCCGTACCCGTTCGTGACGCTGCTACGCCAAAACGAGACCGAGGCGATTTTAGAGGATGCGTTAAACGGACACGGTCATTCCGTCCAGCGCGGTGAATCGCTCGTCTCGTTGACACATTACCCGTCTCGAGTGCTCGCCCACCTTGAGTCAGATGCATCAAACCGGACGATCGAAGCCAAATACGTCGTCGCGGCCGATGGGGCGAACAGTTCGATTCGCCGGATGCTCGCCCTTCCGTTTAGCGGAAAATCGTTCAAAGAGTCATGGGTGCTCGCCGATATGAAAGCCAAATGGAACATCTCGCGCGAAGAAGTGCATATTTTCTTTTCCGACCGGGGCGTCTTAGAAGTTTTCCCGCTCACGGATGACACGATTCGCATCACAGGGAACCTCGCGAGCGACGAGTCGTTCAATGAGTCGGAACTGCGCAAGTTGATTGAACAGCGAAGCCATATGGATGTCGAGATCGACGAAGTTGAGTGGTTCTCGCTCTTCCGGGTCCACAACCGCATGGTCGACTCGTTCATCCACAATCGAGTCATTTTAATGGGAGACGCCGCCCATATCAACTCACCCGTAGGCGGACAAGGGATGAACACCGGCATCGCCGACTCGTTCAACCTCGGGTGGAAGTTGTGGCTTCATTTGAAGGCTGGTGCCCCGTTCCGCGTCGTCGCCTCGTATCGCGACGAACGTGAACACGTGGCTCGTAACGTACTTCAGACGACGAACGTGGCGACTGAGGTGTTACAGACGACGTTGCCTGTCCTCTTGCCGTTCCAAGCGCTCGGCGCCGACGTCTTTACGCGCGTCAACTTGGTCAACCAAAAAATAACGGAACGAATCGCCCAACTGCACTTGTCTTATCCCGGGCATTCCCGAATTCCGTTCTTGCGTGTCACCAAGGGCAAGATCTTCCCGGAGATCGAGATCATCCGGACCGATGACGGGTTGCGCACCAAAATCTCAGAGATTGCGGACGGCCGGTTCCAAGTGCTCATCCTCGACGATGATAAACGTGATGCGACCGCACTCTATGATTATTTGAACGATCATCAATCGTTCTTCCAAATCATCACGCTCTCGAAGACGAGTCGTCCCTTCTTCGACCAAGGCAACGAGCTCGCGAAATCATTGTTCATGAAGCGCGGCGTGCTCGTCATCCGACCGGACGGCTATTTGCTTCATAAACAACGGCACCTGCGCCCTGATTCGTTGCAAGAGACGATGTCCACTTGGCTGCCGACACCATGACAAAAGCTCCACTCGAGATGAGTGGAGCTTTGTTTACGCTTGGTTATAATAAAGCGTCCCTGGCTTCGAGAGCGTCAAATCGTAGAACGCCTCAAACGCTTCGATGTCCTCTAACTTGCGGAAATCGACTTTGTCCGTCTCTTCATTCGGAATCGCGACGACGATTCCGTCTTCGGTTTGTTTGATCATCCCGGTCTGCCCGTTATGGATGCGGATGTAGAGCACGTGCTTGTCTTCTAGCAGCGTCACGGCTTCGCGACGCGATTGAATCGTTGTTTTCATCGTCATCCCTCACTTTCTTTTGAGTATACCGGTCTATCGTTGTTGCTTTCAAGCGGTTGCACCCTTAAAATTATGTAAAGAAGGGGTTGAACGCTTTGGATTTGGAAACGCTATTGATTATCGTCTTAGGCATCACATTCGTCGTGCTCGTCTCAATCCGCGCCGTCCGCAACTTACAGTGGGTCCGCTTCGGCGAGGCGTTTGGCAAGCAAGGCGAGGCGCTGCTCGACGACTATACGTATTTGACGGAACAAGGCATCACGTGTCGCGTCGAACACGGCTTGCCGACCGGGCGCCTGTTCCGCCCGCTCGCAAAAAACTTGGACGACCGGGTCGCTTTGTACGTCCATCGTAAAGATGCAGAACAAGCCCGACAATTATTGAAATGAAAATGGCGCTGAAGCTTCAGCGCCATTTTCATTTATGTACTTGACGCTCCGAGCAATAGTAGGCGATGTGTTTGATTGTCGCCTCCGATAACAGCTCGAGCTTCGTTTTCGCGATGACGTCATCGATCACATCGAACGTATCGGCACAGTTGGCTTTGATGCGTTCGACCTTTAGACGGGATGTCTCAGGGAAAATCAAGAACGACGTGACAGGGACTGCTTGTCCGCATTGCCTCTTCAGGGCGCTCCTGACGTGCTTCGTCATCCGCTCAAGCTCTTCTATCGGATGCGGATAGATGTTTTTCCAACCGAGCGACGTCTCGAGACGACAGTCACGGTTCGTCATATGGACGGCCGACGTCGTCCGATTGATGCGGACTAAAAAGACGCCTTTCGGGCCGACCAATACATAATCGAGCACATCCTCACCAAGCTCGACTTGTTCGATCATCATCCAATCAAACCGGCATGTGTGACGGATAATCTCGACGATCTCGTCCGTGTAGGACTTCGGCGGTGCGATGACTTCTTCTTTCGTGCGGAACAAGCCTTTCGTCTGTCGTTTCTCAGGTTCTTTTTTGACGGCCGTCAATACTTGTAACATCTTCTCCACCTCCTCACTTTATTCGCTCGGGCCGACCTGTTTTCCGAAGACGGCCTTTTCTAAATTCGAGATGCGACGCAACATGTCATAGTTCGACGCGACAGGCTGGGCCGGTTTGACCGGTTCTGCTTGTTCGTTCGAACCGCGGCGGAGCGACTCGTTCTCTTGGCGCAACCGTTCGATTTCTTTCGTCATCTTCTCATAATCGCGGATGACGACGTCCAAAAACTGGTCGACTTCTTCTTGTGAGTACCCACGAAGGGCGGTCTTGAATTCTTGTTTATAAATGGCTTCGGCTGTTAATTCAGTTTGCATCATTTTCACTCCCAATGTTGTTCCCATTGTTTTTCTTCTTCGATCACGCGTAATTCTTCCTGTGTGATCAAGAATAACTCCATCTGGTGTTTTCGTTTAGCCCCTTCGACGAGAAAGCGTGGGCTTCCTCCCGTCTCTTCGTCATACAGCGTGATTAATCCTGCTGCTTTGTCTAAAAAGAAGGCGGTTTTTGCCCGCAACTGGCTCGGGTCCTCGTAAGGACGCTGGGTCAGTGCTTCAAAAAAGTCGGCCTCGAGCTGCAAACGAATGAACAATTCTTGCTCGTACGGCTTATACTTCTCTTCCATCTGTAAAAAAGGTGGAAATACGGCGATTTTGATTGGATAAGTTTCTCTTAACTCTAACAATACTTCTCCAGCCCATAATTCACAACCGTTCGTGCCACTAAAAATGAACCATTCGGCTCCGAGCTCGATGGCTTCGACAATTTTTCGCTCATACGCTTCCTTGATGATGCCGATACCGGGATGGTCGGCTTTGAAGATGCCGAGCTCATGCGGCCGGTATCCTGTGATGGCGACAACTTTCATGACTGCTTCCTTTCTAGCCGGTTCATCCGGTGCCGAAGCGCCCGCATCTCGGTCAAAGCGGTCTGTCGAAGCACCGTCTCTTTCCGTTCCGCCAAGGCGATGGCCTGTTCGGTATAGATGATGGCCCGATTGATGTCTTTTTCGCGATGTTCGGCGTATTTCGCCAATTCGACGAGCGCCTCGACCGTACCGACTTGTTCGAACAGCGGCAACGCCTGCTCCATCTGATCGGTCCGTTTTAACAAGAGCGCTTGACGCATCAAGGCCCGCTTCGTTGGCTGTTCGAGCCGCTCGTACTCTTGAAGCGCCGCCTCGGCGTTGCCGAGGTCGTTCAACCAGTGCGCCCGTTCTTCACCAAATGGCGTCTCGTCGGCTTCGACGAGATGACAGAGCCGTTTGTAGAGCGAGACGAGGCTTAGACAGTCGGCATGATGGTGTTCGATGACCGGCTGTAAAATATCCGGTTCCCGGTCCTTCACATATTGGAAATAGTGCATCGGGGCCAAGAAGCCGGGCAAGTCGTCCGTCCGGGCGTGACCGAAATGGGCCTCGACCGCTTTGAGCGATACCGATTCGAGCGTCGGTTTCAGCAATCGCCGTGAGGCATGCAACAAATCGACATGGCCGACGGCCGGTAACGCTTTGACTTTCGAGCGGACGAACGTGTGCCGTGTCTTGATTTGGGGCCAGTCGAACGATTTTCCGTTATACGTCACGAAACGGACCTCGTCGCCGATGTCGTTCAAGAAGTGATAATAAAACGCCGTCTCGAACGCGGGATGAGGCAACACGTATTGGATCATCTCGAGATGCTCGTCTTGGAAACGCGCGAATCCGATCAAAAAGATCGAGGTCCCCGATCCGCGGAGCCCAGTCGTCTCGGTATCCATGAACAACACCTGCTCGGACGGGACATCGACTTGGAAAAAGGGATGGGTCGATGTCGCGAGCGAAGCTTTGGCGGAACCGAACGTAAAGTCGTGGTACGTCTCGTCGAGCGGATAAATCTGCTTCAAGCGGACACACCACTCTTGTTCGAACGTCAGGATTTCTCCACCTCGGGCCCGCCATTTTGCTTGTTCGACGTCGTCCGGCGTCACGGCCGTTTGTTTCGGTTCATTCGTTTTGATGAGTCGTGATAGTTTTGCTTTCATATCGATCCTTTCAATGCATGCAACTGCTGGACGACCTGCTGTTTGAAATCACCGTACCCAATCATGCCGACGCACCGCGGACAGCCGCTCTCACACGGACAGTCCTCGACCGTACGGATGGCTGCACCCAAGACCTCATCGGCGTCGCGATAAAGTGCCTCGCTCAGTCCGATGCCGCCTGGGTAGCGGTCGTATAAATAGACGGTCGGTTTGTTCGTATGGGTCGCTTTCATTTGAATTGTCGTGAACAAGTCGAGCGTGTCACACATCAAATAGAGCGGGGCGAGCCGCCGCAAGAGATCACTGACCGCTTCGAGCTGATCTTCCATGTCGGCCTCCGAGTAGGCGAACCGTTCGTCGAGCGTGAACCACGTCGCCGTCGTGTGCAGTTCTCGTTCTGGCAAATGAATCGGCCCGGAACCGATATTCTCGTGCGTCCCGAACTTGATTTTCTTGAATAGTGTCGCCATCGCGATGACCGATACTTCTCCGAACGTCTTCACGCCGGTCGTCTTGTTCTCTTCCAACACTTTCAGTTCGACCGCCAAATTGGCGTCCGTATAGTAGTCGACGTCGACACGTCGGACGTAAGCTTTCTTCTCTTCAAAGTCGAGTCGTTCGACTTGGTATTGCTCGGCCCCATGTAAATAGATGGCCTCGTCATGCAGTAACGTCATCGCGCTGAACGTATCCATCTCACCGATGACCTGGTTTTTCGCGGTCTGGTCGACGATGACGACATTCTCTTGGTCACTCGTCCGCAGCGAGATGTCGTGAGCCGGGAATGCGTCCGTCATCCAATAATATTTATTGGCCCGTTCATGCAAGATGTGGGCGTCCGTCAAGAAATCGAGAATTTCTTCCGTCTCGACCGTGCCGAATCGTTCCCCTTTTGAGAAAGGCAGTTCGAAGGCGGCACATTTCATATGGTCAACGAGAATGATTAAATTGTTCGGGTCGAGACGAGCCGCTTCCGGAGACCGGTCTAAAATCAAATCGGGCTGTTCGACGACGAGTTGATCGAGCGAAGACGACGAGGCGACAAAAATGACGAGCGCCTCGGAATGACGGCGTCCGGCCCGGCCCGCTTGTTGCCACATCGAGGCGACCGTGCCTGGATAGCCGTTCAAGACACACGCCTGCAACTGGCCGATATCGACGCCGAGTTCAAGCGCATTCGTCGAGACGACAGCTTTAATCTCACCGTTACGGAGCCGACGCTCGATTTCACGACGCTCCGACGGTAAGTAGCCGCCCCGATAGCCAACGATCGATTTTGGTCCGAGCTCGCGCCGCGTCAGTTCTTGTAAATACGTCAACAACACCTCGACCCGTACCCGTGAGCGGGCGAAGACGATCGTCTGAATGTCCGCTTCGACGAGCTTTGAGGCGATCCGCTTCGTCTCGAGCGTGGCGCTCCGACGAATCCCGAGCGCCTCATTGACGACGGGCGGATTGTAGAAAATTAAATGTTTCTTCCCTTGGGGCGCCCCGTTGTTGTCGACAAGGACGACGCCCTCTTCGGTCAACAGTTCAGCCAGCTCGACCGGGTTGGCGATTGTCGCTGACGTCATGATCCATTTCGGATGGCTCCCATAATAGGCACAGATCCGTTTCAAACGACGAAACACGTTGGCGACGTGGCTACCGAATACCCCTCGGTACGTGTGCAACTCGTCCACGACGATATATTCCAAGTTCTCGAACAAGCGAATCCATTTCGTATGATGCGGCAAGATTCCAGAGTGAAGCATATCGGGATTCGTGATGACGATATTGCCGGCGTCCCGTACTTTCGTACGAGCCGCTGGCGCCGTGTCCCCATCGTAAGTGAAACAGCGGAGGTCACCTTCGAGCGCCTCGACCATCTCCATCAAATCACTGTTTTGGTCTTGGGCGAGCGCTTTCGTCGGGTACAGGTAGAGCGCCCGGGCATTCGGTTGTTCAATCATTTTCGATAAAACCGGCAAATTGTAACAGAGCGTCTTCCCGGAAGCAGTGGGGGTGACGATGACCGTCGAGTTGCCTCGAGACGTCTGCTCGATTGCTTCGGCCTGATGGGTGTACAGTTGTTCGATTCCGCGGCCATGCAGCACCCGGACGAGATCTGGCGGGACGCTCGATGGAATCGGCGCATACCGGGCCGGCTTCGCCTCGACCGTGTGCCAATGCGTCACGTTGCCCGAGAAACCCGGGTCGGTCTTGAGCGTCTGAATCATTTCTTCCACGGAACGTTTTTTCCGCATAGAGTTCACCTTCTTTACGATTTCGAAGGTGCAAGACGTTCCACGACAGCCTTGACTTGGCTGATCCGTTCGTCATGTACGAGCCGATGGACGGCCGGCAAACGGAGCACGTCCATCGCTTTGAACGAATCGGCGACATGCTCATTCTCTTCTTCGAGACGCGTGATCGCATCGTCAAACAACCGTTGCGTCGACCGTCCGAACAAGACGATGGTATGTAGCTTCGTGCACTTCGAGTGGACCGCTTGTAAATGCTTCGTGTAACGCTGCACCGCTTTATGATAATCTTCATGCGTCGCGAGCGCTTGGCGCTTGCCCCGCAGAAGTTCAGGGTAATATGACTCGTCGCCGAGAAACATCGTCTCAACGCCGATTCGTTTCAAATAGGGATGGCCACTGGCCTCGGCCACGGCTTGATCATCAATCAAGCGTCCGAACGGAATCGATTCCTCGAGGAGCAATCGGCCCATCTTCAAGCCATTGACGCCATGTAACGGGATGCCTAAATCATCCTCTTGCAGTCGGTCGATCACAAACAATACTTTCATCTTACGTTTCAATGAGAGTTGTACCATGTGTCACCATCCTATTCGCTTTCTTTTCATTATAGCAAACGAAACAGAAAAACAGGGCGCTGATGTCGCCCTGTTTCCTGTGAGTCAGATTAGTCACGACCCCCGTTGCCATTCCCGTTGCCGTTGTTACGGTCATCCGAGTCTGACGTCGATTGACGGCTGACGTCCCCCTCCGAATCCGACTCCCCGTCTGTCTCATCGGTTGTCGGTTCTTCTTCGGTCGGTTCTTCCGTGTTCTCGTCTTCGGTGTTGTTGTCGTTTCCGTTATTCTCATTGTTTTCGTTATTGCCATTGTTCTCGTTGCTCTCACCATCGGTTTGCTCGCCTTCTTCTTCAGGAGGCGTCTCTTCCGTGGCTGGCTCTTCTTCCTCTTCGGCAGCAGGCTCCTCGCTCCGTTCGACCGTGTAGGAAGTTTGGAGCGGGCTCGACTGTTGATCGCCGACGAGCGCGTTCGTCGCGTTGGCGACAATCGTGAACGTCGTCTCCCCTTCACCGAGGCCAGAAATGGCGATGCTCGTGTCTTCGGTCGTGCCGACGACACGCTCGCTACCGTCCGGACGTGTCTCCGTCACGGTGAACGAAAGTCCTTGGTAACCAGCTGCTTCGACTGCTTGCTTGTCGTATGACCACGAGAGCGTACCTGTCTCGCCTGGCACATCGTAGTCAATCGATGCGCCGGTCGGCGCGGCGAGTTTGTCCGGCTGCAAGTCTTTTGGTTTCGTCCCTTTGACGTACAACTCGTTTCCGAGCGAGAGCACCGATTCCGGTTGCTGGAAGCGATCCGGTTGACCCGTCGCTTTCGTCACTTCTTGCATCATATACTCGAAGTAATATTGGGCGTAGTTCGGTTTAAACAACGATACGGGTATGTCATTTGATGCACGGGCCGTCCATACCGAAATTGAGTAATCGGTCGTATAGCCGGTAAACCATTTATCATTCTCATCGCCCTTTTCATCGTTCGTCGTCCCGGTCTTCCCGGCGACGTCGTACGGGAACGCGCCTGGTTCGTACGTCCCGTTCGAACCGCTGACGACGTCACGAAGCATATCCGTCAACATGTAGGCCGTATAGTCTTCCATCGCCTGCTTCGCTTTGATCGGTGAGTTGATCGTCGAGCCGTCATTGAACTCGATTTTTTGGATCAAGTGCGGCTTCGTGTACATCCCGTTCGTCCCGAGCGTGGCATAAGCGGCCGCCATTTGCGTCGTGCTCGCTTCTGCTACACCGAGACTGTTCGCAGGTAACATCTCGTCACCCGCCCGCGCCGGCTCGATGCCGACGTTCTCGACGAACGACTCAATCGCCTCCGAACCGAACTCTTCCTGTACTTCATAGAAGGCACGGACGGCTGGTGTATTACCAGAAACCGTCAAATAGTAACGCATCGTGTTGGCACCGCGGAACCCTGGATAGTAGTTCCCTGGTTTAAAGGTTTCACTTTCGTCAAACTCTTTATCGATCAAAATTTTCCCAGTCGACCACTGTGCGTTCTCGATCCCTGGACCGTAATCGAAGAATGGCTTCGCCGTCGACCCGATTTGGCGTTTCTCGCGTGAATAGTCGCGATAGTTTTTATCGCCCTGTTTCGCTTGTTCACTGTCGATGACGGCGACGATTTCACCCGTCTTCGTATTCAACACGGTCGCGCCCATGCGAAGATCTTCTGGGAACTCACTTGTTGGAAGGTTGACGTTATCGTTCTTAATGTCGTTATTGAACTTCGTATGCAAATCTTTATTGATTGACGTATACACTTTCAAGCCCGTCCCGTAAATGTCGGCCTGCTCGAGTCCGTAGTCTTCCTCGAGCTCGGCTTGGACGCGAGCGTAAATAGAGCGCGTGTACGTCTCTTCTTCTGTTTCTTCACCTGGCGAGATGACGTCCGCAATCTCGACGTCGAGCGCCTGGTTGTATTCTTCTTCCGTAATATGACCGTCACGCTTCATCGCTGAGAGCACTTGCTCTTGACGATAACGCGTCAGTTCCTGGTCCCCGTTGATTGGGTCATAGGCACTCGGACGTTGCGGGAGACCCGCCAAAATGGCCGCCTCTTGGTAATTCACTTCTGAGACCGGCTTGTTGAAGTAGCGTTTCGATGCCGTTTGGACACCATATCCGCCTGTACCGTAATAGTTCTTATTCAAGTACATCTCGAGAATCTGTTCTTTCGTGTACTCGCGCTCAAGTTTGATGGCGAGCCACTGTTCTTGCAGCTTCCGCTTCAATTTCTTGTCGGTCGACAAGAACGATTGTTTGACGAGCTGTTGCGTGATCGTCGAACCACCTTCGGCCCCAAAGCCGTCCGTCAAGTTCGCGACAACGGCGCCGCCGATACGGCGCAAGTCAATCCCGTTATGTTCATAGAAGCGACGGTCCTCGATCGAGATGACCGCTTGTTGCATCACTTCTGAAATTTCATCGATGGAGACATACTCCCGAATTTGTCCGCTTCCTTCGAGCGGTTCGCCTTCAGCTGATAATAGTTGGATCGGATACGTATCGACCAACTTCTCTTCATCGAGCGGCGGTGCCGTCGCGATCGCATAGGCAGTGTATGCGGCGCCGGCGATGACGCCGATAATGAATAAAATCCCTAAAATCGTTAAAATGCGTCGAAACTTCGACTTCTTCGTTTTTTGTTTCGGCTTTTTGGCCGCTGGTTTACGTTTATTGCTCGTCGTATCTTGTCGACGTGCCATCCGACTTCGTTCCATTCACGCTTCACTCCTTCTATTTCAATCGAGCCACGCCTCAATCGCCGTCAAATAATCGACGGCGGGCATCGCCCGGGTTGGAACTTCAATTGCTTCTTGCTCGATATAAGAGAGCGGAATCGACTTCCGTCCCGATTCGCGCTGTTCCCACCAAACTAATAATTGCTCCGTTGATAACACATATTGCGTATTATAGCGGCTAAACCGAATGATGACAAAACAAACCCCTCCATGCCGCTCGCACTCACGCATGTGGTTGATTTGGTGGTCGTGGAAGTTTCCGAGTGGAAATGACGTCTTATTGTTCGTCTCTTTCGCCTCGAAATCGATATACTTCCCGCGATACACCCCGTTATAATCGGTCGTCGACGCTTGCTTGAAATACGCCTCGGTCACTTTCGCCGCACTCCGTTTCGGGTAATCGACTTTCACGATTTGCAGCGGTGTCGGCTTCTTATGGATGACCGCTCGTCCATGGAGTCGGTAAAACTCATTCGTGTCGTTCAGCAGCGTCTCAAGGTTCATGCCTCGATTCGCATACGTCTGCGGATTAGAGCGGACCGGCGTTGCCGCAGGTTTCGGCTTTTTCCCGTTCGGATAATGGAACAATGTCGTCACCCCTAGTCTCTAGTTTAACAGGTTGGTCCAGCCGTTCCTTCCGTCTGAAGTCTGATTGTCGAGTTCTGTCGCTCGACTCCTGTGTGGATTTTCCGCAATCCATATCGTACCAAACTCCCGTATGTTAAACTAGTATGTAGTTCATTGTGTAGTCAAATTGACACGACCTTGTTACGGAAGAGCTATTTATTTTTCTGAAATAAGTCTTCTACTTATTAGCCATAATCAAGACAGATTAAACGCAGATTGACGTAAGTTTGAAAAAGTGCGCAATAAGCAATGTAAACCAAGGTTGGAAAACAATTAGCAGGCTCGCTTAGATAAACAGTTGAGCCATGGTTGGAGGAGTAAGATGGAAACACAAAAGAAGTATGTCATGTTCGTCGATGAGACGGGCACGCCAAAAGGAAATACCCAGTTCAACCTCACCGGCGTATTGATGGAATACAAATATGCAATCGATGCCGACGAGGCCGGGATGCCGTGCGAGTTGAAGCGCCGGTTACATGCCTTCAAACGCGACGTGTTCAAGACGGAGAATATCCCGCTCCATTTAAAAGAGATTTTAAAGGCCGAGCATCCGTATGGAAAAGAGGATGGCATCACGATCGATATGCTTCGTGACTTTTGGAACAAGTTGCCGGACTTCCTACGCGATATCAACTGTACGATCATCAGCGTCGAGGTCGATAAACAAAAACTTCACGACTTCTATTCAACGCCGAAAGACCCGTACGTCGTCGCCTTCGCCCACTTGATGAAATCGTTTTATGCATTCTTAGAAGAGACGGAAGCGGTCAGCGCCCGTGTCGTCTTGGAATCGCGAGACGACTATCAAAACTTGCTCATCCAAAAAGCGTTCTTCGATATCTTCAATTCAGGGACGGTCCATCTCGACGTCGAGAAAAGCCGACAAAAGATTAAAGGTTTCATCTTCTCGGAGAAACAGAACACAATCTATCAGTCTGGGCTTGAAATCGCTGACCTCGTCTGTCTACCGCTCTCGCGCGTACGTCGCGGCGTCATCGAAGTGAAACCACGGTTCGTCCATTATGGGGATGAGAACCGGATCTTCAAAGCCATCAAGGACAAGATTTACATTCGTAAAGAAAGTCCTGACCAAGATTTCCGTAACTGGGGATTCAAAAAAGTACCCATCACGAAAAAACGCCGCGAATGGAGCGACCATCCGTGGAACCATTAAAAACTGCCTCGCCGAAATCTTCGGCAAGGCAGTTTTTTGATTAACGCAAACCTGGAAGTGTCTCCCGCAAACGACCGAGCGCATTGAGTCCGGCCAGGAACGGTAGGACGGCCACAAGCCCGATCGCCCAATCGATGGACAATATGTCGGTCAATACCCCGGCAAAGATGGCTCCGAACGCATAGCCGCTGTCGCGCCAAAACCGATAGACGCCCATTGCTGAGGCGCGCCAATATGGCTCGGCGACGTCACTGATCGAGGCTTGGAGCGTCGGATAGACCATTGCCGTCCCGATGCCGAGCATGACCGCGGCGAGCACCCATTGCCAATAGTCGGACATGACGAGAATCGCCCAAAGCGAACCGGCCTGGACCCACATCCCGGCGACAATCAATCCTTTGCGTCCGATGCGATCGCTCCATACCCCGGTGAACAGTTGGAAGAAGCCCCACGCCGCCGGATAGACTGCCACGATTAATCCGACTTCAGCTAGACTGAGCCCTTGTGCGGCGAAATAAATCGGGAACAAGCCCCATGCCATGCCGTCTTTCAGATTGGTCGACAGACCCGCCACCGTCAGACTCGAGAGCGATCGATTTTTCCACGTCGTCGTCATAAATACGTCTCTCGCGGAACGTGTTTTCTCAGACCCGCTCGTCGGTTGGAGCTGTACCTGATTCGTCGTATCGCGGACGAACAGTGATAACCCGAGACCGATGAATGCGACGAGGACGCCGATATAAAACGGTTCCGGCCGACTGCCGTACGTGACGGCAATCATCCCAGAGACGGCGGCCATCACGGCGACACCGACATAACCGGCGAATTCATTCAGTCCGACCGCGAGCCCACGCTCCGTCGGTTTAGCCAAATCAATCTTCATATTGACCGTCATCGACCACGTCAGTCCTTGGTTGATCCCAAGCAAGACGTTCGCCACGATGATCATCCACCAGGCCGGGGCCAACATGACGAGCACGGGGACGAATACCCCGATCCCCCAGCCGAAGACGAGCACTTTCTTGCGCCCGAATCGATCGGCGATGGCTCCTGCGAAGTAATTGACGACAGCCTTCGAGAACCCAAAGCTGATGATGAACGATAGCGCCGCACTCGTCGAGACGAGACCGAAATCCTCTTCTCCGATGATGGGCAAGATCGTCCGTTCGAGGCCGACCATCGACCCGACGAAAAAGTTCGTCACGACGAGCAAGATAAAGTTCATTTGATTTTCTTTTATTCCAATCCGGGTTTCACCCATATACATCCTCCTTGCCGATTGCTAACTGGATTGAGTATACCAAAAAATACCCCCTTACGTATAAAAAGCGTCTTCCTGATCAATGTAATCAGGAAGACGCTTGTTCATTGTCCGGTCGCTTGCTTGGACTTCATTCGTTTCTTGCCTTCGCGGCACATGTGCAACAACGGACATGTCTCGCAGGCAGGACGTTGCGCTTTACAATGGTAACGTCCGAAAAAGATGAACTGATGATGGAGCTGAGACCATTCTTCGCGCGGGAACTTCTTCATGAGCGTGTCCTCGACTTGACGGACGTTGTCTTTCCAACGACAAATCCCGAGCCGTTTCGAGACGCGCTCGACGTGTGTGTCGACGGCGAACGCCGGTTCATGAAACGCGACGGACAAGACGACGTTCGCCGTCTTCCGTCCGACGCCAGGCAATGCCTCGAGCGATTCGCGGTCCGACGGAACGATTCCGTTATGACGTTCCACGATTTGCATCGACAGCGCCTTCACGTTTTTCGCCTTGTTCCGATAGAGACCGATGCGCTTGATTAACGCCTCGATGTCGGCGACGTCTGCCGCGGCCATCGATTCGACGGTCGGATAGGCCTCGAACAGACCAGGCGTCACTTTGTTGACGAGTGCATCCGTCGCCTGCGCCGATAACGCCACGGCCACGACCAGTTCGAACGGGTTGCGGTGCGTCAACTCACAGTGGGCGTCCGGGAACATACGGCGCATCTCGTCCGACACTTCGTTCAATTGGGCTCTCGTCAACATCACTTTTTCCTCCGTTGATAATCGACGAGGTCCTCGAGCGACTCGACGTTATGGTCTTGCCACACCCGGAGGATCTTGTCCATATATTTGAAGTTCCGTACGTTGCGTAGTTTCGCTTCCCGAAGCGCGGCCAGGATCAGCTCTTCGCTGAAGCCGTCCTCGGTCAACCAGCCGACAATCTGCTCGATCTCAAATGGAGTGATTGTCCCGAACTCGCGCTCAAACGTATGAATGATGTTCTCATTCAACGAATGGGCCGATTTTTCAGGTGCCGCCCCTTCCTCGAGCGCCAAGAACAATGGAAGCAGACTGTATCGTTCGACCTCGGCCGACGCGTCGATGGCGATCAACTCTTTTTGGAGCAGGCCGAGCAACACGGCGCGGGCCTCGCTCTCGGCCACGTTCATCCGGTCCCCGAGCTCACTCGGGAGCGGCATCTCGATGCCTTCCCCGATCATTTCAAGCAGATGGATGACGAGATTGAACTCGACCGGCGTCAAGTTGAGGCGACGTGCCTCGGTGAACAGTTTCCTCGGAACGACGACTGGATTTTGTTCGAACAGCTTGATTATATTATGTGCATCCATGTCGCACATCCTTTCTAGACAAATCAATCGGGGAAGACAAAGTCATCCCCGATCGGCGATTATGGGTGAATGCGGTTCAAGAGACGTGGGAACGGGATCGCTTCGCGGATATGCTCGATACCGCTAATCCAAGCAACCGTCCGCTCAAGGCCGAGGCCGAAGCCAGAATGCGGGACCGACCCGTATTTACGGAGTTCGAGATACCAGTCGTACGCGTCCGTCTCATCAAGACCTTCTTTGATGATTTCTTCTTTCAAGCGGTCGTAGTCGTCTTCACGCTGCGAGCCGCCGATGATTTCGCCGTAACCTTCCGGCGCGATCAAATCGGCACAAAGGACGAGTTCCGGGTTCTCCGGGTCGACTTTCATGTAGAACGGTTTGATGTCTTTCGGCCAATGGGTGATGAACACCGGGAGGTCATGCGCGTTGGCGATGGCCGTCTCGTGCGGTGCACCGAAATCGTCACCGTACTCGATGTCGTCGAAGCCTTCCTCTTTCAAGAACTTGATCGCATCCGTATAACGGACGCGCGGGAACGGTGCTTGAACTTTTTCAAGTTTTGACAAGTCACGTCCGAGCAGTTCCAATTCGTTGCGGCAGTTCTCAAGTGCCGACTTGGCGATGTATGAGACGTAACGCTCTTGGAGCTCGAGGCTCATGTCGTGGTCGAAGAATGCCATCTCTGGCTCGATCATCCAGAATTCGATCAAGTGACGACGCGTCTTCGATTTTTCGGCCCGGAACGTCGGTCCGAACGAGAATACTTTCCCGAGTGCCATCGCTGCGGCTTCCATATAAAGTTGGCCCGTTTGCGATAAGTAGGCCGGCTGTCCGAAATAATCTGTCTCGAACAATTCCGTCGTGCCTTCCGGTGCGCTCGACGTGATGATCGGTGGGTCGATCTTCACGAATCCTTCTTGGTTGTAGAACTCGTACGTCGCCCGGATCAATTCGTTACGGACTTTCATGATCGCGTGCTGACGACGCGAGCGGAGCCAAAGGTGACGGTTGTCCATCAAGAACTCTGTCCCGTGCTCTTTCGGTGTGATTGGATAGTCGACCGACTCCGCGATCACTTCCATGTGCGTCACCTCGAGTTCGAACCCGAGCGGCGTGCGACCACCGTCCGATTTGACGGTACCGGTCACCCAGACCGATGTCTCTTGTGTCACGCCTTTGGCGAGGGCAAACAAATCTTCGGCCACATCGGCTTTGACGACGACCGCTTGGGCAAAGCCGCTCCCGTCACGAAGTTGAAGGAACGCGATCTTTCCGCTCGAACGTTTGTTGGCGATCCAAGCTCCGACCCGGACCGTCTGGCCTTCATAGTCTTTAAATTGGCTGATTGAAATAGTTGTCATGTTCATATCCATCCTTTCGCTTATCGAGCGTTACGTGTAATGAAGTCTTCCACTCGATCGAGCGCTTCTAGTACTCGTTTTAATTCTGTTGCATATGACAAGCGGACGTAGTCGTCCTGACCAAAACCTGAACCCGGGACGAGGGCGACGTACGCTTCACCGAGGACGGCCTCGCACCACGCATCGACCGAGTCGTAACCGCTCATCGTGGCCGCTTCTTTGGCGTTGGCATATAAGTAAAATGCGCCTTGTGGCTTCAAGCATGTGATTCCTGGAATCGCAATGAGTCGTTCATAGACGATCTCGAGTCGTTCAGCGAACGAGACACGCATCATCTCGACGTCATCTTGTGGTCCATTGTAGGCTTCGACCGCCGCAGCTTGCGCGATCGACGTCGGGTTCGATGTCGAGTGCGACGCGAGGTTCGTCATCGCCTCGATGATCGTCTTGTCACCGACCGCATAGCCGATGCGCCATCCCGTCATCGCATGCGACTTCGAGACACCGTTGATGATAATCGTCCGTTCCCGCATGTCAGGAAGCGTCGCGATGGAGACGAACTCCGCCTCACCGTAAACGAGTTTCTCATAAATCTCGTCACTGACGACGAGCAGATCATGCCGTTTGACGACGTCCGCAAGCGCCGAGAGTTCAGATTTTGTATAAATCATGCCGGTCGGGTTCGATGGGCTGTTCAAGATGACCGCCTTCGTCCGATCCGTGATGGCCGCCTCGAGCAGCTCCGGCGTCAGTTTGAACATCGTCGTCTCGTTCGTGTCGACGTAGACCGGAACCCCGTCAGCCAGCTTCACTTGCTCCGGATAACTGACCCAATATGGTACCGGAATGATGACCTCGTCCCCTTCATCTAAAATCGCTTGGAACAGCGCATAGAGGGCGTGTTTCGCACCGGAAGCGACCATGACCTCTGGACGTGTGAACGTCAAGTTGCTGTCGCGTTTCGTCTTTTCGATGATCGCGTCTTTGAGTGCGACCGTCCCGCCAGATGGGGTATACTTCGTGTCGCCATCGCGTGCCGCCTGACAGGCTGCCTCGATGATGCGTTCAGGCGTATTGAAGTCCGGTTCACCGGCCCCTAGCCCGATCACGTCTTGACCCGACGCTTTTAACGCTTTCGCTTTCGCCGTGATGGCGAGTGTCGTTGAAGGTGTCAACTGCTTTACACGTTGTGCCAATAGATGTTCCATTGAGATCCCCCTCTAGTTTCGTCAAGGCGAGTCCGTCAATTGGACCCGTCGAATGAATTCGCCCGCTTGGAGCGTATAGTACGAGTACGTGTAAGACGTGCCCGCTTTTGTCACGACTTCGATCAATGCCCGTTCATCGAAGCCATATTTACAGCTGACGAGCGTACCGCCGGTTTCTGCGACCGAGTCGGCACAGATTTGTTCTGAATCGACCGTTGCGATATCCCGTGTCTCGATTGGCAACTTGTCGTCGACCGGCACGAACTGGACCCGATCCGTCTCCTCGAAGACGACATACGGTTCTGTCCCGTTAAACAGTTCGGCCCGTTCAATCGAGACGGACGGTTGCTCGTCGACGAGTCGCTCGCGCGCTTCCTCGATCATTTTCTCTTTCGTCCGCTCGGTGTGGCCGACCGTGAACCAATAAATGCCACTAAATACGATGACGACACCGATGAGTGCCGTCATGAACGCAATCACTACTTTTGTCTTCCGTGTCATTCCGTCCGATAGATGGTGAACACCATCTCTTCTTTCTTCGGATCATTCACTTTTTTCTCTAAAGCAAGACCGAACATTAAATCTTGGCTCTTCAACGTACGATTCAACAAGTCGACGATTTTGTAGACGTCTGCCGTCGGCTCGATTCGAACCGTCGCCAACGTCTCAATATTCGAATTCATGATTACTCCTCCTTCAAAAAACACTATACCCATTATTATAAAGCGATAATTTCACGATGCCTAGCGTTATCTCTGATTTCCTAGCCCGGTCTTCTCTTTCTCGTCTAAAAACAGCTCAAGTTCAGCGAGTGCGGTCTCGAGCGGTCCGTCAATTCGATCGACGGACGGTAGACTGTTGATGAACTGCTTGCCATAACGCGTTGTCTCGACGCGACGGTCGAAGACGAAGATGGCGCCGTAATCCTCTTTCGAACGGATCAGGCGACCGACCCCTTGCTTGAAGCGGATGACCGCTTGCGGAAGCGATAGTTCAAAGAAAGACGATTTACCGGTCGCCTCGATCTTCTCGGACCGAGCCTGCATGACCGGCTGGTCGGGCGGCGCGAACGGAAGCCGGACGATGATGAGGCAGGTGAGTGCCTCGCCCGGAATATCGACCCCTTCCCAAAAACTTGCCGTTCCGAACAAAATCGACTGGTCGATCCGTTTGAACTGTTTCGTCAAGCGGCTTCGCGATCCGCCGCTGACCCCTTGGGCGAGGAGCGTGTACGCCTCATCCAATTGGTCTTTGACAGCCTCGTGCGTCAAACGCAACAGTTCGTTCGACGTGAACAAGACGAGCATCCGTCCTTTCGTCACGTTGGCGATTTGGGCGATCGAGTCCGCGATCTGCTCGACGAACCGCGGCAACGGAACTTCGTTGATGAGCGGGATGTCGGACGGGACGAACAGTTTCGCTTGCTTCTTGAAATCAAACGGTGACGCCAGGACGACGCGGCGAACGTTTTCCCCATCGAGTCCGAGACGCCGCTCGATGAAGCCGAATCGTCCTGAGACGGTCATCGTCGCCGACGTCAGGATGGTCGGCCGTTTGGCGAACAGCCGCTCATGCAGGAGCGGTCCGATCTCGACCGGCTGGGTGTACACCGAGGTCAACTTGCGATTAGCCAGATTGAGCTCAACCCAACTGACGGCATCGTCGTCCCGCGTGAGCATCGTCTCGTAGAGGACGCTCTCGATATCGCGCACGTCGCCGATGAACGCCTTCAAATCACCGAGCACGGCCCGTTGTTTGAACGTCATATGCTCTTTATGCTCATCGAGGAGACGGTGCAGTTGTCGCAATGTCGTCCGTAACGTCCGCAGTCGGTCCTCGAGCCGTTTCGCCACTTCACGAATCGGTCGGAACGGTTCCCCTTCCCGCTCGAAGCGGACGGTTTGACGTTGCTCCCGCTTTTTCCCGAGCGACTGGAGCGCCGTGAGCAAATCGTTCAGCTCATCGTCGACGCGGGCGAGTGCTTGATCGGTCGCTTTGCTGAACGCCTCCGCCTCTTCCGAGACGGACGTCAAATCGGCGAGCCCGAGCACGCGCGAATGAAACTTGCCGTCGGCACCGTAGCCGAACCATTTGAACAGGCGGTCAAATTGAATCGCGTCAAACGTGACTCCGAAGTGATGCGACGCGACTTCCTCGACTTGATGCGCCTCGTCCAAGACGAGTGGCGTATCGGTCGGGAGAATCCCAGCCTGGTGTTGCAAATCAGAGAACAACAAAGCATGGTTCGTCACGATGATATCGGCCTCTTTCGAGCGCAAGACGGCCCGGGTGAAGAAGTCACGGCTATACCAAGGGTCGAAGCGACCGAAGTCAGAGGCGGCATCGGCCTGGATCAGCCGTTTGAACGAGGCCGGCCCTTGTGACGCCGCACCGGGCAATGACAACTCTTCCAAGTCCCCCGTCTCGGTCTCGGTCAACCAGACGAGGACCATCGCCTTGCACATCGCCGGGAGCAGCCCGTCATTCGTTTCTTCGAGAATCATCTCGAACTTTCGGAGGTCGATGTAGTTGCGTCTCCCTTTCAAAAGTGTGAACTCGATTTCAGGGAAAATCGCTTTTAAGATTGGTAAATCTCGATTCAACAACTGTTCTTGCAACTGAATCGTATGTGTGCTGACGACGACCGGGCGCTTCGTCTCGAGGGCGTGGTGTGCGCTCGGAATCAAATACGCCAATGTCTTTCCGGTCCCCGTACCCGCCTCGATCAACAGCGTCGCCTCGTCGTCGAGCGCCTTATAGACGTGTCGCATCATCTCGAACTGACTTTGACGCGGTTCAAATTGACCGAATAGTGCCGGAAGCGTCTCTTCGATCGTCCGGTGAAGAAACGGCTCGAACGGTTCGCGTTCGACAGCGGGTTCGAACGTATCGACGAGACGTCGGAGTGCGATTTTCCGATGAATATCGAACGTCGTCTCATCGTCGGCTCGGATCCCGACCTCAAGAATCAACTCGTCGAGGAGCGGTTCGACGTTGCTCGTCCATGACTCGGACAGGCGTCGTAACTGTTGTAACGTCACGAGTGGCAAGGCGCGCAACCGTTCAATCAAACGAATGAACAGTTCCGCCGTCGCCTCGGCATCGCTGAGCGCCCGGTGCGCGTCAGTATGCACGAGATCAAACGTCTCGGCGAGCGACTCGAGCGCATGGCTCTCAAGCGTCGGGTATAAGATCCGGGCCAGCTCGACCGTATCGATCGCTCGCCCTTGGAACGGCAAGTACCCGGCTTGCTCGAGGCTTTCATTTAAAAAATTCAAATCGAAAGACACGTTGTGGGCGACGAATATTCGCCCATCGAGCATCTTCCATATATCTGGGATCACTTCCTCAAACGTCGGGGCTTCTGCCACGTCTTGGTTCGTGATCGTCGTCAACTGCGTGATAAAAGGCGGGATTGGGCGACTCGGGCGAATCAAGGTACTGTAGCGCTCAATCACTTCACTCCCTTGAACGACCACCGCCGCAAATTCAATCAGTTCGTCGCCGGACTTGACGGAATGACCAGTCGTCTCCAAATCCACTATCACATAGGTGTCCATAACATCCATCCCATCTTCGGCACGCTCGTGCTTTCTGTCTGTCTCATCTTACCATAGAACGATACACGAAAAAACGGGGATGCCTCTATCGGACATCCCCGCTCGTGTCATAGAATCGTATGGGCGATCTCTTCATAAAGAAGTTGATCGATCTCGTTCCGTTCGTTCAAGACGGCGACTTTCGGACGATGCTGTTTCGCTTCCTCGGCCGTCATTTGACCGTACGCCATGATGATGACGACATCTCCGACTTGGAAGTGGCGGGCCGCTGCCCCGTTCAGACAGACGACACCCGAACCTCGTTCTCCTTTGATGACATACGTCTCGATACGAGCTCCGTTATGGTTGTTCGTGATGTGCACATGTTCGTTTTCCATGATGCCGACCGCGTCCATCAAATCTTCATCGATTGTGATTGAACCGACGTAATGCAAGTTCGCCTCGGTAACGGTCGCTTTGTGTAGTTTCGCGTGCATAAATGTTCGAATCATTGGATTCATCCTCTCTTCCAAATCACATTATCAATCAAGCGGGCCCGTTCGAACTGCACCGCTACGGCAATCAATAGTTCGGTCGACGCGGAGGTCACCTCGGTCAACGTCGGGTAGTCTTTGATCTCGATATAGTCGATTGTACTGTTTGGGATGTTCTTCAGGCTTTCCTCGAGATGTGCTTTCACATCTTGAATCGTCTCACCTTGCGCAAGGGCGTCTCGCGCCTCGATCAAGGCACGGTTGATGTCACTCGCATCCGCCTTCTCCGTCTCCGACAAATAGACGTTCCGGGACGACTTAGCGAGACCTGATTCTTCACGGATGATTGGACAGCGTCGAATCTCGACCGGGACGAAATAGTCACGGACGTATCCTTCGATCAAGGCGACTTGTTGCGCGTCCTTCAAACCAAAATAAGCGCGCGTCGGACGGACCAAGTTGAACAGCTTGGACACGACGGTCAAAACGCCATCGAAATGACCGGGCCGGCTCGCTCCGCAGAGGACATCTGCGCCGGTACGTACCGTGACGCGAGCCATGTCGAGGGGATACATCGTCTCCGTGTTCGGGTAGAACAAGACGTCGACACCCGCCTCGCGGGCGAGCGCCTCGTCACGCTCGAAATCACGCGGATAGCGGTCGAGGTCCTCGTTCGGACCGAACTGGGTCGGGTTGACGAAGATGCTCATGACGACGAGGTCGTTCTCTGACTTGGCCGCCTCGACGAGACTGAGGTGCCCTTCATGCAAATAACCCATCGTCGGGACGAAACCGATCGTCCCGGCGTCGGTCAACAGTTTCTGTAAGTCATGTGGTGTCGTGACGATGTTCATGCCTTGCCCCCGTAGAGCGTGTCGAGCAACGACTCATCCATCGTGAACGTGTGCCGTTCGAGCGGGAACGAGCCGTCTTTCGTCGCCTCGACATAATTGCGGATTGCCGTCGTCGCGACTTCGTTCACATCGGCATACGCCTCGACGAACTTCGGCAGACGGTCGACGCCATATTTCAAGATATCGTGATAGACGAGCACTTGACCGTCCACGTCGGCACCGGCACCGATGCCGATGACCGGGATTGTAAGTGCCTCGGCAATCTTTTTGGCCAATTGGTGCGGCACACACTCGAGAACGAGCATCTTCGCACCGACCCGTTCGGCCTCGAGACTGTCGGCGATCAACTGTTCGGCATCCTCGAGTGATTTGCCTTGTACTTTATAGCCTTCAAGCACACCGACCGATTGTGGGGTGAGGCCAAGGTGGGCCACACACGGCATACCGACTTTCGTCAGACGTTCGATTGTCTCGAGCACCTCGCCGGCCCCTTCAAGTTTGATGGCATCGGCCTGACCGTCTTGGAACAACGTCGTGGCCGCTTGAAGCGTGCGGTCGAAGGCGCCATGGTATGTCGCAAACGGCATATCGACGACGACGAACGTGTCGCGGGCCCCGCGGCGTACGGCCTTGGCATGGTGCACCATGTCCGAAGTCGTCACCGGAATCGTCGAATCGTAGCCGAGCACGACCATTCCGAGCGAGTCCCCGACTAAAATGATGTCGACCCCTGCCGCCTCGGCCAGTTTCGCCGACGGATAATCGTAGGCCGTCAACATGACCAATTTCTCTTCTTGCTTCATCTTCTTCAATAACGAAGTCATCGTGTGCATATGGTTCTCCTCCTAAATGTGGAGACAGGTTACAAAAAACGCCTTCCTACACGAATGGTAAGAAGGCGCACGAAAACGATCTCAAGTAGTTGAGTGTCCTTCTGTCCCTGTCAAAATGATCAAGGCAGACAAAATATAGAGTGGCGGTCTGCAGTTCCGGTACACTTCGCGAGCGATAGCGTCCGGCACATTCATTATAGACCACGAACCCGTTTCCATCAATCATTCCAAACTGCGATCTCCGCCGAATAAATCGGCTCGATGATTCCTTCTTGTTCCAAAAGGAGTGCTCCTTCTTCCGAAATACCGCACATCGTTCCATACCTCGGCTTACCTGACGCCGTCAACGTGATCGATTCGTTCAGATAAGCGGCATGCTCGAGCCAATGCTTGCGCACAGGGCCGAACCCAGACTCAAGGAACAAGTCATATTCGCTTTCAAGCTCGGCGAGTAAGTTGGCAAGCAGCTCGCTTCTGCGATGCGTCTGATTCGTCTCGAGTTTGATCGATGTGGCCCGATGCGCGAGCTCTTCCGGGATGACCTCGCTGTTGACGTTCATCCCGAAGCCGAGGATGACGGCTTGAATCCGGTCACCCTCCGTCTGCATCTCGGTCAAGATGCCGCCGATTTTTTTCCCGTTGAGCAACAAGTCGTTCGGCCATTTGATGGTGGCCGGGATGCCTTGCGCGTGCAGGGCGCGCGCGAACGCGCTCGCCGCCATGAGCGTCAGCTTCGAGGCGTCTCGAATCGGCAACGCCGGCCGCAAAATCACGCTCGCCGCGATATTGACGTGGCTCGGATTATACCAGTTCCGGCCGAGTTGGCCTCGGCCCGCTGTCTGCTCTTCGCTGATGACGAGCGTTCCTTCGAGGACGCCCTTTTGCGCCAATTCATGGGCGATGCGTTGGGTCGTGTCGATTTGCTCAAACGCATGGACGACTTGTCCGAACCGCCCTTTTCGGAACGATACGAACGCCGGTTCATCGAGCCGGTCGGTCTGGCCGAACAATTGATACCCTTTTCGAGGAATCGTTTCAATCGCATACCCGTCTTGTTTTAACGTCTCGATATGCTTCCAAATAGCGGTACGTGAAATATTTAATTGGCGGGCCAACTCTTGACCGCTCCAGACGGCCCCGTCCTGCAACAGATTTAAGACTTTTCCGCGTGTCGAAGCCATTGTTCGGCCTCCTTTCGTAACGATTCCGGCTCATTGGCGAGCTCGCCAATGAGCACGAGCCGCTCAACGTGGGCGAGCAGCTGTTTGATGAGCGGTCCCCGGGCACCGAGATGTAGCGCATCGCGACCATCGAATCGGAGTTCCCGGCGCGACTGGATCGGCAACTGCCGCTTCAACTGTTCGGCCGTCTCGCTTCGTCCGGACATCCGCAAGTATGTCGCTAGCGTCTCCGGCGTCGTCTCATAGATGGTGAACGTGTCGAGCCCGCTGTCGAACAGACGCGCGAGCACGCCCGCCTCCCGCTTCAGTGCGTTCGAGCGTTTCCACGGTGTCAGCCAATCGGTGGCGTCAGCATAATAGACGAACAACGCCCAGCCCCCGACCGGGTCGACCGGGGTCCGCTTGTCGGCGATGACACGGCGGATGAGCGTCTCCGTGACGTTCGGCAAGTATTGATGGATGCCGAGGTCAAGTATCGCCGCGAGCGCCTTTCGGTATGCCGGGCCCATCATCAACTTCTCGAACTCGATGGCGACCCGTTCCATCGCGATGTCCTGCAGTTTATGGCCGAGTTCGCGTGAGGCCCGTTGCACGTCTTCGTCGAGCCGGAAATCGAGTTGGGCCATGAAGCGGAACGCCCGCATGATGCGGAGCGCGTCCTCGTTGAAGCGTTCATAGGGGCTGCCGACGGTCCGAATGACACGTGCCTCGAGGTCCATCCGTCCGCCGAACAAGTCGACGACGTTGCCGTCGTGGAACGCCATCGCGTTCATGGTGAAGTCACGCCGTTTCATATCTTCTTCAAGCGAGACGCCGAGCGAAACATGGTCGGGTCGTCTCGAGTCCGAGTACGTCCCTTCCGAGCGGAACGTCGTCACTTCGAACGGATGATGGTCGAGGATGACCGTCACCGTGCCGTGGTCAATCCCGGTCGGTACCGATTTCGGGAACAAGCGCATGACTTCGTCCGGGAAGAGCGACGTGGCGATATCGATATCATCCGGAAGCGTACCGAGCATATAGTCACGGACGGCACCCCCGACGATGTACGCTTCGCCGCCGTGGGCGTTGATCGTCTCGATGATTCGTTTGGCGTATTCCCATTCCGTCATCGTCCCACCACCTGTTCATAAAGCGATTCATACGCCGTGACGATATCGGCCGAGGCGAACTGTTTGGCCCGCTCGAGCCCGTTCGCACGGAAGCGTGCATGGAGCTCGTGGTCGAGCAAGATCGCTTCGAGCGCTTTCGTCGCCGCGGGCGCGTCGCCGCGTTTGACGACAAACCCTTCCACGCCGTCGGTGATGACTTCCGGCAATCCGCCCGCATCGCTGACGACCGACGGTACACCCGTCGCCATCGCCTCGAGGGCGACGAGGCCGAACGCCTCTTTGTCCGACAACAGGATATGGACGTCGCACATCGATAGAAGTGCCGCCACTTGCTCTTGCTTCCCGGCGAAGATGACTTGCTCTTCGAGCCCCATCTCGCTCACGAGACGGCGCATCGCTCCCATGAGCGGGCCGTCACCGACGAGGAGCAGTTTTTTGTGGGGCACGTTCATCTGCTGGAACGATTCGAGCACGAGGTCGATTCGCTTCACTTGCCGGAAGTTTGAGATATGGATGACGACCCGGTCCTGTTCCGATAAACCGTATCGTTCGCGAAGCGATGTATCGGCCTGCGGTTGATAGACGGCCTCATCGATAAAGTTATGGATGACGTCAATCGACAAATCGGACCCGATCCGCTCGAGCGTCTCTTGTTTCAAGCTGTCCGAGACGGCCGTGATCGCGTTCGATTGGCGCAACCCATAAAGGATGGCCGGCTTGAGTTCTTCGTCTTCCCCAAGCACGGTGATATCGGTCCCGTGGAGCGTCGACACGATTGGCGTCTTCGTCCCGGCCATCTCGCGCCCGAGGGCGGCACAGACAGCGTGCGGCACCGCGTAGTGGGCATGAATGACATCAAGGCCGAACGCCTGGATGACGCTCGCGATTTTCGAGGCGAGCGTGATGTCGTACGGCGGATAGCGGAACACCGAGTACTGGTTGATCTCGACTTGGTGGAACGTGATATTCGGATGGTAGGCGTTCAGTCGGAACGGGATGCTCGACGTGATGAAATGAACGTCATGCCCCCGGTCGGCGAGTTTCATGCCGAGCTCGGTGGCGAGTATGCCCGAACCTCCGACCGACGGATAACAAAGGACCCCGATGCGTAGTCTCATGCGAGCTCACCCGCCTTCATGACAACGTACGGACGGGTCGTCATGAGCCCTTCGGCGTACTCCGTACCGATCAAACTGCCGAAATGACGTTCCCGTGCCAACACCCGATCGAGATAGGCGTCCGTGAGCGGCGTCGCCACACCGTCGACCGGTGTGAACTGACTGGCATAAGCCCGTAAAGCGTTTAGTTTATGTTCGATCGTCGCCGTGATGTCGATGCAGACGTCAGGCGTCGTATGGGCGTTAATCATATATTGATAGACGCTCGACGGTCGATACGCGGCGACGTCCGGCATAAATTTACGGATTCCCGCGTTAAAGAGCGCCTCCTCGACGAGTCGGGCGCAAGCCCCGTGGTCAGGATGGCGGTCGACGCCGTATGGATAGAAGACATGTGTCGGACGTTCGGTCCGAATCAAATGGACGAGCGCCTCGACTTGTTCATTGTCCCCTGTCAAACCCCGGTCTGGAAAACCGAGGTTCACGCGCCGGATACCGAGCACACGGTCGGCCATCTCGGCTTCTTTCCCCCGGGTGACGACGTCCCCGTTCGAAGACAGTTCGGCTCTCGTCAAATCGACGTATAGGACCTCGACCCCGTCCTCGGTCCATTGGGCGGTCATACCGGCGATGCCAATCTCAATGTCGTCCGGATGGGCCCCAATTGCTACTATTTTCATAAAATCACCTCTTCTGTGAAAAGTATATCGGACTCCGTCTCGATTGTCATATGTTCAGGGTAGGCAATCGAGAGGTTTTTCGAGTACGCTACTAGATGGGAGGTGAACCAGATGACGGTACAATTACCGATTCGGTTTCGCAATATATTCTTCATTTTGATTGGTTCCTTTATTTTTGCGTTCGGTGTCTACCACTTCAACGTCCAAAACAACTTGGCGGAAGGCGGCTTCACAGGCATCACCTTGATTCTGCGGGGCTTGTTCGATTGGTCGCCATCGATCACGAACTTGGCGCTCAACATCCCGCTCTTCTTCGTCAGCTATAAGCTGCTCGGGCGGACGACGTTCATCTACACGCTCATCGGGACGTTCAGCTTCTCGCTCTGGTACGCCCTCATTGCCAAGTACTCAAACCTCGTCATCGATTTGACGGACGACATGGTGCTCGCGAGTTTGTTCGCCGGCCTGTTCATCGGTATCGGTCTCGGCATCATCTTCAATAACGGCGGCACGACCGGAGGCGTCGACATCATTGCCCGGCTCGTGCAACGCTACGTCGGCTGGTCGATCGGCAAGACGTTCCTCGTGTTCGACTTTTTCGTCATCGTCCTCAGTTTGACGTATCTCGATATTCGCGAGGCGATGTATACGCTCCTCGCCGTCTATATCGGGGCCCGCGTCATCGACTCGATGCAGGAAGGGACGTACGCCGGGAAGGCCGCCATGATCATCAGCGACCATCGCACGGCCATCGCCGACGGCATCCACGCCACGATGAACCGCGGGACGACCCGTCTTCTCGCCAAAGGCGGCTATTCGAACAAGGAACTTGAAGTCCTCTACGTCGTCGTCGGACGGAACGAAGTGAACCGGTTGAAGACGATCGTCAAACAGATCGACCCGCACGCTTTCATCACGTTCCACCACGTCTATGAAGTCGGTGGTGAAGGGTTCACGTTCGATGAGAACCGGATTCCTTTGAAATAAGTCACGACGCACAACGCCCCGTTCGAATGAACGGGGCGTTGTTTCATTATCGTTCGATGCGGACGATCTCAAACGTGAGCGTGCCGCCCGGTGAAGCGATGGAGACGGTTTGACCGACGGTAGCTCCCATCAAACCGCTACCGAGCGGTGACGTCGCGGAGATCGACCCGTTTGCCAGATCGGCCTCGAGCTCGCCGACGATTTGGTACGTCTCGGTGTCACCATCCGGCAGTTCTCGCAACGTCACCGTGTCACCGAACCCAATCTTTCCGGCAGTCGCTTCCTCTTCCACGACGACGGCATCGGCGAGCGTTCGCTCTAGTTCGATGATTTTCGTCTCGATGCGCTCTTGTTCACGCACTGCGTCAAAGTACGTCACATCTTCTCGAAAGTCACAAAATTTCCGGGCCGCCTTGACACGTTCGAGCGCTTCACGCCGACCCTCGATGCGAAGCGTCTCGAGTTGTTCGATCAGACGCAGACGACCCGCCTTCGTCAACTGTGGTTTTGACATCTTGGTCCCCTTTCCAAACATGATAAAAAAAGTCCCGTCACGTGGACGGGACCGTTGATTCTACTCATCACGTGGCATGAAGACGATGAGTGCCAAGCGGATCAATTCGGCGACGGCGACGAGCGTTGCCGCCACGTACGTCCATGCTGCCGCGTTGAGCACTTTGCGCGCACCCGACTCTTCGGTTGCCGTGACGATTCCGTGGCTCGTCAGTTCAGCCATGGCCCGTTTCGAGGCATCGAATTCGACTGGGAGTGTGACGAGTTGGAACACGACCGCCCCGAGCATCATGATGACACCGAGTTGGGCGAGGCCCATCGCGCCGAGCAAGAAACCACCTAAGAGAAGCGGGAACGACAAGTTCGACGTGATGTTCACGACCGGCACGAGCCGGTGGCGGACACGCATCATCTTATAGTCGGTCGCATCTTGAATGACGTGGCCGATCTCGTGGGCCGCAATCGCAGCCGATGAGATTGTCGAGCCTTGATACACTTCACGTGAGAGACGGACGACTTTATTGACCGGATCGTAATGGTCACTCATCAGTCCGTCGACCATCTCGATGCGGACGTTGTTGACGCCGTTTTGTTTCATGATGAAGTCAGCGACTTGGGCGCCGGTGACGCCGCTTTGAATCGGTTGTTGAAGAAATTTTTTGTACGTACTTTTCACTCGCATCTGGGCCCATAATGGGATGAGCATAATCAGTGCAAGATAGAAAATATAGCCACCTAATGACATGTTCTCTATCACCTCTGCGTGTATTTGATACCCTGATTTTACATTCTTATGAACTTATTATCAAGTGAAGTGCGCAGGATGAGGTGGTATCCCATAAAAAAACATATTCCCGTCAACCAGAACGAACCGTAGCCGATCCAGGCGATATGCTCGGCGAGCGACGGATAGCGCGGCCATTGGCCGAGCACATAATCGACGACGTCGTTGTGGACTACCCAGACGAGCGTCATAACGAACGAACGAACCGTCCATGTCATGAACGGTGCATACAACAGCGCCTGGAACGCCATCGCTCCGTGCGACACCATCAGCATGACGGCCATGAGCACGGTGAACGTCTCCGCGTCCGGTCCGAGTTCCCGCAAGAACAAGAGGTTCATGATGACGGCCCACACCCCATACTTGATGAGCGTCACGAAGGCGAGCGTCTCCATGAGCGGCGACTTCTTTCCGGCGAGCCATAGGCCGAGCACAATCGTGAAGAAGAGCGAGGCCGTCGGGCTGTCCGGTACGAACGGCCAATAGATGAGCGGCGTATCGCGAAGCTGGGGCTCATACCAGACGTACCCGTAGATCGTGCCGAGCAGATTGATGAGAAAGAGTAGTCCTAACACGAGCCGGTGTGTCAGGATCGGGCGCAACATATGTATCATTCGAGTATTCCATCCTTTTTTTCTTCATTGTAGCGCAACGAAACGAAAGTAAAAAGAAGTGTGGCCCGTTTGACGGGTCACACTTCTTGAACCAATCGTTTATTGGTTGTTTTCTCCGCCTTCACCGTATGAAGCGATGAATTCAGACATGGCTTGGAGGTCCTCATCCGAACCGTCCCATTGGCCGGCCGGCATCGTACCGACACCGTTGACCGCGATATCCGCGATCTCTTCGGCCGTGTACTGAGTGCCGACGAGTGCAGGAGCTGCTGCCCCGCCTTCGAGGTTCTGACCGTGACAGTTCACACATGACTGCGCCGAGTAAATCTCGTAACCTGGTGCGGCCGTATCGATTTCAGGGCCCTCGCCCGGTACTTCCAAGATTCCTTGTTCATGCACTTGATCCCAATGTGTCGTTTGAACCGATTCCCACGTCAAGTAGAAGATCGACAACACGCCGAGAAGCATGAAGCTGATGGCGACCGGACGTTTCGCCGGACGGCGTTCGAGTCCTTGGTCGAGCCATGGTGCGATCAAGAGCGCCGTGAAAGCGACGCCTGGCAAGATGACCGTCCCAAGAAGGATCCAGTCCCCTGCTGCGAATTGGTATTTGAGCAATTGATACAAGAACAAGAAATACCAGTCCGGTAACGGAATGTAAGACGTGTTCGTTGGATCGGCGATGTTTTGGAGCGGTGGTGCCTCGACGATCGTCAAGGCGATGAATCCGATCAAGAAGACCGAACCGACCATCCACTCTTTCAACAAGAAGTTCGGCCAGAACGCCTCAGTGCGTCCTGGGTATTCAGAATAGTCTTTTGCAATATTTTGTTTCCGATTCGAGATTCCTACTCGAGAGTCGGTTACAAATTTCATCCCTTTACCGCGATGCATATCGTTTCTCCCCCTTTATATCTTCGAATCGGCTTATAGCGGTCCTGAAATCCCTTGTTTACGAATCATCAAGAAGTGGGCTCCGAGGAGTCCGAACAAGGCCGCCGGTAAGAAGAAGACGTGAATGGCGAAGAAGTTCGTGAGCGTCCGTGCGCCGACGATCTCACCACCGGCGAGAAGCGTCTTGGCAATGCCACCAATGACCGGGACACTCTCGGCAATTTGAAGCGTAACTTTCGTCGCGAACAACGCTTTCATATCCCACGGCAACAAGTACCCTGTAAGACCGAGCGCCAAGACGACGAAGAACAAGAGAACACCGACGACCCAGTTGAGTTCGCGCGGTTTCTTATACGATCCGGTAAAGAATACGCGGAGCGTATGTAAGAACAACATGACGATCGCAACCGATGCGCCCCAGTGGTGCATCCCACGAACGATTTGTCCGTGCGCGATCTCGTTTTGAAGATAGTACACCGACGCGTGCGCGTTGATGATGTCTGGTACGTAGTACATCGTCAAGAACATCCCTGACAGAATTTGAATCACGATCGTGAAGAACGTCAGACCGCCGAAGCAATAAACAAATGCTGAAAAGTGATGGGCAGGGTTGACGTGTTCTGGAACTTCATGGTCAGCGATGTCGCGCCATAACGGCGTGATGTCGACGCGTTCATCGACCCAATCATAAATTTTTTGTAACATCGACTATTCCCCCTCTCACAACTGTGCGACTGGACTGCCCAAGTATAGGAAGCCGTCTTTTTCTTCTTTTTCGTAGCGTGCAAGTGGTGCAGTCGGAGGCGTACCAGGAATGTTCGTTCCATCTTTCTCATAGCGACCGAAGTGACACGGGCAGAAGAACTCTGTCGGTCGAGTCGGGTCTCCACCATATCCTACTTGACAGCCGAGGTGCGTACAAATTGGAGACAAGGCGATGATCTCGCCGCTCTCATCTTTAAATACCCACGCCGAAAGCGTTTCTTCAAATTCATACCAAGCATCTTGCGTTTGTTTCTTAAAGTCGACACGTTGCGGCTCAGTCGTGATGTCATCGAGACTGATGACTTTTACTTTATCGCCCGCTCCCGATTTTTTTAAGACCGGATCGATCGCAAAGTTGACCATCGGACTGATCAATGTTGCCGCCATAAAGCCACCTACACCAGTCAACGTATACGTTAAGAACTGACGGCGTGTGACTTTTGACCCATTTTGAGCCATTTCGTTCCCCCCTCATTCGTGTGCATAACCCCATAATTCTTTATGCATTCTTCACAAAAATTTCTCACTCAACAAAATAGTATATCAATAAAACCTCCACGTCAACCGCTTCATGTCGCCATCCAACGGCTCGAAAGCTCGGTAATGACTTGCGTCGCAAAATTTTGAACCATCGTGTGCGACTGCTCGCCGGACATGCCTTTTAAAGCAAGCGGCGGAACAAACATAATCGGCAGTTCAGACCCTTTGAAACGCAAATCCGAGGAGATGAACAACACGTGGGAAAACCCAGAGGACACCGCTTTCGTGAGTACCGCTTCTGCCGTCGCCCGGCCAGCGTCCACGTCGACGTAACTAAGTGTCGGGCTGAGCATCGTCCGTCCCGACAGTTGCCGTTCGGTCTCGAGTGCCACCGCCTGAATGACTTCGTTCCCTTCGGCTTTACGCACCATGTCCTCATCAAACGCCAGTTCGACGAGTGGGACGACGAGCGTGTCGACGTATTGGCGTTCTGTCAGCGATTTCATCGCGTCTATGCCATCGAACCTCATCTTCCTCCTCCTCTCCTCCAGACATACATCATCATGTCCATTGTAGCGTACCTACAAACGTTCCCTATGCGAAACTTATGAACGAAATGTGAAATTATTGTGTATTCCTACGTCATTAATATACCAAAAAACAAGCGCCGACCATAACGGAAGCGCTTGTTTTTATTAAAATAATTTTGAGGCTCGCACTTGATGCAGCTGACTCGTCAAATTGCGGAACAATTTCTCGTCACGCCGGTCGAGCGCCTTGTCGATTTCGACGAGCAGACGTTCTTCCTCGAACTGGGCGACCGAGGCCCGGATGACCGTTTGCGCGGACGTCGTCACTTCATCCTTAAGTTCGGCCACGGGTTCGAACGGGTTCAATTCAACGATGTCGATCCACATTTCGTCGATCATCATCCCTTGGAAGTTGAGCTCCACGTAGATGGCGCCGTCATGGAGCCGGATGTCGTGATACGCCTTCTCGGGATTGACCGTGATGAGGTCACCCCGGCGGTAACGGAACGGTTCCCCGTCAAAACCGTACGCCGTCATGATCAGGCTACGCGGTGAGACCGAGGCGTTCGTGACGAAATGAACGTTCCCGAGTTTTTCTGGATGTCTGAGCCAGTAGTCGATAATCCACTTGGCTTCTCGTTTGCGAAGCGTATGATGAGCGAGGAATCGCTTTAAGAACATCTTTTTCCGCTCGACCATATGACCCCATCTCCTTTGTATCGATTAATCGTGGTCCGTCAACCGTTCGAGCCGCTCCTCCAGAACTTGGCGGTCGTCGACATCGACGGTGAGCGCAAGCGTTTGCTCGAGCACTCGTTGCGCTTCGGCACGCTGTCCTTCTTCTATCAATAGTGTAGCCCATTCGATGGCAAATGACACGTCCTCTTTATAAACTTGCTCGATCGACCCGTATAACGTGACGGCTTGATCGTAGTCCTCGAGTTCATAGGCCGCCTTCGCTTTGTACCAGGTCATGAGCGGAGACGTCGAATGCTCTTCGAGCGTGTCGATCGTCTCGAGGACGGCCTCCATGTCACCCGATTCGAATAAGACTGATAAGAGGAGCTCGGTCGCCTGGAGCGATTCCGGGTTCAGCGCGAGCGCTTCCCGGAGTTCCGTGACCGCCTCGTCCGTCCGCCCTTGCTTCAAGAACAGCTTCGCCTTCACCGTCCGCAACTCGTCGTTGTAGTCGTCACGGTCGATTCCCTGATCAATCACATCCAATGCCTCTTCGAAGCGGCCGAGCGCGTCGAGCGCTTCCGTATAGGGCAAGTAGAGCGACGTGAAGTCCGGGTCCATCGCCCGGAGTGACTCGAACTGCTTCACGGCGATTTCATCGCGACCGATGCGATGGGCGGTCATCGCGTGACCGAACACGGTATTCAAGTTGCGGTCGTTTGCTTTCTCATACTCATCGAGCGCCTCTTCGAACGAGCCGATCATCGTCAGCGCCTCGGCGTAGTCCGCCTGATAGTCGAGTTCTTCCGGCAAGCGCAAGTGCGGCAGACGGGCATAGAGCGGCACCGCCTGTTCGAATGAACCGATCGACGCATACAACTCGGCTAGGCCATAGATAAGGAGCGGTTCGTCTGGATTCGCCTCAAGCGCCTCCATCAATTTCTTCACCGCGACCTCATCCAACCCTTGAGATTGATAGAGATCAGCGAGCAAGACGAGGCTGCGCATATGCGCTTCCTTGTCTGTCGTATCAATCTTTTCGAGGACGGCGATCGCCTCTTCTTCCCGGTCGCTGTCCAAGTAAGCCTCGGCTAGTGACAAGGCGACGTGCGGATTGCCCGCGTAGTCGACGTAGAGTGCCGCGAGTACGTTCACGGCCCGATCGGCGAGCCCGAGTTCGAGGTAGATGTCGGCGATGGCCAGACGGTCTTCGTCCGACCCTTCCTTCTCGAGCGACTCGAGATGCATGAGGGCATGCTCGGTCTCACCTTTCTCGAGCATCTCAATAATATGATTCAATTCTATTTCGTCTAACATGTTTATAATTCCTCCTACCGGCTACTCGTATTGACGTTATTCTATCTCACGGCCGAGGCGTTGTAAATCGTCACGGAATCGTGGGTAACTTACATCAGCTGCCTCGACGTGTTCAATCGTCACACGGTCCGTCGTCAATAAGTCCGCGATTTGGAGCATCATCGCCAAGCGATGATCCCCGTGCGAGGAGACATGACCCCCGTGCAACCGGCTCGGATAGACGTCAAATCCGTCCTCGGTTTCGCGCACATCGACCCCGAGTGCCGAGAGTTCGTGCACGACCGTCTGAATCCGGTCCGTCTCTTTCACTCGGAGTTCGCCCGCGTCCCGGACCGATGACGGACTCGTCGCTTGCGACGCGACGAGAGCGAACAACGGTAATTCATCAATTTGGTGCGGGATGGCATCCCCGTCCAAGCGGATGCCGTGAAGTGTACTCGTCGACACTGTCACGTCGCCGACCGACTCTTCCCCGAGCGTGCGAACGTTCGTCACTTCCGTCTTCACACCCATCCGTTCGAGCGTACGTAAAAATCCGATTCGTGTCTCGTTCAAACAGACGTCGGTCGTCGTGACGCGACTGCCCGGGACGAGCGCCGCCCCGGCCCACCAAAAGGCAGCCGAAGATGGATCGGCCGGAACGGCCACCGTGGCCCCCTTGAGCACGGATGGAGCTAACCGGATCGTTCGGACACCGTCCTCTGCCGTGATGTCCAATTGCCCACTGAACAAAGGCAGCATGCGTTCCGTATGGTCCCGCGATAAGACGGGCTCGCGCACGATTGTCGGTCCGGTCGCACGAAGTCCCGCAAGCAGGACCGCTGACTTCACTTGCGCGCTCGCGACAGGCAACGTGTAATCGATGCCCGCCAGCGTCCGGCCGTGAATTTGGATCGGGGCGAACTCTCCGTCGAGGTCCGCGCCCATTTGTCGGAGCGGATCCGTCACCCGACGCATCGGACGTTTTGAGAGCGAGGCGTCTCCGGTAAGCGTGAACTCCCCATCGTAACCGGCGAGAAGCCCTGTCAAAAGACGCATCGTCGTGCCCGAGTTCCCGCAATCGAGTTCGGCCGATGTGAGCGTCTTCGCCCCCGTGATGAGGAGACGGTCCGGCTCTTCGATGACCTCCGCTCCTAACCTCCGAATCGCCTCGAGCGTCGACCGGCAATCCTCGCCAAGGAGTGGATCATAAATCGTCGTCTCCCCGGTCGCCACGGCCCCGAACAAGAGAGCGCGATGCGTGATCGACTTGTCACTCGGTACCCGTATGAATCCATTCAATCCCATGTCAAAACCACCCTTTCATTTGATGGAACGCTCCAGCGAGTCGCTCGGCCGTGACGCTCGCAACGGTCACCTCAGCGCCGAGCAGGACGAAGCGGATCTGCCCGTCCCGATTCTTTTTATCGTGTCCCATGCCTGCGAGATACGTGTCAAACGATTGCCAGTTGACCGTTGTGATGCCTTCCCGCCTCATGAATGAAGCGAGGGTTTCGGCCCGTTCCTCGTCGCCGGAGACGAGGAAGGCGTACACCATCCCGTAGAGAATCGCTTCCCCGTGCGACAACCGGTATGCCTCAGCCGACTCCAACGCATGCCCGAACGTATGACCGAAATTCAGCCACGCCCTCACGCCTTGTTCGCGTTCATCGGCCTCGACGACTAATCGCTTCACTTCGATCCCTCGTGCGAGCCACGTTTCCCAATCGAGCGGTCCTTGTGCCAAAGCATTGAACAACTCCACCTCGAACGAGTGACCGAGGACGTAACGTGACAGATAGGCGTGCTTAATCAATTCACCGAGCCCGCTCAAGACGTCCCGCGCGGACAACGTCTCGAGACGGTCCACGTTATAGTGGACGCCCGCCGGTTGATAGAAGGCACCGATCGCATTTTTCGCGAGCGGATGGTTCACCGCGACTTTCCCGCCGACGGCCGAGTCATGCGCGAGAATCGTCGTCGGCACTTGTATGTAACGCACACCGCGCATATAGACGCTCGCTAAAAAGCCGGCTAAATCCCCGACCATACCACCTCCGAATGCCACGACGAGCGTATCCCGGTCACAACCGCCCGTCAATCCGTCCGTGACGAGCCGTTCAATCGTGTCGAGCGACTTCGAGCCGTCACCCGGGCGGACGACCGACCAGACGACGTTCCGATGTTTATGCGCGAGCCGGTCCCGGAACGCACTTCCGTGCAACCGGTCGACCGTCTCATCTGTGACCACCCAGACGGTGGAGCACGAGAAGTAAGGGACGCGGTCGAGCCAGGCGTCCCCTCGTTCAATTGTGACGTCGTACGGGGTCGAGGCGTTCACATGGAGCGTCACCACGTCCGAATCTCCTCTCGGTATGCGGCGACACGTGACTGGATCCGGTTGACCGTGTCATGTCCGAACGTCTCGCATAACTCGCGGGCGAGCTCAAACGCGACGACGGCCTCCACGACGAGCGAGGCGGCTGGGACGGCGCAGGCGTCACTCCGTTCGATTTGCGCGAGAAACGGTTCTTTCGTGTCGATATCGACGGATTGGAGCGGTTTATATAGCGTCGGGATTGGCTTCATCACAGCCGTACAGACGATCGGCATGCCCGTCGTCATCCCGCCTTCGAAACCACCGAGATGGTTGCTCAGCCGCGTATAACCGTCCGGGCCATAGGCGATCGGGTCCATGACTTCAGAGCCTGGTCGATACGCCATCTCGAACCCATCCCCGAACGCGACCCCTTTAATCGCGTTGACGCTCATGACGGCTCGGGCGATGGCCGCGTCGAGTTTTCGGTCGTATTGGACATACGACCCGAGCCCTGGGATGACGCCATGCACTTCCGTACAGACGACACCGCCGAGCGAATCACCGGCAGCTTTCGCCTCGTCGATTCGATTCATCATCGCCTGACCTGCCGCCTCATCCATCGTCCGGACCGGCGACGCCTCAATCGCGGCGTGCAACGTGTCGAGCGACTCGTATGATGTCTCGGCCGTGACACCACCGATTACTTTGACATAGCTCACGAGTGACATGCCGACCGCAGCGAGCAGTTGCTTGCTAAGTGCCCCGACAGCGACACGGGCCGCCGTCTCTCGAGCGCTCGAGCGTTCGAGCACGTCTCGCAGGTCGCGATGGTCATACTTCAGTCCGCCGACGAGGTCGGCATGACCCGGCCGTGGCCGGACGACGCGACGCTTGATTTCAACATCCGCGTCGACCGGTTCGGCCTGCATGACGTTCCGCCAATGGGTATGGTCCTTGTTCTCGATCCAAAACGAAATAGGGGCCCCTGTCGTCACCCCGTGACGAATACCGGCCCTCACCTCGATTCGGTCTGATTCAATTTGCATGCGCCGGCCGCGTCCATAACCCGATTGCCGTTTGGCAAGCTCGTCATTGATTGCCTGCACGTCGACTTCAAGCCCGGCCGGCACGCCCTCGATGATGATCGAGAGTCCGGGACCGTGCGATTCTCCTGCCGTCAAATAACGCATGTGCGCCACCTCACTCTTCAAATTTTTCGTAGAAGAAACTTTGTTTCATCTTGTAGCCATACCGTTTCGGTTGAAAGATTTGCTCCGTGCCTCCGACGAAAAGGATCCCGCCCGGGCGAAGCGAACGGTGGAATGATTTATAAACTTTCTCTTTCGCTTCCTCGGTGAAATAAATCAAGACGTTGCGACAGACGATCAAATCAAAATTCCGCTCGTACACGTCGGCCAACAAGTTATGTTTTTTAAACGTCACCAATTTCTTGATGTCTTCTGTGATGTAATAGTCGTCCCCACGGCGAGTGAAATAACGCTGCCGAAAATCAGGGGGCAAGTCGACGAGCGCCCGCTCATGGTACTTGCCTTGCTTCGCTTTTTCGATCACCACATCATCTAGGTCCGTCGCCGTGATCGTGAACTGGGCGGGTGACAAATGTTTCGATAATAGCATCGCTAACGAGTACGGCTCTTCTCCGGTCGAACAGGCCGCGCTCCAGACACGCAATTTGCCTTGGCTTTTTCGGATGAGCTCGGGTAAGATATCCGTCTCAAGCTGCTGCCAGCGGACGGGGTTCCGATAAAACTCGCTCACGTTGATCGTCATGCGGTCTAAAAACTCATCGTACAATCCTCGATCCGCTTCCATCGCTTTGAAATACTCGATGAACGTGGCATACCCTTTCTTCTCACGAAGCGCGATCATCCGCCGCTTCATCTGAGCCTCTTTATATAAATTCAAGTCGATCCCTGACTTCAAATAAAACTTTTTAACGAAGATGGCATAATCATTTATCACCAGTTCCAACCTCAATTCTTTCTCTTCTCCTAGATCATGTCGTGCCAAAACGAGTGAGAGCGCTTCAATCCCAATATAAAAAGGGACAGGAGGCCCCCGTCCCTTTTATCGTCATCAAACGTGTGATGCTTCAGTGGCGAACCAGAGTGACAATTCACGCTCTGCGCTCTCCACGCTATCTGAACCATGGATGACGTTTTGTGACATCGTCGAGGCCAAGTCGCCACGAATCGTTCCAGGTTGTGCGTCAAGCGGGTTCGTCTTCCCGATCATCAACCGAGAGACGGCGACGATATTCTCGCCTTCCCATTCCATCGCCACAACAGGACCAGACGTTAAAAAGTCGACTAGCTCTCCAAAGAACGGCTTTTCCTTATGTTCCTCATAATGCGATTGTGCAACTTCCACTGATGGTGTCAACAGTTCAAGACGATTCAACGTATAGCCTTTTTGTTCGAAGCGCGAGATGATTTCCCCAATCAATCCACGTTTCACGCCATCCGGTTTCACCATTAAAAATGTTTTTTCCATTCCCCTAATCCCCCTAAATCGATATGTGTACCATGTACGTTATTAGTTTACACGGTCATCACCATTATTGAAAGGGTTTACAAGGTGCCGATTACCATTTTCGTTTCCCGATGTACTCGGCAATCTCGATGAGGGAGCGTTTGTCGGCCACGTCCGGTAACCCGTCAAGACGTCGGATCGCCCGGTTCACATAACGGTCGATCGTCCGTTGGCTCCGCTCGAGCGCCCCGTTGCGTTGCACTTCACGAACGAGCGTGTGCGTCAAAGCATAATCAGACGAATGACTGACTTGTTGCAACCGATCGAAAAATTCCGGATTTTCCGCTGAATAGAAGAGCGGAAGCGTTTTATGACCGTGTTTCAAATCTTCACCGACCGGTTTTCCGAGTTGGAAACTTTTTGCGGTGAAGTCGAGCAAGTCGTCCGTCATTTGAAACGCCATCCCGATATCATAGCCGAACAACCGCAGCTGTTTGACAACGTCAGGAGAGGCTCCCGAGACGACGGCACCAGCCGCACAACTCGTCTCGATCAACAGCGCCGTCTTGCGGGCGATGCGGTCGAGATATCGTTTCGGAGACTGGGCCCAGTCATATTGATCTTGGATTTGATTGATTTCCCCGACACAGATCAGTTCCATCGTATCAGCCATGATTTGCATCACGTCTGGGGAATCGATCTCAGAGACGAGCCGAATCGCTTCACCGAACAACGTATTACCGGTGTACATCGCGACCCGTTCATCGTAACGTTCCATGACGGTCGGTTTGCCGCGGCGCAATGTGGCGTCATCGATGACGTCGTCATGAACGAGCGAGGCCATATGAATCAATTCTAGACTCGCCGCCACTTTCGTCAATCGGATGTCTTTCGTCTGTCCGAATCCGGCGCTAAGCAGGACGAACGCCGGCCGAATCCGCTTCCCGCCCGCGTCTAACAGTTGTTTCGAAGCCGCTTCGATGACCGGATGATCGGTTTGGACTCGCGTCGACAAGAACCGGTCAATCTGTTCAATCTCTCGGTTCATGTGGCGATAAAGTCGCTTCAAAGACATCGGTCACCACTTCTTTCCTAAGTGCATGGCACACGCACCGCCGGAGAACGCCTTCACTTCGACTTGTTCGAATCCTGCCGTCTCAAACATCCGTTTTAGTGTCAACCGGTCCGGGAATTGATCGGTCGATTCTTGGAGCCACTTATATTGATCATACGAGCCGGCAAACACTTTACCGAACAGTGGCATGACCGACCCAAAATAAAATCGGTATAGCTCGCTGAAGAGTGGTGCCGTCGGTTGGCTCGTCTCGAGACAGACGACCGTACCACCCGGCTTCAACACCCGGTGCATCTCACGGAGCACCGTCATATAGTCCGGAACGTTGCGAAGACCAAAACCGATTGTCACATAGTCGAACGAGTGATCGCCGAACGGCAACGCCATCGCGTTACCATGGATGAGTTCGATCGTCGGATATTCTTCCACTTTCTCTTGTCCGACCGCGAGCATGTTCTCGGAGAAATCGAGACCTTTGACGACACCGGTATTACCGGCCGCCTCGGCGAGTTGAATCGTCCAATCAGCCGTCCCGCAACAGACGTCGAGACATTTAGCCCCTGGGAACACTTGCATGCGACGCATTGTCGCTTTGCGCCACCATTTATGCAAACGGAAGCTGATGATCGAGTTCATCGTATCGTAGCTCGGTGAGATTGATTGAAACACGTCATATACTTTTTGCTCTTTTTCTTTCGGTTGCAATACGTAACATCCTTTCCGTTCTAAGCGACAGCGTGCGCCAGGAGCGTCGATAGCTGTTCTCGTTGTTCTTGGCGCAGTTCCGCCGCCTTTCGTTCGATGATCGTTTTTCCGTATGCGGTCAAGTAAGCCTGACCGATCACTTCAGAAAACGTTTTGATCAATCCGAAGTTCGCTTCCATCCACGTCGTGACAGGTACGTCTGCGTCTAACGCAAGTGTACATTTCGCCCCATTGACGAGCTGGACCGTCCGGCCGAAGCGATTGCTATAATCGGCAGGAAACAGGGCCAGAATTTTATAAAATTGAGCCGAGGCATAATCGCCGGCGAGCACTTTCAATTGCCGCTCGAGCGATCCGTTCGGACTATCCTTTACTTGATCGTGCAGTTCGAGCGCTTGGTGCGCAAAATACGTCGCAAGCACGAGCTGACGTTGTTGATTCGATTCGATTTCAATCATCTCGACCATCCAACGAAGTAAAGGCATGTCGACTGCGGGTACAATCTCGTGTCTCGTCAAATACGGATGGGTCATGCGTTCTTCGATTTGACGAGCAAGGTCGGTGACAACGGTTTCGTATGTCATCTGTTCCATGCTATCCCCCCTCGTCCTCTTCGTTGTCATTCTGACATAGTATAGCACATTTTTGTCACATTCACGCCATGTGAACTCGCTTTCCACCACAAAAAAAGCCGCCTTTCGGCGACTTATGTATTGCACATTATTTGACCGCATCTTTGAGCGCTTTACCTGCTTTGAAGGCAGGAACTTTGCTCGCCGGGATTTCGATATCTTCTTTCGTACGTGGGTTACGGCCTTTACGGGCAGCACGTTCACGAACTTCAAAAGTACCAAAACCGATCAATTGAATTTTATCACCGTTTTGGAGTGCTTCAGTGATAGATTCGAATGTAGCTTCTACAACTTGTGTAGCTTCTTTTTTCGAAACGTTGGCTTTCTCCGCAACTGCTTGGATCAATTCAGTTTTGTTCATCACGATTCACCTCCTCTCACAGGGAGTTTACGGGATTAATCATATCGTACAAACGTTGATATGACAACATTTTTTAAGTGAAAAGCCCATATTCGACCCGTTCCGACGATCAGTTGTTTAAAAACTCGACCTCACCTTGTTCATTAATCGTGTACCCTTGCGAATAAGCAGGGGCGAACGGGGAGTCATTATAGAGCAAATACCGAATGTCTTCCCCGACTTTCGGCTCTACATCCGTGTTCTCAAGGGCGGCTTCGAGGTCGGTCCGGTAATCGACAAATAATTGCCCGGTCCCGTCGACATAGATTGGCAACTCGGTATCGGTGTATGGACTCGGGACCGTCGGTTCTTCTGAGACGAAGATGAGGTCATAGTCGATCGTGAATTGATTCTTACCGACCGACCCGTCAAACGGAAATTTCCCTTCTTTGGCCCGAAAGGCGTTAATGTTCGTCTGTAACGTTTGCAACCGTTCGGTCACGCGCAAATCAATGAGCTTGACCGTAGGCTCGGTCTCGGCGTCGACAAGGACGTATAAGAACAAGCCGCCCCCTTCGAAACTGTTCGCCGGCGGATCGGCCAAATAACCAGGCACGAGACGGGCGAATTCGATCGGGTAACGCTCCATGAGAGGCGTTTCAGCCGGTTTCGTTTTGATTGGCAAGACACCGGTCGTCTCTTTGAACGAATCAACGGCCGTCTGGACCGACGTCAATTGATCTTCATACGGCACGTTATCGACCCGGTTCGAGTCCGGGAACATACATCCACTGAGCACGGTCGCCGCCAAAAGACTAGCGACCAACAAAATCCGTTTCACGTGTTATCCTCCTGTCGGTCCTGAAGCGACCACATAAATCATGATGATCGTTCCAAATAAAAATATGACGAATGCGATGACGCGGACGAGCGCCGCGAACCATCCCGATAGCTTCGTATGGCTGATTGCCACCATGAGCGCGGCGATGGCAAACGCTCCAATCCCCGCAAATGAAATCCACATCTTGATGAGTGACGGTGTCACGTCTATCCCCTCGACTTTCTCTTTAATTCTTTCTCCGTACATAAGTGTAGCAAAAAAAACAAAGGAACTGAACGAAAACGTCAGTCCCTTTGCTCTTCGCCGCCTTCGAAATGGAATACTTCTTCCATCTCATGCTTTTGCGGGCGTCTCATTAACTTTTGTACTTCATCATGCGGGCTCTTGCCTTCGAACAATACGTTGTAAAGGGCTTCCGTGATCGGCATCTCGACACCGGCTTCCCGAGCGAGCGTATGCGCCGCCTCACAGGCACGAACACCTTCGACGACCATGCCCATATGACCGAGCACGTCCTCGAGTTTTTCACCGCGGCCGATCGCATTCCCGGCACGCCAGTTACGGCTATGCTGAGACGTGGCCGTGACGATTAAATCACCAATCCCGGTCAATCCCGAGAACGAGGCCGGGTTGGCACCGAGTTTGACCCCGAGTCGCGCGATTTCGACGATCCCGCGCGTCATGAGGGCCGCTTTGGCATTATCGCCGTAACCGAGGCCGTCCGTCATCCCCGCAGCGAGCGCGATGATGTTTTTAAGGGCACCACCATACTCCGCTCCGATGACGTCCGAGTTCAAATACACCCGGAACTGATCGTTCGTGAGCAACTCTTGAATCTCATCGGCCACGTCCAAATCCTCGCAGGCGATTGTGATGGTCGTCAATTTACGGACCGCCACTTCTTCCGCGTGGGTCGGGCCGGTCAAAACACCGATGGCCCGGCGTTTCGCCGGATCGATTTCTTCGGCGATGATCTCCGACAGACGTTTGTGCGTCTTCGGTTCGATCCCTTTAGCGGCGTGGACGAGAACGGCCGGCTCTGTGAGAAGTGCGTTCAACTCACGAGACACCGGACGAATCGCCGAGCTCGGGACGACGAGGAACACGATGGAGCGGTCGGCGACCGCTTCTGCCAAGTCCGTCGTCGCTCGAATCGAGGTCGGTAACGGCGCATCTTTCAAATACGTCGAATTCGTGTGGTCGGTATTGATTTCATGCACATGCTCTTCTTCACGTCCATAAAGCAGGACGTCGTGTCCGTTGTCAGCGAGGACGAGTGATAACGCCGTTCCCCAGCTCCCTGCGCCGATGACAGCAACTTTTGCCATAGAAGGCACCCCCATTACTAGTTTTTCTGACGCGCCACGATATGAATCGGTGTACCAGTGAAGTCAAATGCGCGACGAATCTGGTTGTCTAGATAACGTTTGTACGAGAAGTGAAGCAACTCTGGGTCGTTGACGAACAACACGAACGTCGGCGGCTCGATGGCCACTTGCGTCGCGTAATTGATCTTGAGTCGCTGTCCTTTGTCCGTCGGTGTCGGGTTCATCGCGACCGCGTCGACGATGACGTCGTTCAACACGCTCGTCGAGATCCGACGACGGTGCGACTCGGCCACTTCCTTGATGACCGGAAGCAACGTCTGAAGACGTTTCGACGTGAGAGCCGACAAGAATACGATCGGCGCGTAGTCGAGGAACAAGAACTCTTTACGAATCTTCTCTTCCATCTTCTTCATCGTCTTATCGTCTTTGTCGACGGCATCCCACTTGTTGACGACGAGCACGATGGCTTTCCCCGCTTCGTGGGCGAGGCCGGCGACACGTTTGTCTTGTTCGATGATGCCTTCTTCGCCGTCGATGACGACGAGGACTACGTTCGAACGTTCGATTGCCTTTTGGGCACGCATGACGCTATAACGCTCGGTTGATTCATACACTTTTCCGCGTTTACGCATACCGGCCGTATCGATGATGACGTACTCTTGTCCATCCCGTGTGAACGGTGTATCGATCGCATCACGAGTCGTCCCCGCGATATCCGAGACGATGACGCGTTCTTCACCGAGAATCGCATTCGTCAAGCTCGATTTCCCAACGTTCGGACGTCCGATGAGCGAGAACTGGATGACTTCTTCATTGTATTCATAGTCATCTTTATCTGGCGCCAAATCGAGAACTTTGTCGAGCAAGTCTCCAAGCCCGAGTCCGTGTGTCCCCGAAATCGGGAACGGGTCGCCGAATCCGAGCGAATAGAACTCATACATGAGTTCGCGCATCTCGAAGTTATCGACTTTGTTGACGGCGAGGACGATCGGTTTGTTCGAACGGAACAACAAGTTCGCCACTTCTTCGTCTGCCGCTGTAATGCCTTCGCGTCCGTTCACCATGAAAATGATGACGTCCGCCTCATCGATCGCAAGCTCGGCCTGGTGGCGCATTTGAACGAGAAGCGGCTCATCACCGACCTCGATCCCGCCTGTATCGATTAAATGAAACTTACGGTTCAACCACTCACCCGTCCCATAAATGCGGTCGCGTGTTACCCCCGGTTTATCATCGACGATCGACACGCGATCTCCGATAATCCGGTTAAAAATCGTGGATTTCCCAATATTCGGGCGGCCTACGATGGCCACTGCTGGAATTCCCATATAAACACCTCTCTAACTTTCATTCAATAACTGATCGTTTCTAATTGCAACTGTACTATCATATCACAGCGCTATTTCCGTGACCATACAAAAAGAAGCGGGAGTCTGGCTCCCGCTTGAACGACCGTCTTATTTAGAATCGTCCGAGGTCTCTTCTCCTGTCAATTCAGAGACAGAGAACCCTCCTTGGTCACTATACTCGTCAAGCAGCGATTGGTCCGCGTCTTCACGCGTCGAATCACTCGACTCGAGCGCACGCATCGAGAGTGAGATTTTCTTCTCATCAAGATGGACATCGAGCACTTTCACTTTCACGTCTTGGCCTTCTGACAACACTTCAGACGGCGTCGCGATGTGTCGGTTCGCAATCTGCGAGATGTGCAGCAAACCTTCGACTTGCGGCGCGACTTCGACGAAAGCACCGAACGTCACGAGACGTTTGACTTTCCCGTCGATCACGTCGCCCGGTTGAATTTTACCTTCCACCGATTCCCACGGTCCAGGTTGCGTCTCTTTGATCGACAACTTCACTTTCTCGTTGTCGAGGTCAAGTCCAAGCACTTTCACTTTGACTTTGTCTCCTTCAGTCACAACATCGCTCGGTTTCTCTACCCGGCTATGGGCCATTTCCGAAATGTGGACGAGTCCGTCGACGCCGCCGATATCGACGAATGCACCGAAATCAGTGAGACGTTGAACCGTCCCTTCGATGATTTGACCGACCTCGAGCGATTCGAGCGTCTCCGCTTTCTTCGCGCTCATTTCAGCTTCAGCAACCGCTTTATGCGACAAGATGACGCGATTTTTCTCGCGGTCAATCTCGACGACTTTAACCGTAATCGGTTTATTCAAGTAGGATGAGAAGTCTTCGACAAAGTGGTTTTCTACGAGCGAAGCCGGGATAAATCCACGGATACCGATGTCAACGACAAGACCACCTTTGACCTTGTCTTTTACCATGACCTCGAACACTTCGCCAGATTCGAATTTCTCGACGATTTGATCCCAAGCTGCCTCGGCATCCACGTCTTTCTTCGAAACGACCACCTCTTCGTCCGTGACCTTTTTCACTTTGACACGGATTTCGTCGTTAACATGGAGTGATTCGTTTAAATCGTCTAAATGCATGCTTGATACTTCGCTGATTGGTAAAATTGCCTCGGTTTTATAACCGATATCGATCAACGCTTGTTTGTCCTCGATTTTGACGACAGTACCGGTCACAATTTGACCTCGATTAATCTCAAAATCAGGCATATCTTTCATTTCTTCGACCATTCCAACACTACCCCCTCACGATGAGTACAAAAAGGAACGCCCTAAGGCGCTTACACCTAGTATAAACTTCTTATAATTCGAAAGATTTGTCAAGGTGTTATCAGGTTAGTTCCTTTCCTGGCGCGAGATTAAACCTGAAATTAACGAACGTTCCGTGAATGCTGCATGTACAAATCACCGATCGTCGCCATAATCAAATCGGCCGCGGTTTGAGCACTCGCCTTCTCCGCTTTTAGCCCGCTCAAGTCGACTGGCTTGCCGATCACGACTTTAAGCTTCGAACGGAACTTATATGTGCCGATGATGGCTACCGGAAGCACCGAGGCGTCCGAGCGGAGCGCAAAGAACCCGACTCCGGCCTGGGCTTTGCCGAGCGTCCCGTCTTTCGAGCGTGTCCCTTCCGGAAAGATCGAGATGACCTCGTCTTCCTTCAACTTTTGCAAGACGACACGGAGTGCCTGGCGGTCGCCTTCTCCGCGTGACACAGGGATTTGACCAGCGCGGTTCAAGATATGTTTCAATACCGGGACTTCAAACAACTCTTTTTTCGCAAAGAAGCGGAGCTGGCGTTGTTTCGGCATCGCCCCGGCGAGAAGTACCGGGTCCCAGTTCGATTGATGGTTTGAACAGACGATCATCGACCCGTCGAGCGGGACGTTTTCCCGTCCGATATATTCGACGCGAAAACTCAACCGGCGAATGATATTGACGACGCCCACCGCGAGACGATACATGCCGAACGGCCCATTGTTGAGTGGTCTCATCGTTCAATCACCTGCTTCATCAATTGCTCGATCGCCTCGACGACCCCGTCGATCGACAGCTCGGTCGTGTCGAGGTAGTGCGCGTCGTCCGCTTGGCGAAGCGGAGCGACCTCTCGTTCCGAGTCGCGCTTGTCGCGGAGGGCAATCTCAAGCTGTAACTGTCCGAGGTCGCTCGGCAACCCTTTCGCCACGTTCTCTTCGTGGCGACGGCGGGCCCGTTCTTCGACCGTCGCCGTCATGAACACTTTCAAGTCGGCGCCTGGTAAGACGTGCGTGCCGATATCACGGCCGTCCATGACGATTCCGCCTTTACTCGCGAGGTCACGCTGTAAATCCATAAGGGCAGCCCGTACTTCCGGCTGGCGCGCGACGAAACTGACGTTGTTCGTCACTTCGCTCGTCCGGATGACATCGGTCACTTCTTCCGTGCCATCGAACACGCGTTGACCGTTCTCAGACGGGACGAGACGTAAATCCATCTTGTCGATCATCTCAGCGAGCATCGGACCGTCTTCGAGACCGACGCCGTCTTGAAGCGCGCGATACGTGACGGCGCGATAAATCGCACCCGTATCGATATAGACGTATCCTAGTTTTTTAGCGAGCGTTTTCGCGATCGTGCTCTTGCCGGCCCCAGCCGGTCCATCTAATGCGATTTGTAATGGTTTATTCATAAAAATTGGGTATCGGCTCATCCCGATACCCGCCTCCTCTCGGTCATTTGTTCCGAGAACATCATACCAGTTTTTTATCGTGAAGAAAATACGGAGCCGGTCCGTTTTCTCGCTTCGAGCTGGGCTCGGAAGCAATAACGTAAAATCGTCTCCTGGTCCCGGTGTGATAACTCTTCAAAGCAAAGCGACAACTCTTGTTTGGCCGTCTGTTCATGGATGCGGACGAGGCGGCTCTTGACGCGGAACGTCTGCGGCACGCCCCGGTCATCATTAATATGGAACGTGACGATGATCGACTCGTCGACCGCGACCGGAGCTCGGTTAGCCACGATTCGCATACCGCCGGCCGACACGTCGAGCGACGTCGTCTCAAACGATGGGAACGCCTGGCCGTCCTCGGCGGATACGGTCACATTGATCATTTCAGGGACACGTAAATATTCACGGCGCTGCACGCGCTTGATTTTCTTTTCATCCGGCAACGCGAAGGCGTAGCGAAGCGTCAGTTGCGCATCGCTCACCCGTCTCGTTATGACCGTATCAAACGCATAGAGCTGCTCTTCTCCTACGAAGAAATAGACACGCATCGATTCGTCCTCGTGCAAGAAAAACGTCTTTAAGGTATCCGTCTCACTCGGGGACTCGATCCAGACGACTTGGTCGTTGATAGCCGCGATTTTTGTCTTTCCTTCTTTTCTCCCTTCGACTTCTACCCGTAACTCTTGTCCTACTTTTAACATGAAACGATTCCCCTTTTATTCTATTTGTACTGGCGATGGTTGGAGCGATTGGCGGTCCGCACGAGCAAAAGCGCGACCATCCAAAGAACGACGATGTAGACGACAGCCGGCACTTTGTTCATCGGTTCGACGAGCAAGATATAGTCGAACATGCCATGCAACAATGTCGCCGCCATGACGGCCGTGAACAGCCAGAAGCGCTCATGGGCGGAATGTTTGGCCCGGCCGAGGCAAAACCCCATCACGACAGCGAAGAGCGCATGCCCGCTCACCGGCAACACAGCACGCCAAATGGCGATTTCAATCGAGTCGTACACCCATAAATATAGAAAATTCTCTAACGTGGCAAAGCCGAGTGAACAGGCGACCGCATAGAGAATCCCGTCGTAGTAATCATCAAAGACTTTATGTATGTATATTGTATAATAAATCATGAACCACTTAAAAAACTCTTCTAATAGCGCGGTGGCCACGAACGCCTTCCAAAACGGGCCCACGAGCACCCCTTCTTCCACGAACGCATACTGCACGAACATGATCGGAAAGACGAGAATGGCCCCGGCGACGAACGAACGGATCACATAGCCGAGCGGTTCCGCTTCCAATTCATGCCGGAGATAGAAGTAGGAAAGAAGGGCGAACCCTGGCGCAACCGCAGACAAGGCGATTGCAATCATGATGCATCTCTCCTTTCTCACGTTAAGCATACACTGAAATAGAGGAAAGAAAAAGTAGGTCGCACCTAGAAATTGGAAGAAACGAACAAAAAAGTTGGAGGTCTGTTTATGAACCATTTATTACTGATCCACACCGGCGGCACAATCGCCATGTCTCAATCGGGGTCGGGACATGTCATGCCGAGCGAAGTCAATCCGATCGACGCGACGTTACCGAAAGCGACGGACATCGCGAATATCACAACGAAACATTTCTCGAACATCCCGTCGCCGCACATGACGCCCGAGAAAATGCTCGAGCTCGCCCAGTTCATCAATCAACAATTGACACAAGACACGTACGATGGGGTCGTCATCACTCACGGGACGGACACACTCGAAGAGACGGCCTACTTCTTACAAATCACGCTTGGTGCACCGGTACCGATCGTGTTGACCGGAGCGATGCGCTCGTCAAACGAGGTCGGCTCGGACGGCGAATTCAATCTCATCACGGCGCTTCGGGTCGCCCAAAGTGATGTGGCACGCGGCAAAGGCGTGCTCGTCGTCTTCAATGGTGAAATCCACTCCGCGTTCAACGTCACGAAGACGCACACGTCCTCGGTCGACACGTTCAAATCGGTCCACTTCGGCAACGTCGGTATGGTTACGAAAGATCACGTCCTCATTTATAGTCAGCCGACGACAAAACAACCGAAAATGATTCCATCAATCACGAAACGGGTCGCGGTGCTGAAAGTCGTCGCCGGGATGGAGCCGGACCTGCTCGAGGCGGTGCTCGCGCTCGGCTATGACGGGCTCGTCCTTGAAGTACTCGGGCAAGGGAATGTCCCACCGTCAATCGTCCCCGCGCTCGAGATGCTCGTCGAACGGATGCCGGTCGTCATCGTCAGCCGTTGTTTCAACGGAATCGTGCAAGACGTGTACGGCTACGTCGGCGGCGGCCAGCAACTGAAAGAGATGGGCATCATCTTCTCGAACGGTCTGAACTCACAAAAAGCGAGACTTCGCCTCCTTGTCGAGCTCGAGGCGGGTTCGTCCCAAGCGGTCATGGAACATAGCTTCAGCTTCCAACAGTGAGTTGGCGGCTTGCCAACCGTTTCGTCCTTCCATACAATGAGGGATGAGGTGATTTCATTGAATAAACATGCTATCGTCGTCGGCGCCGGACCATGTGGGCTGTCGGCTGCGATCGAATTAGAACGGATCGGCATCTCGTGCACGGTCATCGAGCGCGGCAATATCGTCGATGCCATCTATCGGTATCCGACCCATCAAACATTTTTCTCTTCTGCCAGCTTGCTCGAAATCGGGGATATCCCGTTTATCTGTAAAGATTTGAAACCGCGTCGTCAAGACGCGCTCGTCTACTATCGGGAAGTCGTCAGCCGGACCGGTCTCGACGTCCAACCGTTCGAGACGGTCGAAACGGTCACGCGTTCCGAGGACGGGTTCATCGTTCGGTCACGCCATGATCGCGACGGCGTCAAAGAACGCCAAGCCGATTATGTCATCTTGGCCACCGGGTATTATGGCCGTCCTCGTACGTTGGACGTCCCAGGTGAAGAGTTGCCGCACGTCACGCATTATTTCAAAGAAGCGCATCCGTTTTACCGACAACGTGTGACGGTCATCGGCGGAAAGAACTCCGCGGTCGACGCGGCCATCGAGCTCGAGAAGGCCGGTGCCCACGTCACGGTACTCTATCGCGGGGACGGCTACAGTCCGTCCGTCAAACCGTGGGTCCTGCCGACGTTCGACTCGCTCGTCCGTCATGACAAAGTGAGGCTCGAATTCGAGGCCGAGATTGTTCGGATCGAACCGCATCACGTCGTCTATCGTCAGCATGGTGAAGAACATCGGCTCGAGACCGACCACGTCCTCGCCATGACGGGCTACTTGCCCGACCATGGGCTGTTCGCCGATGCCGGGGTCCAAGTCGATGAGGAGACCGGTGTGCCCTCGTTTGACGAGACGACGTTCGAGACGAACGTCGACGGCTTGTTCATCGCCGGTGTCGTCGCCGCCGGAAATGACGCCAATAAGATCTTTATCGAGAATGGCCGCTTCCATGGCCAAGCGATCGCCGAGACGCTTCGGGAGCGTAACGGTGTGACAACGTAATCGACAAAAAGAGGGAGAACCTGGCGCCAGGTTCTCCCTCTTTTTGCTGTTTAATTATACCCAACCGCGGAAACGCGATGCTTCCGCCATCTTGCGTACACCGACCATATAGGCGGCGAGACGCATGTCGACTTTACGGGCCGATGACGTGTTATACACCGTATTGAACGAGTGGACGAGCACTTTCTCAAGCTTCTCTTCCACTTCCTCTTCCGTCCAATAGTATCCTTGGTTGTTTTGAACCCATTCGAAATACGAGACGGTTACCCCACCGCTCGAAGCGAGTACATCCGGGACAAGCAGGATGCCGCGCTCTGTCAAGATGCGGGTCGCTTCGTTCGTCGTCGGTCCGTTGGCGGCCTCGACGACGATGGACGCCTTAATGTTGTCGGCGTTGTCTTCGGTGATTTGGTTCTCGATCGCGGCCGGGACCAAGATGTCGCAGTCGAGTTCTAACATTTCTTTGTTCGAGATCGTGTTCTTGAAGAGCGTCGAGATCGTCCCGAACGAATCTCGACGATCGAGAAGATACGGGATATCGAGCCCGTTCTCATCGTGGATCGCACCATATGCATCGCTGACGGCGATCACTTTCGCCCCGGCGTCATGCATGAACTTCGACAAGAAGCTACCAGCATTCCCGAACCCTTGGACGACGACACGCGCCCCTTTCAATTCGATCCCACGGCGCAGCGCTGCTTCCCGGATCATGATGGCGACACCTTTTGCCGTCGCCGTCTCACGTCCATGCGAGCCACCGAGCACGAGCGGTTTACCAGTGATGAAGCCCGGCGAATTGAATTCATCGATGCGGCTATACTCATCCATCATCCACGCCATGATTTGCGAGTTCGTGAACACGTCCGGCGCTGGGATATCTTTCGTCGGTCCGACGATTTGACTGATGGCTCGGACATAACCCCGGCTCAATCGTTCGATTTCACGGAAACTCATCTCACGCGGATCACAGACGATCCCGCCTTTACCGCCACCGTATGGAAGGTCGACAATTCCGGCCTTCAAGCTCATCCAGACCGACAACGCCTTCACTTCGACCTCCGTCACGCTCGGGTGGAAGCGAATCCCACCTTTCGTCGGTCCGACCGCGTCATTATGTTGCGCCCGGTATCCTGTGAAAATCTTTGTCGATCCGTCATCCATACGTACCGGGATGCGGACGGTCAACATCCGAAGTGGCTCTTTCAAGAGCTCATACATCTCTTCTGGATACCCGAGCTTATCAAGCGCCTCGTGTATCACTTCTTGTGTCGATTCAAGGATGTTTTTTCGTTTTTGATGACCTTTTTCTTGATCCGTAATCATGAAGGTTTCCTCCCCTAAATTGTCAATTCTCCCCCAAGAATCAACCTCGTATTCGTTTAAAAGTATAGCTGATACGCGCCCAATTTGAAAGGCTTTTACAAAAATAATGAAAGCGTTTTCTAAAATGAAAAAAGAAGGGGGAATTCCCTTCTTACTTTTCTAGTGCCAGTTCGATGAATCGCTCTAACAGCTCACCGTACGAGATCCCGACGGCCCGGGCGCTGTCCGGGAACAAGCTGAGCGGTGTCATACCCGGAAGCGTGTTCGTCTCTAAAATATAAGCGAGCCCATCTTCAGAGACGAGGAAGTCCGAACGAGAATAACCGCTGCAACCGAGGGCACGGTGCGCTTTGATGGCAGCCGTTTGAACTTCTTCAGTCAACGCGTCCGGCAACTCGGCCGGACAAACGTGAATCGATCCACCTTCTGAATACTTCGACTCATAGTCATAAAATTCATTTTTCGGGATGATCTCGATGACCGGGAGTGCGGCCTCAGCCCCGTGATTCCCAAGGACGGGTACCGTCAACTCACGGCCTTTAATATATTGCTCGACCAAGACAGCCGTATCGCACGCGAACGCTTTATCAATCCCTTCACGGAGCATCGCTTCGTCCATCGCGATCGTCAATCCGTTCGATGACCCTTCTTGGGCCGGCTTGACGACACATGGAAACTCACTGCCCCACTCGACGATTTTTGCGTCGATGTCGTCGCCCGACTCGATGAGGACGTCACGGGCGATGCGAATGCCGGCAGCGGCGAAAATAATTTTCGCACGGGCTTTGTCCATCGCGAGCGCTGATGCCAAAACGCCCGACCCCGTGTACGGCAATCCGGCCATCTCTAAGAGCGACTGAACACGGCCATCTTCGCCGTATTTGCCATGCAGGGCGCTGACGACGACGTCGGCTTGAAGCGTCAACAGCTCATTGGCCCGGTCCGGGTGAAAATCAATCGCCACGACGTCGTGACCCCGTGCTTCGAGCGCTTCAATCATTCCTTTACCACTCGTGAGCGACACTTCCCGCTCACCTGATACACCACCATATAATACCGCGACTTTCATCAAATCTCTCCTTCGGCTAACTTCTCAAAAATTCAAGTTTTATCATACCATGTGTCGGCCGAAAACAATAGAAACAGAACAGTAAAAAAGCCGTACTTACGCGAACGTATCGTACAGCTGTTTCACGGCTTGTTCAGTTTGAATCGTCTTGCCATACTCCATCATGACGTAAGGGCTGACGGTCGTCGTGCGGCCGTATTCCGACAAAATGGCGGCCAACCGCTCTTCGACGTCCGGTTTGAGCACTTCGACGAAGTGTAAATAATAGTGTCCGTCATAATGGTAGAGCGCCCCGCCCTGCTCCGTATCCTGCATGTGCGGGAACAAACGGACCGAGGCGTTGATGACGTCCTCGATATCATCAAACTGATAAATCAGATGATGAATCACATCGATCGTCAAACGGATCTCGACTTGTTCTTGATCCGCATCCGGGACGGCTGCCTCGACTTTTTGGACGTCGATGACGAGCCCATCACGGGGAAACATTGTCACGTTCAAGTCGACGGTGCCTTGGGGCATGAAACCGAATTCCGCTTCCGCCGTCTCGAGCAATTCCCGCCACAAGTCTTGACCACTCTCGCCAACGATCGTATCGATGGCAATCCCTCGAATCGAAAGGTCACTCGCCGTCAAATATACCCTTAAATGTTCTTTAGTTTGCTTTTCAAATCTCAAACGAAAACCTCCAAAGATTAATCAATCCTACTTTATAAGCTACTCTCGTTTGTGCAACCTGTCAAATAGTTGACAACCACTCGGTCCATGCTTCGGGCGTATCTCCAAGGAAGGCCGACTCAAACTCGGTCGCGTGAAGGCTGACGGCATATCCGCCGGCCCCGATGACGAGATCGGGATGATCCGCTTGGATAAATCGCATCGCCTCTTTCAGGTCCTCGAGATGTTCCGTCAACGTGCAGGAGAAAATCAAGCACTTGGCGTCGATATCGTGCAACGCCTCATTTAAATCCTCTTTCGGGAAGCCCGCACCAAGGAAAATCACGTCGTATCCATATTGACGCAAGTAAAGCGTCACGAACAACAGACCGATCTCGTGCATCTCGCCCGGGGCACACACACAAATGATCCGCGGTAAAAATGGGTTCATCGGCATCTGCAGCGAGAGGGTCGACAATCGGGCCCGCAAAAAAGCGGTCGCAAAATGCTCATGCGCGATCGTGATGTCCCCATTCTCCCAACGCGTCCCGATCTCCATCAACAACGGACCAATGATATCTTTCGTGACCTTCTCAAAACTGAACGTATTAAAGGCACGATTGATCAAATCGTGCGCCTTGCGTTCGTCAAATGAAAGTAACGCCTCGAGCAACCCGTCCATGAGCTCCTCGTCATAGAGGCGGGCAGGCTTCGGCTTCGGGGCTTCATGAAGTTGTTGAATCGCTTGGGAAACGGTCAAGCCTTCCCGTTGTTTTTCAACGACCCATTTAATCTTTTCGACGTCTTGGTCGGAATACAATCGGTGGCCGGACTCGGTCCGGCTCGGCACGATGAATTGATAGCGGCGTTCCCACGCTCGAATCGTCGTCGGGTTGACCCCGGTGAGCGACGCGACCGTCTTAATGGAGTACTTCGGCACAGCAGCCCCTCCTTTCCTACAAGTTCTTCTTATTTAGTATAGACCCATCTGAAGCGCTTTACCTGTTTTATTGTGCAATTCCTGTGAGAAATTGGTGAGATTGTGCGATTGGTTCGACAAAACAAAGATTGCTCATAAAAAAATACGACGTCCCCGTCGTATTGTCAGAAAAATATTGTATGACGACCTATATATAAAAATACGAGAATAACGGCAAACATCGTCAATGTCAGCATCATAGCGAGCGGCCGTTTCAGCCAATTGTCGTTCAATTTTTCTTTCCGCTCATGCTCTTGTCGTTCAGCGCGAGACGGCAACGTGTCCACCACTTGTTCACGAAGTGAGTCCGCTTGGTTCCGATGTCGCAACGTGTGCCCTCCTTTACCTTTTTTATCATTTTACTATGATATCAATCAAAGGAGAAGATACGAGATAAACGATGTTTCCAATCTGTCACATTTTTAGACACAATTTGAACGGACGGCGGGAACACAATCTCCCCACAGACATCGCAACAATCGGCTTGTTTGACCGGTTGTTCCGAGAAATAGTTCAACAAGTAATCACGCCGGCACGTCTTGATGAGGGCGTAGTCCATCATCTGTCCGAGCTGGCGATAGCGGGCCCGCTTTCTATCTTTTACCCAATCAATCGCCTCGGCAAGCGTCCGCTCGGCGAGCATCTGGTTCAACAATCCCCAAACCGGGTCTTCCTCGTTCAACCGCAAGAGACGCGGCAGTTGGGCCAGACTCGTGCCGTTGTCGCGTTCCAAATACGCGAGACGGATGTCTTTGTCTTTCGGATATTGTTGGTCGATTAAAAACTGTTGAATGCGTTCGTCGCCTTCAGCATAGAGCAAGACGGCAAATGCGGGTTCGCCGTCTCGTCCGGCACGCCCGATTTCTTGCATGTACGCCTCGAGCGTGGCCGGGATTTGATAATGGATGACCGAACGGACGTTGTCTTTATTCACACCCATCCCGAACGCACTCGTACATACCATGATCGCGACTTCATCTCGCAAAAATTGCGATTGCACGAGCCGGCGGTCCTCAGTCGACATGCCACCGTGATAAAACAAGGCGTCGTCAAGATGAAGCGCGAGTGCTTCGGCTTCACGCCGTGTCGCCGTATAGATGACGGCCGGTTTCGGGACGTCATGGACGAGCTCGCTCAACCGCCGCATCTTGTCCTCGGACTCGAGACGTTCGACGATGAGTCGAATCTCAGGCCGGTTTGCCGAATGGACGAACTGCGCCGGCGAGAACAACGCCAACTTCTCGATGATATCCCGTTTCACCGTCTCCGGGGCCGTCGCGGTGACGGCCATGCACTGCGGGCTGCCGAGTTGTTTACGCAACTCGCCTAGACGGGCATACTCGGGTCGAAACTCATGGCCCCACTGCGAAATACAGTGGGCCTCGTCGACGACGAGCATTTGAATCCGCGTCCGAGCGAGCGCCCGCGTCACGTGCGGCACGGCGAGTTGTTCGGGCGATAAATATAAGAAGCGATAACGCTTCAAATGGTTCAAGATGTCTTGTTTCTCCTCGAGCGTCTCCATCGATGTCAATCGCGCCACTCCCCGCTCGCCCCGTTCACGGATGTGGAGCATCTGATCTTCGATTAGCGACAAGAGCGGTGACACGATGATGGTCAGCCCGTCATTTTTAAGATAGGACGGGAGTTGGAACGTCAACGACTTGCCTGCTCCGGTCGGCATGATCGCCAACACGTCCTGGCCGTCGGCGACCGCTTCGATCACATCCCGTTGACCGGGACGGAAGCTGTCGTAGCCGAACACCCGCTTCAACGTCTTCTCAAACAAATGTCTCACCTCGTTTCAATCTCGCGAACACCAATCGGATTTGATAGTAACTGATCCCGTCGATTTGTTCAAAAATCGGCTTGAGCGCCCAGCTCGACTCGTCACGCAACTGCTCGACTTGCTTGATTTGCTCAAACGGAACAAATTGGTCGAGCGGGAACTCATCTAAATACATCGCCATCTCGACGACGTGGTCTTCAATCGTACTCGTGCGCAACCGTCGCTGGGACTGGACTTGTTGGAACGTTCGACCAGCCGAAAACTGCTCATACGACTCGCGCGCCGACAACGTCATCCGCTCGCTCGACAAGCCGTGCGCGAAGCCAAGCAACTTGGCATCCCTTGGCAATTTCCACAGGAGCGCATTCCACCCGGCCAAAAAATAGAGCCGCGCCGTGCGCGCATCGACATCGAGAAGCGAGGCGATTTGTTCATACGTGTATCCTGTCTCGAACGCACCGGTGAACCGATAGACGACGGCGGTCGCGTACGGGTCCCCCACTTCTTCAAGCGCCGTTTCAAGCTCCTGGTGAAAGCTGTGGATCAGCGGTTGCCACTCCCGCTCGGTCCGGACGATCTGTTTGACCCAGCGTTCGGCCAACCGATCGGCCTGCACCGGATAGAACGTCCGCTCATGCTCGAGCGACATGAACGTCTGGACGAACAAACTGAGCCGCTTCCACGTCATCGTCGTATAGTCCCGATACTCACCGCCGAGACGGTCGAACAGCTCACTGACCGCCTCCGGCGAAGCGAGCATCTTGCCGGCCTCGGTCAACGTGAAGCTCGAACGGTTGAGCCAGCCTCGCTTCTCGAACGAGGCGAGCAGTTTCTCATAGTCGTACTTCGTATAGGGGAACAATCCGAAAATTGGTTCCAAGTCATAAAAAAAGGCATCTTGCAGTGTCGTCGCCGAACGTTTGCCGTTCAACACATGAAACAAACTGCGCTCGCTGCGCTCCCCTTTCAAGCGCTCAATCGAAAGCAACAACACCCCGTCCGCTAAATGAACCATCGTTCCACCTCCTCGGTCAAAATTATGCTTCCAAAACGTTATTCGTTTCCTCATTGAAATATTTGGGTATGTAGACTACAATTACTCATAGTCAGTAGAAAATCATTTCTATGCAGAGAGACGAAACGTATGGAGGGTTACAAATGGCAAAATTTACGATTGTTGATAAAGATACATGTATCGCATGTGGGGCCTGCGGAGCAGCCGCCCCAGACATCTTCGACTATGACGACGAAGGCCTCGCGTTCAACTTGATGGACGACAACACGGGCACGATCGAAGTCCCGGACGAATTGTATGAGGACTTGATGGACGCGTTCGAAGGATGCCCGACCGACTCAATTAAAGTCGCGGACGAATCGTTCGATGGCGACGCACTCAAGTACGAATAAGAGAGACATGTGTGCCTGAAGGGCGCACATGTCTTTTTTTATCGCGTCGCTTTCCGGAAACCCGCTTCACGCGCCTCTTCCTCTGTACAGAACATCTCTTCTGGGATCGTTCGCTCATAGCTCGCCCCGCCCGGAACGTGATAAATCTTCTCTCCGTCCCGATTGATATTCCCTTTAATGTCACATCCATCCGTGTCACGTTTCGGCTGGGCCGGCTCGGTCGCCTCATGGTCGAAGCCGTTGCCGGTCACGTAGTCCTCAAGACTCCAAATCCCGAGCAATTCCTGACGCGCGGCCTGCTCGACCTCCCGAAACGCATCGACGTGTTGCGTGTTCGGCGCGTATACATAGGCGACACGCGCCAACCCGCGGCGCAACAATTCCTCGTTCAACATCGCTTCGTCATACCAGACGTAGGCGAGTGTCCGTTGATAGCGATCGTAGCGCCCGACGTCATACTCGAGTGTGATCGTATCTCCTTCTGGCAGCCAACGCTCGACGAATGATTTCGCATCCTCTCCGAACGGTTGGACCGGCAGCGTCGGATGGCTCGTCTCTGGCGTATCGACGAGCAAGAGACGAATCGATTCGGTCGCTCCGTTCTCAAACTCGACTTTGAGCGTATCTCCGTCGATGACGCGGTCGAGCGTGACCGTCTCGGTCTTGCCGAGCGGCCGTGCGACTTGTTGCGCGACCGACGCCGACGGAAAATCGGCCTCGAGTTCGACGAGCGATTCTGGCGGGTCGATTTGTTCGGCGAACCAGTCATCGACGGAGCAGCCCGCGAGCGAAACGCTCAGCACGACGGCGATCAGCAGTTGCCACCATTTTTTCAATTATCTCACCTCTACACCAGTATAACAAAAAAGGTTGTTTGACTTAAGCGTCAAACAACCTGGATGAAATGGACATTTGTCCTTTTGATGATTAGCGTTTCCCTTTAATATATGGGATACCGACCGATTTCGGTGCATCCGCACGTCCGACGACACCTGCGAGAGCAAGGATCGTGAGCGCATACGGCGCAATCAAGAGCAACACTTGCGGCACGTTGCTGATGACCGGCAAGTTGCTACCGATGATCGACAACGCTTGGGCGAATCCGAAGAACAGACCGGCACCGAGCGCGCCGAGCGGATTCCACTTCCCGAAAATCATGGCGGCGATGGCCAAGAAACCTTGACCGACGATCGTCGTCCCGCTGAAGTTCGTCGTGACGGTGACAGCGTACACTGCACCAGCGAGTCCGCCGAACGCTCCTGAGAGCATGACGCCCATGAAGCGCATTTTCGTGACGTTGATCCCCATCGTGTCAGCCGCCATCGGGTGTTCCCCGACCGAACGGAGACGAAGACCGAACGGTGTCTTGAAGATGACGAACCAGACGACGAACGCGAGAATGATCGCAATGAACGACGTGTACTGCACGTTGATGAAGAACATGCGAAGCACCGGGATATCCGATAGAATCGGAACGTTCTCTTTGGCAATCCGAAACTCGATGAAGTCGGTCTGCCCTTTGTTGTAAAGCACACGGACGACGAAGATGGCGAGTCCGATCGCGAGCATGTTGATCGCGACCCCGAGTACCGTCTGGTCAGCCCGCCAAAGGATGGCCGGCACCGCCAAGAAGAGCGAGAAGAGCGCACCGACGACCATAGCGACCAAAAGTGAGATCCATGGACTGAGACCGCCCAGCCCCATATCTGTCAACGTGAGCGTCGTGATAATTCCTGTCGCAGCACCGATGACCATGATGCCTTCTAAGGCGATGTTGACGACACCCGAACGTTCACTGAAGATGCCGCCGAGCGCCGCGATGATGAGTGGAGTCGCATAGGCTAAGGCAACCGGCACGACGATGTAGAGGACTTCTAAGAAGCTCATTTTTTCTCCACTCCTTTCTTACGATTTCCTTTGAATTTGTCAATCACGTAGTTAAAGGCGTAACCTGAAGCCACGAAGATGACAATCGCGGCGATGATGACTTTGACGAGCTCAGATGGGATGTTCGCACCGAGCTGCATCGCGAGTCCGCCGATATTGAGTCCAGCGAACAAGATAGCTGCCAAGACGACACCGACGGCCGTGTTCGCACCGAGGAGCGCGACGGCGATCCCGTCAAAACCGACTCCGGTGAACGAGGCGCTGAGCGTCATGCCGTTGAACGTACCGAGACCTTCCATCGCCCCTGCGAGTCCTGCGAACATACCCGAGATGACGAATGAGAGAATGATGTTCCGGTTGACGCTCATTCCTGCGTACTGCGATGCGTGTTTGTTGAAACCGACGGCACGAAGCTCATAACCGAGCGTCGTCCGTTGCAAGATGTAGTAATAGACGATCGCTGCGAGCACGGCGATGAGAACACCCCAATGCAAGCGCGAGAACGTCGTCAATTCTTGAAGCATCGGTGACGCGAGCGACGCCGAATCTTTAATGGATTCGGTGCGTTCGTTCGTTACCCCGATGACACTGCGCAAAATCGCGTTCGTCGTGTAGAGCGCGATATAGTTCATCATGATCGATGTGATAACTTCGTGGACGTGGAACTTGGCTTTCAAGAAACCAGGTACGAACGCCCAGAGCGCTGCGGCGAACATGGCCGCGAGAAGCGCGAGCGGCAAGTGGATGAACATCGGCAAATCAAAGTTGATTCCGACATACACCGCTGCCACCCAGCCAATCAACACTTGGCCTTCGACCCCGATGTTGAAGAGGCCGGTCCGGAACGCGAACGCGACGGCCAAACCTGAGAAGATGAGCGGCGCTGCGGCGCGAAGCGTCTCACCAATTGCGTACGGGCTGCCGACCATGCCTTCAAACAGTGACGAGAACCCTCGAATCGGGTCATAGCCACCGATGAGCATGACGATCGCCCCGACGAGAAGTCCCATCAAGATCGACAAGAGCGGGATGAGCAGTCGATTAAATCCTAGTTTATTCATACTGTTTCTTCTCCTCTCTTACCGCCGGCCATCAAGAAGCCGAGTTCTTGCTCCGTCGTCTCTTTCGGATCACGGATTCCGACAATCTTCCCTTCATACAAAACGGCGATTCGGTCCGCGACGTGTAAAATCTCTTCGAGCTCGAACGAGATCAACAAGACGGCGCGTCCTTTTTCACGCTCTTTGATGAGCTGTTCATGAATGAATTCGATGGCCCCGACGTCAAGACCGCGCGTCGGTTGCGCCGCGATCAACAAGTCAGGTGACCGGTCGACTTCACGGGCGATGATGGCTTTCTGTTGGTTACCACCCGACAAGGCACGGGCAGGTACGTCGACCGATGGAGTTCGGACGTCAAACTTCTCAATCAACGCTTTCGCTTTCTCAGCCACGGCTTTATAGTTCATCAAACCGCGCTTCGAGAACGGCTCTTTATAATACGTTTGGAGCACCATGTTGTCGCGAATCGTATAATCGAGGACGAGGCCATGTTTATGCCGGTCTTGCGGGATGTGGCCGACACCAGACTCCGTCACTTTGCGCGGCGTGAACCCGGTCACGTCTTTCCCGTTCAACATCACTTTTCCAGACTCGGGTTTCTTCAAGCCCGAGATGGCTTCAATCAATTCGGTCTGTCCATTCCCGTCAATCCCGGCAATCCCGAGGATTTCCCCTGAACGAATCTGTAAATCCAAGCCGTCGACGGCTTTGAGCCCGCGACTGTCTTTGACGACAAGTTTTTGGACGTCGAGGACGACTTGCTGTGGATCTGCCTTGGAATATTCCGCATCAAAGTTAACTTCACGCCCGACCATCATTTCTGCCAAACGATCTTCGTTGACCGTCTCATCGATATCAATCGTACCGATATAACGTCCACGACGGATGACCGTACAGCGATCGGCGACTTGCATGATCTCTTTCAGCTTATGCGTGATCAAAACGATCGATTTACCTTCTTCAATCAGACGCTTCATGATTTGAATGAGTTCTTGAATCTCTTGCGGCGTCAGTACAGCGGTTGGCTCATCGAAAATCAAGATTTCGGCCCCGCGATAGAGCGTCTTCAAAATTTCGACCCGTTGTTGCATCCCGACCGAGATATCCTCGATTTTCGCATCCGGATCGATCCGAAGACCATACTGTTCCGAGATGTCCATGACTTTTTTACGCGCCGTCGCCCGGTCGACCGTCAGTCCACTCTTCGGCTCTGAGCCGAGGATGATGTTCTCGGTCACCGTGAACTTCTCAACGAGCATGAAGTGTTGGTGTACCATACCGATTCCAAGGTCGTTGGCGATGTTCGGATTCTCAATGTTCACTTTCTCCCCGCGCACGCGGATCTCCCCGCCTTCCGGCTGATAAAGACCGAACAGGACGTTCATGAGCGTCGATTTTCCGGCCCCGTTCTCGCCGAGCAACGCATGAATCTCTCCTTTGCGCAATTGGAGGGTGATATTGTCGTTGGCAACGAACGTTCCGAACTCTTTGCGAATATTGAGCATTTCAATTACATATTCCAAGAAAGTCCACCCCTAACTTTAAGTAAAGGGAGACCGCATGGGTCCCCCCTAACTCAATGAATTATTTTACTGTTTTCATGAACTCTTCGAACTCAGCGTCAGTTGCTGGAGCCGTGATGTCTCCGTCGATCAACTGTGTGCGGTACTCTTCAACTTTTGCGAGGACGTCAGCTGAAACGTTCTCATCAGATGTTTCAGCAATCCCTACACCATCGTCTTTCAAAGAGAACTCAACGATTTCGCCTGCTGGGAACTTATCTTCCATCGCAAGTTTCGATACTTCGTAAGTAGCCGTGTCAACACGTTTGACCATTGAAGTAAGCGTTACGTTTTCTGGAAGACCTTCTTCGTATTGGTCACGGTCAACACCGATGACCCATACATCTTCGCCGTTCTTCTTACGGTTTTTCGCTTCTGTGAATACGCCAACCCCAGTACCGCCTGCTGCGTGGTACACGATATCAGAACCTGCTCCGTACATACCTGAAGCGATTGCTGTACCTTTTTCAGCTGAGTTGAAGTCTTCAGCGTACTTCACGTCGATTGTCGCATCCGGGTTAACGGCCATGACGCCAGCTTTATAACCGTTCTCGAACTTCTTGATCAAGTCAGACTCAACGCCGCCGACGAATCCAACTTTGTCAGTTTTCGTAGTAAGACCAGCGACAACACCGACGAGGAACGAACCTTCTTGCTCTTTGAACGTGATCGATGCGACGTTCGGTGCATCAACGACCATGTCGACGATCGCGAAGTTGTTGTCTGGGAACTGCTCAGCAACTTTTTGGATATCTTCGCCCATCAAGAAGCCGATTCCGTAAATCAAGTTGAAGTTATCGCGTGCCAATTGTTGCAAGTTTGGCTGGTAGTCGGCTTGCTTCGATGATTGAAGATATTTGAATCCTTCGTTCTCAGTCAAGTTGTTGTCTTCCCCGAACTTCGTGAGACCTTCCCAAGCTGATTGGTTGAACGACTTATCATCGACACCGCCAGTATCGGTTACCATCGCTACTTTGAAGTCACTGCCTTCGCCGCCGCCTTCGCCGTTTGAAGCACCTTCATTGTCATCCCCGCCACATGCTGCGAGTACTGTCGAGAGTGTGAGACCTGCTGCTAAAGCTGAGAGAATTGTTTTTTTCTTGTTCATCGTCGTGTTTCCCCTTTCGGATCATAACAATTAAGGTTGTCATGTCATCAGTAGTCTTTACACCGGTATAAGAAAGCGCTTTCACGCTGTTCCCCAAAAATAACCGTTTCCGGATAAAACGAACGTGCTTAAACGCGTTTGCGGACGACGTGGAAGTCGAAGCGGTCCGCTCGGAAAAAGTTTGCCGAATCGAGCAGCGGTAAGTCGCTCTCATCGTAATGCAATTGTTTCAATGCCAGTAACGGTTGGTCCGTTTGAAGTTGCGTCGAAATTTCAGCGTTCACACTCGGTTCGATGTGCGTGATCGCATATGCGACCCGACGTCCTACCTCTTTTTCGAGCGCATCAAACAATGACTTTCCTTCCGTCAACGCCTTCGGATTCGAGACGAGATGGGCTGGGATTTTATCGACACAGTAGACGACTGGTGTCTCATCCGCATATCGAATCCGGACGATCCGATAAATCGGTGAGTTCGGTTCGATTTTTAAACGCTCGGCTTCTCTCTCGGTCGCTAGAACCTTTTCGGCCACCAACACTTTCGTTCCTGGTGTCATTTTGGCGCGCATGATCATGTCCGTGACGCTGAACAGCTCTTCAATCCCTGAAGTAAACGGGGGTTTTGAACTGATGAACGTCCCGACGCCATGTTTCCGCACGACAAATTTCTCGTCTTCGAGAATACGAAGTGCTTCCCGGAGTGTCGCTCGACTGACTCCTAGTTGCTTCGATAACTCGAATTCTGAAGGAAGTTTCTCTCCTTCACGATAGACACCATCGTCGATATCTTGCTTGATTTTCTCAATCACGCGAAGATAGAGCAAGCGATGATCGAGCTTGATCGACATGGGCCTCACCACCTTTACCTATTTCTTACCAGTGCTCAGACATCTGACGTATGAATGTCCTTGCCAATATTAAGTATAGGGATTCGAGAAATAGAACGCAATACTTTTTGTTCGGAATCAGGGAAATATTTTAAAGTGAAGGGATTATGTACACTTCATAGTCTATATTACCTGTTCTGGCAGGCTTTGAAAAGAAAACGTAAAATGAAAACGGTATTAAAAAATGAAAGCGGTTCAACATTTTTAGTAGTATGTCCTAATGAATCAAATAGGTCAGATGTGCTATATTAGTTCGTCCCAACATGACGTCGACCCCGATCGTCACGTTTGAACCGGATTATCTGAAATTAGATAAAAAACGAACGATTAGGATTTGTTATACCTAATCGTTCGTTTTATTTTTTAACCCTCGGGTTGGTTGATGAGCACTTTCCGCGGCTTTGAGCCTTCTGACGGCCCGACATATCCGGCTTGTTCGAGTGAATCGATCAAGCGGGCTGCCCGGTTATAACCGATGCGGAATCTTCGTTGAATCATCGAAGTGGACGCCGTCTCTTGCGTCAAGATGAATTGAACGACTTCTTCGAACAATGAATCGTCCGAATCAATGGTCGTGACTTCTTCTTCTTTCGGCATCATCGCCTCGACGTATTGGGCCCGTTGCTGGGCGATGACATGATTGACGACCGTTTCGACTTCTTGGTCGGACACGAACGCACCTTGCACACGGATCGGTTTGTTCATCCCGTTGGCGAGCATGAGCATGTCACCCCGGCCGAGCAACTTCTCAGCACCTCCCCCGTCAAGGATCGTCCGTGAATCCGTCTGCGACGAGACGGCGAACGCGATGCGGGACGGGATGTTCGCTTTGATGACGCCGGTGATGACGTCGACAGACGGACGCTGGGTGGCGAGCACCATATGAATGCCGGCCGCCCGTGCCATCTGGGCAAGACGCATGATGGCGTCCTCGACGTCGTTCGAGGCGACCATCATCAAATCGGCGAGCTCATCGACGATGACGACGATGAACGGCAGACGTTTGGCGTCTTCATCGTCCGATTTATCGACGAGTTCGTTATAGCCTTCGATATTCCGCACACCATAACGGCTGAACAACTCATAGCGTCGTTCCATCTCGGCGACAACTTGTTTGAGTGCTTGGGCGGCTTTCTTCGGATCCGTCACGACCGGCGTCAGCAAGTGTGGGACGCCGTTATAGACGTTCAACTCGACCATTTTCGGATCGATCATCATGAGCCGGACTTCATCAGGACGAGTCCGCATCAAGAGCGACACGATCATGCCGTTGATACAGACCGATTTCCCGGAACCGGTCGAACCCGCGACGAGCAAGTGCGGCATCTTGTTCAAGGCGATTGTCACCGTCTCGCCACTGATGCTGCGCCCAAGGGCGACGAGGAGTGGCGACTGCTCCCGCTTGACCGGATCGGCCTCGAGCACTTCACGGAGACAGACCGGGGCCACTTCCTGGTTCGGTACTTCAATTCCGATGGCGGCCTTTCCTGGGATCGGCGCCTCGATCCGGATGTCTTTGGCGGCAAGCGCAAGGGCAAGGTCATCGCTGAGCGAGGTGATGCGGCTCACTTTGACCCCGATATCCGGTTGCAGTTCATATTTCGTCACGGTCGGACCAAGATGAATCTTTAACACCTTCACACCGACGCCGAACGATTTGAGCGTCTGGACGAGTTTTGTCGCATTTGCTTTCAAACGGGCGTTCTCGCCGGACAGGTCGGTCACGACCGGTTCGCTGAGGATGGTGAACGTTGGCAATTCATACGTGTCCGACACGTCTTGTGACGCCGTCATCATCATGTCCTCGGTCGGTAGCTCCGTCACTTCTTCCGTCGAGGCCACTTCTTCCGTTTTCGGACGTTTCTCGGCGACGACTTTCTCGCTGAACCCGACAATCGGGATGTCATGCATCGTCACCGCGTCTGCTTCAGGCTCGGCTTCGACCGGCTTCGATTCAACTTTTGCCGGTGCCGAAACCGCCTTCTTCCGATTGGACACCGGAGCCGGTTTGACCCGCTCCCGGTCGTGCCACTCTTGTTTGATGGCCGTACCGGTCTCGAGCAGACGCGACCCGATCGTCCGCCAAATCGTCGGCGATAAGAGCGAGATCCCGATGATCATGCATAACACGCCTAAAAAGATGATCCCAAAGTCGGAGAGCAAGTATTGGTTGAGCTGATACAGCGCCCCGTTGATCATCCCCCGTTCCGCTCCCCATACCAAATCTCCGAACATGAGAAACGAGACGAACAGGAACAGGATGCCCGTCCGTTGCATCGGACGAAATTCGTTTAAAAAGACGAGCAACGTGAATGCGATTGCCAAATACGTGAGTGCCCCCCAGCCTCCGAATAACGTCGTCGCGAGGAGTGACGTCTGATTCCCGACCCAACCGAAGTCGAACAAGGAGAAGATGAACGCCGTGATCGACGTGACGAACATGACCCAGCCATATGTACGTAGTGGGATTGGCTGTTTTTTCGCACGCCTTGTCGTCGGTCGCTTCCGCTTCACCGGAGTTTTTCTCGATTTTTGTGCCACCTTAGATTCCTCCTAAAAAAACGAGGCAAAAGTCTGATGACTTTTGCCTCAATCTCAATTCCTTAAATCTCCATGATGATCGGCAAGATCATCGGACGACGTTTCGTCTGTTCGAACAAGTAGACGCTGAGCCGCTCGCGGATATTTGATTTCAACTCGGTCCAATCACTTCCAGCCTGGAGACTCTTCTCGATCTGTTTCGTGACGATGCGGTTCGCTTCTGAGATCATCTCTTCGGATTCACGCATATAGACGAATCCGCGCGAGATAAGTTCAGGTCCTGAAATCAATTTCTTCTGTTTCCGGTTCAACGTGACGACACAGAGGACGACACCGTCTTGTGACAAGAGACGACGGTCACGGAGGACGATGTTCCCGACGTCCCCAACGCCAATTCCATCGATCAAGACGTTGCCGGCCGGTACTTTACGGCTCATCCGAGCTTTACGTCCCGTGAACTCGACGACATCCCCTTTTTCGACGATGAAGATGTTGTTCGATTTCACACCGACTTGCTCGGCGAGTTTCGAGTGGGCCATCTGCATCCGGTATTCTCCGTGAATCGGAAGGAAGTACTTCGGTTTGACGAGGTTCAACATGAGCTTGAGCTCTTCGGCCGAACCGTGTCCCGAGACGTGTACTTTCCGTTGGTTATAGATGACGTTCGCTCCTGAGCGGAACAAAAGGTCGATCGTCTTCGAGACGGACTTCTCGTTCCCAGGAATCGGTGTCGCCGCGATGACGACCGTGTCGTTCAAGCGGATGTTCACTTGCTTATGGGCGTTGCGCGCCATGCGCGTCAAGGCCGCCATCGGCTCGCCTTGCGAACCGGTCGTCAAGATGACGACTTTGTTGTCAGGCAAGCGATTCACTTGCGACAGCTCGACGAGCGTCTTCGGCTTGAAGCGAAGGTAGTTGAGCTTCTGCGCCACTTCGACGATATTGACCATGCTGCGACCGACGACGGCGACTTTGCGGTCGTTCGCCTCGGCTGCCGCGAACACTTGTTGAAGACGGTGCACGTTCGAAGCGAAAGAGGCGACGATGACGCGGCCCTCAGCTTGATAGATGACATCGTTCAACTCGGCGCCGACGAGCGACTCCGAACCAGTTTGGCCAGGGCGTTCCGCATTCGTCGAATCTGACAATAAGCAGAGGACGCCGCGTTGGCCGATGGCTGCCAACTTGTTGAAGTCCGACTGTTTCCCATCGACTGGCGTGTAATCAAACTTAAAGTCGCCCGTGTGTACGATGGCGCCTTGTGACGTTTGAATGCAGACACCGACACAATCCGGGATTGAGTGGTTGACGCGGAAGAAAGTGATGAAATGATCAGCGATAGTCAATTTCGTTTTGGCGTCAATCAATCGGAGGTCGACTTCTTTTAACAAGCCCGCCTCTTTCAATTTGAGCTCGATTAAACCGAGCGTCAATTTCGTCCCATACACGGGAACGTGCTTCAAATCACGGAGTACGTAGCTGAGCCCACCGATATGGTCTTCGTGACCATGGGTGATGAAAATCGCGCGTACCCGATCTTTATTTTCTTTTAAATACGTAATGTCTGGGATGACAATATCAATCCCGAGCATCTCATCGCCTGGAAACATAAGGCCGGCATCGATGACGAAGATGTCGTCGTCTAGTTCCACGACGTACATGTTCTTCCCGATTTCGCCTACGCCTCCAAGCGCAAAGACGCTAACGTTCTCTGTCTTCTTCTTTGACACTAACAAAAACCTCCTAGATGTTGCATATTCTGTTTCGTCCACTTATCGCTACTGAATATTGTATCGGAAAACTGCTGATATGCCAACATTTCCGTTCAATTGACGAGAGGTTTCATCACATCGGCGAGTGGCATCGTCGCTTTGTCGTCCGGACGTTTCCCGGAAGCGAGTTGGCGAATCGACAAGCCGAAGTCCATTTGTAAATGCGGGTAATCCGGAAAACTTCTCCAATCCCCGCCCCATTCGAAGCCGAGTGCTTTGCCGAGTTCTCCTAACTCTTGCCAATCGGGTTCGTCCGATCGGTTGTGGTCCGACTCGAGATTGTAATCGGCACGGTTATTGTGGATGATGACGAAATCGACGGCGAGCCCATAGTTATGGTAACTTTGTCCCGCCTTGGCGTTCGTCACGACTTGTCCTGGTTTCGAGCGCCCTTGGGCATAGAGCGCGTTCTGCTCATCGGCCGACCGATACCCCGACGTCAGACGGACCTCGAGGCCGAGGCAAGAGTAGGCCAGACGCACGAACGACTCGCTCCGCTCGCGGACGTGCGGATGAAGCTTCGCGAACGCCTTTTCACTTCGCTCGACGACGACATCTTCCGAGCCCGGGTTGCGTTCACACATTCCCGCTTCAAATGTCGGTTCATCGACCCATGGCATCGGGCCCGGACGTGACAACGTGTACGCTAAAAAGATTCCGACTAAAAACGCCGTCATCGCGAACGTCAAAACGCCGGTCCATTTCATCGGCGCAACCGTTTACGGAGTCCTTTGACGAGCGGTAATCCCGTCTCGAGGGCGAAATAGAGCGGACGATTCAAGACGAGGTCGAACTCGCCGACTTTTTCGATCAAATCGCTTCCCCAGCCCGACTTGAACGCATAAAGCCCTGCATACTCGTCATCAGGCTCCGTGCTACCCGATACGCCACCGAAATCGTAGCGTTCGGCCCCGCTCGCCTTGGCTGCTTGCATCATCGTCCATTGCATAAGGTGGTTCGGCATGAACTCACGAAACTCGTTCGAGGATGCCCCGTACAGATAATACGAGCGTCGTCCGGCAAGCGTCAACAGACCGCCCGACAAGACGAGACCGTTCGGGTATTTCTCATGTAACTCCGTCAGTTCAGGTAACGCGGCTTGAATCTTCTCGATTTGCTCACGTGTCTGCTTTTGACGGTTCAACAAGCTCGTCCGTTTCTTCTCGACCGTTTCCGTCTCGAGTGACCGTTCGATTTTCCCAAGGTCACGCTCCGCTTTTTCGAGCGTGGCCATCTGTTGGTCGAGTGCGAGTTTCGGCTCGAGTTTCGTCAAGAACAAACGGGCGTCATCAGGTTGCAGACAATCGTATAGGTTCTCGAAATAGTCAAGTCCACGAATGGCAAAACCGTCACGCTCGCCCGTCACTTTCATCAAGTCGGCGAACGTCTTAAGCCCGTCGCGCCCGACTTCCGTGCAGACGATCCCTTTCCGTTCGGCCAAACGAACGTTATAGCGGAATTTATGATGGAATTTGCTGAAGATGTCTTTCTCGCTCGGGCGTAAATCCGTCTCCATCGTGAACCGCGGTTGGGCGTAATCAAACCCACCGCCGTATCCTTTATGGGCGAAGCCGAGACTCGCCATCTCGGTCAATAGACCTGGCACTTCATCTCGATCGATATTCGGATCGATTTTCACGACGATCGCTTTGTTCGCCTTGGCGACCCGCTTCGCCTCCTCGGTCAATGCCCGTAAAGAAGCCACATCGTCATAGTCGACGACGAAGCCGCGTGGCGCATAGCAGAGTGTGAACGGGAGCTTCGGCACACGTTTGAATAAGAGTAATGCCACCCCGCTCGTCACCCCATCGTTCGCGACGGCGACCCGCTCGGCGAACCAGCCGTTTTGTCGTTTGACGTCGGCCCAACTCGAAAGCTGAAGCAAGTCCCCACGGTCGTGTGTTTTGACGAAATCGTCATGCTCTTTCTCTGTCAAGGTGATCGGTTGTACTGCCATAAATCATATTTCCTCCGTCTTCAAAATTGTCGCTCGGACGATTGCTTCTTCATCTAGCGGAATTTTCTCATTACCGATGATTTGATATTTCTCATGCCCTTTTCCGGCCAAGACGACGATATTGTCCGGTTCGGCCAACCGAGCCGCATAACGGACAGCCTCTTCCCGGTCCCCAATCTCGACGAAATTATCGTGGGTCATCCCGGCGGCGATTCCGCTCGTGATCGAGTCGTACGCTTCAAAACGCGGGTCATCCGTCGTGATGACGACCGTCCCCGCATATTTCGAGGCCATCTCTCCCATCGTCGGCCGCTTCGTAACGTCACGGTTCCCGCCTGTACCGATCAAGAATACAATCTTCTCTTTCGGGACACCGACGAGTGATTTCAAGCATTGCTCGATGCCATCCGGTGTATGCGCATAGTCCGCATAGACGTTATACCCTGGTACGTCGAGACGTTGCATCCGCCCTTTGGCAGGATGAATCGACTCGAGTGCCTGGACGATCTCGGGCAAACGATAGCCGGCAGCGATCAAACACCCGGTCGCGAGCAAGATGTTGTACACGTTGAACCTTCCGATGAATTGAACGGTCAACGGATGACTCTCCCCTTGGTAGTTGAGGCTAAAACTCGTCTCTGACAGCGTCTGAACGATATCTGATGCCGTCACATCGGCCATCTCGTCGATTGCATACGTGATCACTCGGGCGCCCGTCATCGTCTCGTACAGCTTGCTGTACGGATCATCCGCGTTCAACACGGCAACTTTGTGACGCGACGCCATCTGTCCGAGTTGAGCGAACAATAAGCCTTTCGCCCGCGCATAGTTTTCGAACGTACCATGGAAATCGAGATGGTCATGCGTCAAGTTCGTGAAGCCGACGATATCGAAGTCCGTACCGATGACGCGACCGAGTTCGAGTCCGTGCGATGACACTTCCATCATCACATCGGTGACGCCTTCTTCGTGCATCCGGGCGAGCAACTGTTGCAGCTCAGAGCTTTGCGGTGTCGTGTTTTTGCTCGGGACGACCGTATCGTTAATGCGTACCTCGACCGTGCCAATCAAGCCGGTGCTATGTCCGAGCTCGGTGAGAACATCACGTAAAATGGTCGTCGTCGTCGTCTTGCCGTTCGTTCCCGTGATCCCGAACAGACGCATCTGCTCAGACGGATATTGATAGAACGCGGACGCCAATAGACCGACCGTACGCGTGCTGTCACGCACGATCAAGTTCGGCACACTCAAAGAGAGTGGCCGTTCACTGACGACGGCGACTGCGCCTTTAGTGACTGCTAAATCAGCGTAGTCGTGACCGTCGACTGTATAGCCTTTAATGGCGACGAACAGCGTCCCCGGGACGACTTCGCGCGAGTCGGTCGTCACATGGGTCACCGTGATGCCTTGTAGGTTTGGTTGATTAATTAATTGTATGTGGTTAGCTAAATCCGTTAAGTTCAAGTCTTTCCCTTCTTTCACCTGTTCCTGTCCAAAGTAAAGAATACCTCTTAATCAGTGTAGAGAACTTACAATTCGGTTTCAAGTCAGTCTTCGGACGGAAGGACATATGATTTGGCAGGGGCGTGGCCGAGCACCTCATTGATGAGGGTGTTGACGTCACGCGTTTCAATGCGATCAACTTTGTCGAGCACTTCGTTCAAATCCTCGACTTCATCGAGCAGGACGAGGTTGCGCCCGTTGCGGTTCATCCGTGCGCTCGTGCTCTCGTTCCCAAGGACGAGCGACCCTTTCAGTTGTCGTTTCCCTTTCTCGACTTCCTCATCGGACAGCCCATCCGCTTTTAACGTTTCGAGCTCACGCGTCATGATCGTCTCGACTTGCGCGAGCGTTTCTGGTGACGTTCCGATATAAATGGTGAACGTCCCGTGGTCGTCGAACGTCGTATAGTACGAGTAGATCGAGTAGGCGAGGCCTTCCTCTTCTCGAATCGACTGGAACAGCCGTGACGACATCGTCGCCCCGATCGCATTGTTCAACAAGGCCAAATGCGGCAATCGATCGTCTTTGGCGGCAATCGCCTCGAAGTTCCAGCACAGGTGCGCTTGCTCCGTCTCTTTCTGTTTTTTCACCACGTCGCTATACAAGATCGGCGTCGTCGATTCTTTCGGTGATTCCCCTGATGGAAGGTCGGCAAACCTTCTCGTGACCGCCTCGACCAACTCTTGCGGCACGTGGCCGGCGATTGAGACGACGACACGGTTGCCTGTATACGTCGAAGCGACGTAGCGGAGCAATTGCTCCCGAGATAGTCCGAGGACGCTCGCTTCCGTCCCGAGAATCGGTTCGGCAAGAATATCATCTTTATAGACGGCTTTCGCGAGCAGCTCGTGGACGAGATCTTCCGGGGTGTCCTCATACATTTTAATCTCTTCTAAGACGACCCGCTTTTCTTTCTCGAGCTCCGTCTCATCAAACAACGAATCGAATAGCATGTCGGCGAGCGCATCGAAGGCGATGACCGCGTGCTCGTCAAGCGTCTTCACGTAATAGCACGTATGATCTTTTGACGTGAACGCGTTCACGCTTCCGCCAAGTTCATCAAAGAACGACGCGATCTCTTTTGCCGTTCTCGTCTTTGTTCCTTTGAATAACATATGTTCAATCAAGTGGCTGATGCCGATCTCGGTCATATCTTCGGTCCGAGTGCCGGCTTTAATAAAGACACCGGTCGACGTGCTGCGGACATCCGCCATCGGTTCAATCACGATGCGGACGCCGTTGTCTAATGTGATCCATTCCATGTTATCACTCCTATGAAAAAGGCCATCGCACCAGACGATGGCCATCATGATTAGTTTGTCGGGCGTGGCGGACGACGGTCTCCGTCACGACGCGGCGGACGGCTGTCACGTGGTGGACGGCTCTCGCGCTGCGCTTTACGTTTCGCTTCGTATGCTTCGCGTTCTTCCGGTGACAATCCTTCAAGGATGAGCACTTTGTGCGAGGCATTGACTCGGCCTTTGTCATCGATTTCCGTTACGCGGACTTTAATTGTATCACCGAGTTTAACGACGTCTTCGACGTTCGCGACGCGATCAAGACTGAACTCAGAGACGTGGACGAGCGCGTCCTTGCCTTTGAACAACTCAACGAAAGCGCCGAATTTCTCAATACGACGAACCGTCGCATCGAACTCTTCGCCGACGACGACTTCGCGGACGATGTCGCCGATGAGCGCCATCGCCATGTCGATGCCTTCTTGATCGGTCGACGCGATGAAGACTGTACCGTCTTGCTCGATATCGATTTTGACACCCGTTTGGTCGATGATGCTGTTGATCATCTTCCCGCCCGGTCCGATCACGTCGCGGATCTTGTCCGGATTGATCGTCATCGTCACGATTTTCGGTGCATACTTCGACAACTGTGGACGCGGTGCGTCGAGCGTCTCGAGCATATGGTTCAAGATATGGAGACGGCCTGAACGTGCTTGTTCGAGTGCCTCTTCCAAGATCTCACGCGTGATCCCGGCAATTTTGATATCCATTTGGAGCGCCGTGATCCCGTCTTTCGTTCCTGCTACTTTGAAGTCCATGTCTCCGAGATGATCTTCGAGACCTTGGATGTCAGTGAGGACCGTATAGTGTTCGCCTTCCATGATGAGACCCATTGCGATCCCGGCAACTGGTGCCTTGATCGGCACACCTGCGTCCATGAGGGCGAGTGTCGAACCACAGATTGACGCCTGTGAACTCGAACCGTTCGACTCGAGTACTTCCGAGACGAGACGAATCGTGTACGGGAAGTCGGCTTCTTTCGGGATGATTGGAAGAAGTGCACGTTCTCCGAGGGCACCGTGACCGATTTCACGACGACCTGGCGCACGCACCGGGCGAGCTTCTCCGACCGAGAACGGCGGGAAGTTATAGTGGTGCATGAAGCGCTTGTTCTCTTCTAACCCGATGCCGTCGATGATTTGAGCATCTCCGATGACGCCGAGTGTCGCGACCGACATGACTTGTGTTTGTCCACGTGTGAATAACCCAACGCCGTGGGCGCGTGGCAACAAGCCCGTTTCTGATGCGAGCGGGCGGATGACTTCCGGGCGACGACCGTCCGGACGAACTTTGTCGACCGTGATCAAACGGCGGACTTCGTCTTTGACGAACTTGTTCAAGATGCCAGATACTTCTTTCAACTTGGCCGGTTCGTCAGCGAGGGATTCTTCGTATGCAGCTACGTATTTGGCAATCACTTCGTTGATTGCTGCGTCACGTGCATGCTTCTCTTCGACTTGAACCGCGGCGTTGATTTCTGGACGTGCTGCTTCGAGCTCAGCCGACAAAGCGTCATCAAACTTCGATACCGTATATTCGAACTTCGGTTTCCCGACAGCTTCGACGATCTCTGTTTGGAACGCGACCAATTTCTTGATTTCTTCGTGACCGAACAAGATTGACTCGAGCATGACGTCTTCCGGTACTTCGTTCGCGCCTGCTTCAACCATGTTGATCGCAGTTGCTGTTCCGGCGACTTGGAGCTCAAGGTCCGTCTGTTCGAGTTGAGCTGTCGTCGGGTTGACGACGAACTCACCGTTGACACGTCCGACTGTCGCTCCGGCGATCGGCCCGTCGAACGGGATGTCCGAAATCGAGAGTGCGATCGACGTTCCAAGCATACCGGCCATTTCAGCCGAGCAGTCTGGATCGTTCGACATGACGTAAATCATCACTTGAATATCGTGACGGAATCCGTCAGGGAAAAGCGGACGGATCGGACGGTCGATGAGACGTGATGTCAAAATCGCGTTCTCTCCAGGACGTCCTTCCCGACGGAGGAAACCTCCTGGGATTTTACCGACCGAGTATAATTTTTCTTCATAGTTGACCGTGAGCGGGAAGAAATCTAAATCCTTCGGCGCTTTCGATGCTGTGACCGTGGCGAGCACGACCGTGTCCCCATAACGGACGAGTGCCGAGCCGTTTGCTTGTTTCGCAAGTTGCCCGACTTCTACAGATAGCGGACGACCGCCCCATTCAGTAGAAAAGACTTGTTTCGTACCTAACATGAACATTCTCCTCTCAAACCTTATCTAGTTTATTATGTAACTCATTCATATGAATGTCTAATGATTTTCCTCCCAAAAAAGAAGAAACGGACTAGGAACAAGTGTCCCAGTCCGTCACATGGTCCGTTCGGATTAACGACGGAGACCAAGGCGTTGAATCAATTCACGGTAACGTGTAACGTCCTTGTTACGAAGGTACGTAAGCAAGTTACGGCGACGTCCAACCATTTTCAAAAGACCGCGACGTGAGTGGTGGTCTTTCTTGTGTGTACGAAGATGATCGTTCAAAGTGTTGATTTGTTCAGTCAATACTGCAACTTGAACTTCCGGTGAACCAGTGTCACCTTGTTTTGTCGCGTATTCCGCGATGATTTCGTTTTTACGTTCTTTTGAGAGTGCCATTGCCTCTCCACCTCCATTTAATAGAAAATTGCCGCGTTGCCGAGCCGTCGTTGGTGAATCGTCCAGCCAAGCGAAGCGGTGTACTTTGCGTACCAAATTAGGATACCGTACCACCCATTCAAAGTCAAGACAGGATTGCCCGGGCGGCTGTCTCATCTTGCTTGAGTTGAGCGATGAGTGCGTCGAGTCCGTCGAACGCCCGCTCGTCACGCAAGTAATGCATCCATTCGATCTCGATCAGTTGCCCGTATAGATCCTCTGAGAAATCGAACAAGTGGCTCTCGATCGAGACGTCACCGGTCGCATAAAACGTCGGCCGCCGCCCGACGTTCGTCATCGCGTCGAACGTCCGGCCGTCCTGAAGCCGTACACGCGTCGCGTAGACACCGAGACGCGGCATGACATACGAGGCGTCCATGACGACGTTCGCCGTCGGGTAGCCGATCGTCCGGCCCCGGGCGTCCCCATGGATGACTTCCCCGCAGATGACGTACGGCGTACCGAGCAATTCGCTCGCCACATCGACGTCTCCGGCACCGAGCAATTGACGAATCCGTGTCGACGACACTTTTTCGCCGCCGCTCGTCTGCTCGGCGACGACCGAGGTCGTGAAGCGACCACGCGCATGATACGGCAGCGTCTCCATCGTCCCCTCACCGAATTTACCATACGAGTAGTCGAATCCTGCCGTCACGTGGACCGCACCGGCACCGATCAAATAGTCATCCACGAATTGTTGCGGTGACAGGCTCGCCAACTCTTTCGTGAACGTGATGACGATACACCGTTCGACACCGAGTCCGGCAATTCGGTTCAATTTCCGCTGGAGCGGTGTGATATAACGGACCGCATCCGGTTTGTTTGAGAGCACTTGTTTCGGGTGCGGGTCGAACGTGATCACGGTCACGGGTACATCGAGCTGTTTCGCTTGCGCCTGTGCATGCCGAATCACGGCCTGATGTCCGGTGTGGACGCCGTCGAAAAATCCGAGCACCATGACCGAAGGGACCAGGTCTGGTGTCTCAGGATACGTCAGATGGATCGTTTCCATACTTCAATCTCCCCTTTAGTCGATGGTCAACATGACCTCGACATTTGCGTCTGTTGTTCCGTCAAGCCGTCGATAGAGGGCAAGTGGAATTCCTTCTTCATTATAGACAGTAAACAGTTCAAATTCGAGCGAGACGTCGTTCAAACGTCCCCCGTTTCGAATATACCGCTCCCGATTGGCCGGAATCGTTATGGCAGGCCAACGCTTGATGACCTCTTCGAGCGGGATGAGGTGGTTCATGCGTTCCTCGACCGTCTCGAGGTCGGCGAGTTGTTGCAACGTGACAGCGGCCGTCTCCTCGAAAGAACCAGACCGCGTCCGCCGCAGGTCGCTCATATGGGCCGGATAGCCGAGACGCTCCCCGATTTGGACGGCGAGCGTCCGGATGAATGTGCCTTTGCCGCACTCGACGTCGACACGGAAACGGCAGACACCGTCTTCGATGACCGGGTCATTCGTCCGGACGAGGCGATGAATCTCGACGATACGGCGCGGTCGTTCCACCGTCTGACCTTTTCGGGCGTATTCGTACAATTTCTTGCCGTTCACTTTGACGGCAGAGAAGTACGGTGGGATTTGCTCGATCTTTCCTGTCAACGTCTCGAGGACGCGATCGATGTCTGCAGCAGTGAACGCCTCCGGACCGACTTCGCGCGTCTCGACGACCTCGCCATGGGCATCCTCGGTCATCGTCGCCGTCCCGATTGTAATCTCGGCGGCGTACCGTTTGCCTTCATCGGTCAGAAAACGTGACAGCTTTGTCGCCCGGCCGAGACAGATCGGCAGGACACCGGTCACTTCGGGGTCGAGCGTGCCGGTATGACCGACTTTCTTCGTTTGGAACAATTTACGGAGCTTGAACACGCAGTCGTGGCTCGTCATGCCGCTGTCTTTATCTAAAATCAATACACCTGTTGGTTCCATCTGGATTCCTCCCATCAAAAAAGGGGAGACGCGAGTCCCCCCTTCAATTTATTGGTCGTTCCGATTTAAGTCACGAATCAATGAATCGATATGGCTACCATATGCGACCGATGAATCGTATTCGAACGACAATTCTGGCGTTTTCCGAAGACGGATGCGGCTCCCGATCTCGCGGCGAATAAATGCGCTCGCCTTATCGAGACCAGCTTGCGTCTCAGCCTTCACTTCGGCGTCGTCTCCGAGCACCGTGTAGTAGGCTGTCGCTTGCTGCAAATCTCCTGTCACATCGACACTTGTAATTGTAGCGTTCTTCGTACGTGGGTCGTTGACTTCACGGAGCAAGATATCTGTAATCTCTTTACGCATCTGCTCTGCGACGCGTTGGGCACGAATGTTCATACGTGTTCCCTCCTCGCTTTATTTACGTTCGACTTCTTTCATGATGAACGCTTCAATAACGTCCTCTACTTTGATGTCGTCGAACTTCTCTACTTTAATCCCACACTCGTAACCTGTCGCGACTTCTTTGACGTCGTCTTTGAAACGGCGGAGCGTATCGAGTTTTCCTTCGTACACAACAATCCCGTTACGGATGATGCGGACGCCGGCGTCGCGTGAGATTTTACCTTCTGTGACGTAACAGCCGGCAATCGTACCGACTTTCGAGACTTTAAAGACGTCACGGACTTCAACTTGTCCTGTGATTTCTTCAACGAACTCAGGGTCGAGCATCCCTTTCATCGCGCTCTCGATTTCATCGATCGCGTTATAGATGATGCGGTGCAGACGCATTTCAACATGCTCTTGCTCGGCCATCGACCGGGCGTTACCATCTGGGCGAACGTTGAATCCGATGATGATCGCATTTGCCGCCGAAGCGAGAATGACGTCACCTTCTGTGATTGCACCGACACCTTGGTGGACGATGTTGATTTTAACGCCTGCGACGTCGATTTTGCGGAGTGAACCAGCGAGTGCTTCAGCCGAACCTTGAACGTCTGCTTTGATGATGACGTTCAAATCTTTGACTTCGCCTTCTTGAATGCGGCTGAACAAGTCATCAAGACTAACTTTAGCCGATTCGCGACGCTGTGATTCGAGGTAACGTTGGTAACGTTTTTCTCCGATTGCACGTGCTTTTTTCTCATCTTCGAATACGATGAACTGATCCCCGGCTTGTGGGACATCGTTCAATCCTGTGATCTCGATTGGCGTCGATGGACCGACTTCTTTCACACGACGACCGATATCGTTGACCATGGCCCGGACGCGTCCGAACGTGCTGCCGACGACGATCGAGTCACCGATCCGGAGTGTCCCGTGTTGAACGAGAAGCGTGGCGACAGGACCGCGGCCTTTATCGAGCTTCGCTTCGATGACCGAACCGCGAGCTGGCATTTCAGGCGTCGACTTGTACTCTTCGACTTCTGATACGAGTAAGATCATCTCGAGCAACTCATCGATCCCCTCGTCTTTCAAAGCTGAGATCGGTACGAAAATCGTTTCGCCGCCCCACTCTTCCGGTACGAGACCGAACTCTGTCAATTCTTGTTTGACGCGGTCAGGGTTTGCGCCTTCTTTATCCATTTTGTTCACGGCGACGATAATCGGCACGTTTGCCGCTTTCGCATGTGAGATGGCTTCTTCTGTCTGTGGCATCACGCCGTCATCCGCTGCGACAACGATAATTGCGATATCTGTCACTTCGGCTCCACGGGCACGCATCGTCGTAAAGGCGGCGTGACCTGGTGTGTCGAGGAACGTGATCTTTTTATCGTTGACTTCAACTTGATAAGCACCGATGTGCTGCGTGATTCCGCCGGCTTCACCAGCAACGACTTTCGTGTTGCGGATCGAGTCAAGAAGTGTTGTCTTACCATGGTCAACGTGACCCATGATTGTGACGACAGCAGGACGCTCAACAAGCTCGTACTCAGAGAAGTCGATTTCCACTTCTTCAAAGTCCGTCTCATCGATGAGTACTTCTTTCTCAACTTCGTAACCGAATTCAGTTGCAAGCAACTCAATCGTCTCGTCATCAAGCGTTTGGTTGATCGTCGCCATGACACCAAGACCCATCAACTTCATGATGATCTCGTTTGGCTTTTTATCCATCTTCGCAGCGAGGTCCGATACGCTGAGGACATCATCGTACTTGATGACGTTGCCCATTTCAGACTCTTGCGCTAAACGAGCTGCTTTACGTTGACTCGTTTTCGAATTCGGATCCGCTTCCAATGGCACGGCTGCTTTCGCAGGTTTGCCTTTGAATTTACCACCGCTTTTTTTGTTGCGGTTGTCGTTGCGGTTGTTGCCGAAGCGGTTGCCACCACGGTTGCCCGCTTGGTTGCTTTGACCGCCAGACGCTTGTGGGCGTGCTTTCGGTGCTTCTTGCTTGGCAGCAGGTTTCGCGTCAGCCGGTTTTGACTCGGCAGACTTCGTTTCAGCTGGTTTTGTTGCAGCTGGCTTTTCTTGCTTGTCAGCCGAACGGTATTTCTCAGGATTGAAGACACGATCGAGTTGCTTGACCGACTCCTCATCTAAGACAGCCATGTGGTTTTTCACTGGCTTGTTCATTTTCTCGAGCTGAGTAATGACTTGTTTACTTGTTACATTCTGTTCTTTTGCAAATTCATAGACGCGTTTTCCCAAAGCATCCACCTCCGTTAATAGTTAAGAGAGAAGTTGCTTAAGCTTGTTCGCAAATCCGGATTCTGTCACAGACACGACGACTCGCATGTCTTTACCTAAAGCAGCCCCGATCGTATATCGGTCGCTCACTTCAATCAATGGAACACCATACGATGTACACTTGTCGGTAACCCGTTTTCTCGTAGACGCTCCAGCGTCTCCGGCAAGGATGACGAGTTTGGCTCGGCCAGCTCGCACATCCTTCAACACAAACTCTTCTCCCATCGTTACTTTCCTCGCACGTGCGGCAAGGCCTAACAATGATTCCCACTGACTCATGATTCCGCTCCTGTGACAGCTTGAAGCAGCTGCTCATAAAGCGCGTCACTCGTCTTGACTTTTAAATGATGATCGAGTGTCCGTTTTTTCTCTGCTAAACGAATCACATCCGCATCTTTCGACAAATACGCTCCACGTCCGTTCAATTTACCGGACTTATCGATGACGACGTCACCTTCCGGCGTCCGAACGACACGAATCAACGCTTGTTTCGGTAACATTTCTTGCGTGACCACACATTTGCGCAAAGGAAGTTTCTTTTGCTTCATGGTCATTCCTCTTCTTTCACCGTTGTCGGCTCGAGGGCGACGTCAACCGAGTCAGTCTGTTCCATTTCATTGTGAACAATTTCTGGCTCCGGTTCAACTTTTTCGGCGTACGTATCATACAAGTCCATGCCTTCTGCATCCGTCTCGCTCTTGATATCAATTTTCCATCCCGTCAATTTAGCGGCAAGACGGGCGTTTTGACCACGCTTCCCGATGGCGAGTGACAATTGATAGTCTGGCACGACGACCGTCGTCGACTTATTCGGTTCATTGACGTACACGTCAACGACTTGAGCCGGGCTGAGTGCGTTTTTCACGAACTCTTTCGGGTCGTTCGACCAACGAACGATATCGATTTTTTCGCCGTTGAGCTCATCGACGATCGTTTGGACACGTTGCCCTTTCGGACCGACACAAGCGCCGACTGGATCGACGATGTCTGAATGGACGGCAATCTTCGAACGATCACCCGCTTCACGTGAGACCGACATGACATCGACCGTACCGCTCGCGATTTCTGGCACTTCGAGCTCGAACAAACGACGCAATAGACCTGGATGCGTCCGCGAGACTTGAATGGCTGCGCCAGAACCTTTCGTCGTCGAATCGACTTTCGTCACGTAAACTTTGATACGGTCATGAATCTGGTACGATTCATTCGGCATCTGTTCGTTCGGTGTGAGCACCGCTTCGATATTGTTTTCAAGACCGATATACAAGTTGCGTGGGTCGAACCGTTCCACAATCCCCGTCATGATCTCGTCTTCTTTATCGACGAAGTGGTTATAAATGCGCTCGCGCTCGGCTTCCCGCATCTTTTGCGTGACGACTTGTTTGGCTGTCATCGCCGCGACGCGACCGAAGTCGCTCGGTGTGACTTCTTCTTTATGGAAGTCCCCTAACTCGTAGTTCGGGTCAATCTCATGCGCTTCTTCGAGCGACAATTGTTGCTCGGGATGCGAGAGACGTTCAACGACTTCGAGAAGTGCGAAGACACGAATATCACCAGTCACTTGATCGAATTCAACTTTTACGTTTTCATTCGGATTGGCGACGTTTCGACGATATGCCGAAATGAGCGCCTGCTCGAGCGCATCGATGATAATCTCTTTCTCGATTCCTTTTTCGTTAGCAATCTGTTCGATTGTTGTGAGTAATTGTGGCCCCATCTTTACCTCTCCTTAACTAAACGTGACCGCTAGGCGGGCTTGTGCAATTTTGTCTACCGGTAGCGATATCGCTTTTTTTCTTGTCTTGATGCGCGTCTCGACGACGGCGGTCTCGCCGTCATATTCCGTCAAAATGCCTTCGAACTCTTTGGCACCTTCAATCGGGGCAAACGTCTTGATATAGACGTTCTTCCCAATCGCACGTTCAAAGTCGGTCGGCTTTTTCAGTGGTCGCTCGGCACCGGGACTCGAGACGTCAAGATAATAGGCTTGTTCGATCGGATCGCTATCGTTTAGTTTTTCCGAGAGTTGTTCGTTGATGTTGACGCAATCATCTAAATCGACGCCCCCCGGCTTGTCGATATAGACGCGCAAGAACCAATCTGGCCCTTCTTTCACGAATTCGACATCGACCAATTCCATGTTCTCACGCTCCACGATCGGCAACGCGATCGCTTCGACGACTTCTGTTATTTTGGACACTCTCATCCCTCCTTCTGGCTTTTACATACAAGAAAGGAGTAGGGTTCCCTACTCCTTTCCGTCGTAGTATCCAACATTGTTCGATACCAATATATCATATTTTCCCGGTTTTTCGCAACTTACACCCCAAAATCAAAGAACGAGAGTTGGTTCTCATCCGGGAGGCCTTCGAGACATTTCATCGTATCGAGCGTCTCGACGATCGTCTTCGACAACTTGGCCCGTTTGCGCAAGTCTTCTTTCGATAAAAACTGTCCTTCGGCGCGCGCCTCGACAATCGCTTTCGCCGCGTTCGTTCCGAGGCCATCGACCGCATTGAACGGTGGGATGAGCGTGTTGCCTTCGATCAAGAACTCGGTCGCGCTCGAGCGATACAAATCGATGTTTTGGAACTTCATGCCGCGCTCTAACATCTCGAGCGCAAGTTCGAGCACGGTGTGAAGCCCTTTGTCTTTCGCCGTGGCTTCGAACCCTTTTTCACGGATATCCGACATCGCCTTGCGCACGGCCTGTGACCCTTTGATCATGGCCGACAAGTCGAAGTCTCCGGCACGGACCGTGAAGTACGTCGCGTAATACAAAATCGGATGATGCACTTTGAAGTAGGCGATCCGGACGGCCATGAGTACATACGCCGTGGCGTGGGCTTTCGGGAACATGTACTTGATCTTCTTACAAGACGAGATGTACCATTCCGGGACGTCATTGGCCCGCATCTCCGTCTCCATGTCTTCGGATAGACCTTTCCCTTTTCGGACCGACTCCATGATTTTGAAGGCGAACGACGGTTCCAAACCGGCATAAATCAAGTAGACCATGATGTCATCACGACACCCGATGACGTCTTTCAATTCACACGTCCCGTTATAGATGAGTTCGTTCGCGTTCCCAATCCAGACATCTGTCCCGTGAGACAGTCCCGAAATTTGAACGAGTTCGGAGAACGTCGACGGTTTCGTCTCTTCGAGCATCTGCCGGACGAACTTCGTCCCGAATTCCGGAATGCCGAGCGTACCCGTCTTCGATTCGATTTGCTCCGGCGTGACCCCGAGTACTTCCGGCGATGAAAAGATTTTCATGACCGTCGGATCGTCTGTCGGAATCGTCTTCGGATCAATGCCCGATAAATCTTGCAGCATGCGGATCGCGGTCGGGTCATCGTGACCGAGAATATCGAGTTTGAGCAAGTTGTCATGAATCGAGTGGAAGTCAAAGTGGGTCGTTTTCCACTCGGATGACTTATCATCGGCCGGATATTGGATCGGCGAAATTTCGGCGATGTCCATATAATCCGGGACGACGATGATCCCCCCCGGGTGTTGTCCCGACGTCCGTTTGACGCCGGTGACGCCCGAGACGAGCCGATCGACTTCGGCGTTCCGATAAATCTTATCGTTCTCGGTCGCATAACCTTTCACATATCCATACGCCGTCTTATCGGCAATCGTCCCGATTGTACCGGCACGATACACATACTCTTCACCGAACAACACTTTCGTGTAGGCGTGGGCGTGTGGTTGATATTCACCCGAGAAGTTCAAATCGATATCCGGTACTTTGTCCCCTTTGAAACCAAGGAACGTCTCGAACGGGATATCGTGGCCGTCTTTCGTATACCAGGTCCCGCACTCCGGACATTGTTTGTCCGGCAAGTCATACCCGGACCCGACCGATCCGTCGTCGAAGAAGTGGGAATGTTGACACTTCGGACAGACGTAATGCGGCGGCAACGGGTTGACCTCGGTGATTTCGGTCATCGTCGCAACGAAACTCGAGCCGACCGAACCACGTGAACCGACGAGATAGCCGTCGTCGAGCGATTTCTTGACGAGCTTATGCGAAATCAAATAGATGACCGCAAAGCCGTGTCCGATAATCGATTTCAGCTCTTTCTCGAGCCGGGCCTCGACGATTTCCGGCAGTTGTTCTCCGTAAATCGAACGGGCCATGTCGTAACTCATGTTCCGGACCTCATCGTCTGCGCCTTCAATCTTCGGCGTGTACAAATCGTCCGGAATGATTTGAATCGACTCGATTTGATCGGCGATCGCATTCGGGTTCGTGATGACGATTTCGCGGGCGAGTTCGTCCCCGAGGAACTTGAACTCTTCCATCATCTCTTTCGTCGTCCGGAAATGGGCGTGCGGCAGTTCTTTCCGCGTGTTGATGAAGTTGGCACCACCTTGCGTCCGAATCAAGATCTCTCGGTACGAGCGGTCTGTCCGGTCAAGGTAATGAACGTTTCCGGTCGCACATACCGGCAGGCCGGCCTGTCCGGCGACGCGAATGATCCGCTTGATGATTTCCCGTAACTCGAGCTCGTTGGCGACGATTTCTTTATCGATCAAATGCATATAGAGCGCCGGGGGATGAATCTCGATGAAGTCGTAGAACGCCATCATCTTCTCAAGCTCTTCGTCTGACTTGTTCAGGGCGGCGTCAAAAATTTCACCGTTGTCACACGCCGAACCGATGAGAAGTCCTTCACGGCGCTTCACGATTTCCGAGCGCGGCATGCGTGCCATCCGGAACAAGTAATCGATGTGGGACAACGAGATTAGTTCGTATAAGTGACGAAGTCCCGGTTTTTTCGTTTTCGCATAAATCGTCGCATGGAACGGACGGATTTTCGAGACGTCGCTTCCGACTTTCGCGTTCAGTGAGCGATGCGTCTGCATCTCAAACATCTGTTTGGCGAGTTCGAGCAGTTTCATGAGCAAGTACGCCGTCGCCTCCGCATCATAGATGGCCCGGTGATGCTGGGTCAACTCGATATCGAATCGCTTCGCGAGCGTGTTGAGGCGGTGGTTTTTGAGCGTCGGTAAAATCGTCCGGGCGAGTTCGAGCGTGTCGATGACGGGATAGTCATCCGGCTCGTGCCCCCCGCTCCGAAGCGTCGCTTCTAAGAAGCCCATATCGAACGATGCGTTATGGGCGACGAGGATGCCATCCCCGCACCAATCGACGAACTGTTTGGCGATGACTTCGGGATCGGGCTGGCCATGGACCATGTCGTCCGTGATGCCCGTCAGCTCGATCGTCGTAGCCGAGAGCGGATGTTTCGGATCGGCGAACGCCTCGAACCGGTCGATGATTTCACCGTCTTTGATTTTGACCCCGGCGAGTTCGATGATTTTGTTGTAGACGGCCGAAAGTCCGGTCGTCTCGACGTCGAAGACGACATACGTCGCATCATCGAGCGGGACATCGGTCGGGTGATACGCGACCGGCACGCCGTCATTGACGACGTTCGCCTCGACCCCGAACAGCACTTTGATGTCATTCTTTTTCCCGGCGTAATAGGCTTCCGGGAACGACTGGACGCCGGCGTGATCGGTGATGGCGATGGCGCGATGGCCCCATTTGGCCGCCCGGGCGACGAGCGCCGACACGTTCGTGACCGCGTCCATCTGGCTCATTTGCGTATGCGCGTGTAATTCGACGCGTTTCTCACCGGCCCACTCGTCACGGGCCGGTTCGACTTTCACTTCTTGCAGTTGCGATGCCATCATGCACAGTTCGCGCATGAAGCTGTCATCCTCGACCCGGCCGGCCGCTTGGATCCACATGCCTTTTTTGACGGCGCTTAGCATCCGGTCATCATCGTCATCGCGTGCGAACACTTTGACGATGAGTGAATCGGTATAGTCTGTCATCTTGAACGTGAACAGTTTCTTCCCGCTCTTCAGTTCTTTCCGTTCGGCCGAGAAGACGAGACCTCGGATGGCGACGCGTCGTTCTTCTTCGATGATCGTCTTGATCGGGACAATCTCGTCTTTGATCAAGGCGCCCATCCGTACCTCGGTGACCGGTTCATCGTTCGTCTCGGTCGCCTTCGCGAATTGCGCTGCGAGCGCGAGCTTCGCTTGTTCCAAATCTTCTTGCACGACTTGTTCACGGAGCGCTTGGTTTGCTTCTTCATTCTCCGAGAACAGCGCTTGGCAAGGTTTCTTCATAAAGCCATAGGCGCTATAGAGCGCTTGGACTTCTTGGCATAACTCTTTATCGACATAGTTCGCCTCAGGGGCCGAGCGCACCGGGATGAGCAATTTGTTCTGCTCAAAGCGTGGTGAGACCGATGCGAAATAACTGCGCATCGCACCCGACACTTGGCTGAGTTCACTGACGATACGCGGCCAATAGTCGATATAATCCTGTTCGGCACCGCCTGAGGTCGTCGTGAAACGCGCGTACACCTCGTCAGCGAACGTCGCGTACCGGCTCTCGATTCGGCTCATGAACAGTTGATACACCTCGTACGGCAACACGCGCTGCAACTGGAAATAAAACGTCCACGTCCGGCGCTGCTTGTTGACGACAAGTCGCGTCAATTCCGCATCGTCGAATTGTTCCGTCTCGGTCGTGATGCCGAGATCGGTCAAGAGCAATTGCATTTTTTGATTAGCTTCCACGGGTAAGAAGTCCCCCCTTTTATCATTCGATGTCGAAAAATGAAGGTGACGGCAAGAAACCGTCACCTTCATCGATCATTTTGCCTCGTTCAGTTGCGCCGTGATCACACGTGGCAACTCATCTACCGTCGTCTCAAGGACTTCGCCAGTGGCACGTACTTTCACTTCGACGATACCTTCGCTCGCTTTTTTCCCGACGTTGATACGAATCGGAAGACCGATCAAATCAGCATCGGCGAACTTGACGCCAGCCCGTTCTTTACGGTCATCATACAACACATCGTACGTCGATGACAGCTCATCATATAAACGGTTCGCGAGTTCGACTTGCGCTTCGTCTTTCGTGTTGATGGCAATCAAGTGCACATCGAACGGAGCGAGGCTCTTCGGCCAGACGATACCGCGATCGTCATGATGTTGCTCGATGACGGCCGACAATGTGCGTGAGACGCCGATGCCGTAGCAACCCATAATGAGCGGTTCGGCCCGACCTTCTTCGTTCAAGAACGTCGCGCCCATCGCTTCTGAATAGCGCGTGCCGAGCTTGAACACTTGTCCGACTTCAATCCCGCGAGCGAAGCGGACCGGACCCGACTCGTCAGGTGCCATGTCGCCTTCGACGACGAAACGGAGGTCATGATACGTCAAATGCGACAAGTCGCGTTCGGCGTTGACGTGCGTATAATGGGTGTTCGCCTCGTTGGCGCCACATACCGCGTCGACCAAATATTTGACGGCGTAATCGGCCACGACTTTGACCGGTGCATGAATCGGTCCGAGCGTGCCCGGCTCACAGCCGAACAAGTCGATGATCGTCGCTTCTTCTTCCATTTGGATGTCGAGTCCGCCGAGGGCGTTCTTCACTTTGACGTCGTTCGCCTCGTGATCACCTCGAACGATGGCCATGACCGTCTCGCCATCGACGTTGAAGAGGACCGACTTGATCGTCGTCTTCGTGTCGACGTTCAAGAAGCGCGCCACATCTTCAATCGTCTTATTGTCTTTCGTGTCGACCTTGTCGAGGGCAAGCACTTCGGCCGCTTGCATGTCATAGCGGTCGAGCGTTTCTGCCATCTCGATATTGGCGGCGTAGTTCGACGTGTCCGTATAGACGATCGTGTCTTCCCCGATATCGGCAAGCGCTTGGAATTCGTGCGTGTCTTTCCCGCCGATGGCACCCGAGTCAGCTACGACCGGGCGATATTTTAAACCGATGCGGTCAAAGATGTTGGAATAGGCGTTATACATGTTCTTGTATTCGTCGTCCAAGTCATCTTGTGTCGCGTGGAACGAATACGAATCTTTCATCAAGAACTCACGACCCCGGAGCAGTCCGAAACGAGGACGACGCTCGTCGCGATATTTCGTTTGAATCTGATACAAGTTGACCGGTAATTTTTTGTAGGAGTTGAGTTCATCGCGCACGATCGACGTGATGAGTTCCTCGTGCGTCGCACCGAGGGCGAAGCGACGATCGTGACGATCGGTCAATCGCATAAGTTCAGGACCATAAATACCCCAGCGACCCGTCTCTTCCCACAGTTCCGCCGGTTGAATCGCTGGCATGAGCAATTCTTGGGCACCGGCTCGGTTCATCTCTTCGCGGATGATCGTTTGAATCTTTTGTAACACGCGGTGGCCGAGTGGAAGATACGAATAAATTCCAGCGGCGTTTTGGCGCATGAAGCCCCCGCGGACGAGGAGTTGATGGCTGACGGCTTCTGCGTCGGCCGGCACTTCTCGAAGCGTAGGCATGAACAGTCTCGATTGTTTCATAGGTATCAACGTTTCCCTTCTATAACCCGATTAGATCTTACTTTTATTATTTAAAGAATGATTGAATATCATTCCACGTGACGATCAACATGAGGAGCATGAGCAAAGCGAACCCGATAAAGTGGACGAATCCTTCCTTTTTCGGATCGATCGGCCGTCCGCGCACCGCTTCGAACAAGAGGAAGATGAGTCGTCCTCCATCGAGTGCCGGGAGCGGCAACAAGTTAAAGATGGCCAAGTTGACTGATAAAAGTGCCGTCCAGTTGAGGAGCATGATGAGCCCGCTCGCCGCCACTTCATCGGTCATGCGGACAATCCCGACCGGTCCGGCCAATTGGTCGACGCCGACTTGACCGGTAACCAAATCACCGACCGCGGAAAAGATGAGCGTCGACATCGTCCACGTCGTCTCAGCCCCAGTCGTGAAGGCTTTCGTCGGTGAACGCTCGAGCGCGTTCGTCACGCCTAGTATCCCGACCGTCTCGCCGTTTTGTTCGACCGCTTGCGGCGTGAGCGTCACCGTTTGTTCTGCATCATCCCGAATATACGTCACTTCGGTTGGCGTGTCAGCCCGGTCGGCAAGCACAGTCCGAAGGTCGAGCCAGTCATCAATCGTCTCGCCTTCGATGGAGACAATTTCATCTCCCGCCATGAGACCTGCTTGATCTGCAGCCGAATCTGGCTGCACCGTACCGATTCGTCCATCGTCCGTTGGCGTCCCTTGGACGAGACCGACGATGACAAGCAAGATGAAGGCAAGGACGAAGTTCATCGCTGGGCCGGCTGCAATCGCGAGCACACGTTTCCATACCGATTGAGCTCCGAACGTGCGGTCGTATGGGGCAATTTGAATTTCCATGCCTTGGTCGACGAGAAGCGTGTCCCGTTCAAGTGAATAGACACGGACCTCATCATCGACGAGTAACTGGATCTTCAATTCGCGAATCGAATCGAACTTGTCGACCGTCCCGACGATGTGCACGTCTTTTGCCTGGTCCGGCTGGAAGTAGACACGATCGACCGTGCCAGCGTTCGTCAGGCGTAACCCGACGTGTTGACCGGCTTTCACTTCGATCGGCTCAAAATCTTCTCCTGCCATTTTGACATACCCACCGATTGGCAATAAGCGAATCGTATACAGCGTCTCATTCTTTCTGAACGAGAGGATTTTCGGTCCAAACCCGATTGCAAATTCATGACAGAGAATCCCTGCCCGTTTCGCCATGACGAGGTGTCCCCATTCATGAACCGATATGAGTACCCCAAACATCAAAACGATGGCGATAAAAGTCGTCATTGTCTATTCCCCACCTTCACTTTCCTTGCTGAATTTGTTCTCGAACCGCTCGGTCGACTTGAAGGATCTGTTCGAGCGTCGGTTCTGCAATTACCGTATGTGTCTCCATCGCTTGTTCAACGATCCGTTCGATATCGAGGAAAGCGATCTCCCCGTTCAAGAACAGCTCGACAGCCGCCTCGTTGGCCGCATTAAGCACCGTCGGCATCGAACCACCGGCGCGCCCGGCCTCATACGCGAGGCGTAAGGCCGGATAACGCGTCAAGTCGGCTTCTGCGAAGTGAAGCGTTCCGATTTCTCTCAAGTTTAACCGCTTGTTCCCGTCGATTTCAAGACGTTTCGGGCCTGAGAGCGCATAGAGAATCGGTCCCCGCATATCCGGATTTCCAAGCTGCGCCATGACGGCGGCGTCTTTGAATTCGACCATCGAGTGGATGATGGACTCACGATGTAGCACCACTTCAATATCATTATAATCGATATCGAACAACCAGTGCGCTTCGATGACTTCGAGTCCTTTATTGAACATCGTCGCCGAATCGATCGTGATTTTCGCCCCCATCGACCAGTTTGGATGTGCGAGCGCCTCTGCGACGGTCACGCCGTCTAATTCATCCCGCGACTTGTCACGGAAACTCCCGCCTGATGCCGTTAAGATGATTTTCGAGACGTCCTCTCGGCGTTCACCGTTCAAACATTGATAGATGGCTGAATGTTCACTATCGACTGGAATCAGGCTGACCCCATGCTTCTTGACGGCTGCCGTGACGAGATGGCCCGCCGTGACGAGCGTCTCCTTGTTCGCCAAAGCGATGTCTTTACCTGCCTCGATGGCAGCGAGCGTCGGCTCAAGACCGACAGCCCCGACGACGGCTGTGACGACGATGTCAGCCCGCTCTGCGGTCGCACATTCGATCAACCCTTCAAGTCCGATAAAAAAGAGTGGTTCGTATGTAAGTCGTGGTTTGAGTTGTTCGAGCACTTCGATGTCTTTGGCGGACACGTATTTCGGCCGCAGGCGGTTGATCCATTCCTCGGCCACATCTACATTCGTTCCGAAGGCATAGGCCTCAAGTTCAAACAAGTCGGGGTGCTGTTCGATGACGTCACATGTCTGTACGCCAATCGAACCAGTCGCCCCGATTAAGCTGATTCGCTTCATCTTGACACTCCTTTATAACAAATTAAATACCCAGATGACGGTGAATACCGCGATCATACTATCAAAGCGGTCCAAAATGCCACCGTGTCCCGGTAACAGATGACCCGAATCTTTTACGTTGAATTGACGTTTATACGCCGACTGCACCAAGTCCCCGAGTTGCCCGACGACGGATACGACGACCGCGAGCACCAATACTTCGAGAATCGGCAACACCGGTTCGACGAGGACGTAGACGAGACCGACGACGATAGACGAGATGATCCCACCGACCGCCCCTTCAATCGTCTTGTTCGGACTGATTGAGGGCCACAGTTTTGTCTTACCGATTGCTTTGCCCGTGAAGTAAGCACCCGAGTCGGTCGCCCAAATCATGAACAAGACGAGAAGTACTTTGACGAGCCCATCCTCCGAAAGACGGACGAGCGCAAAACTAGAGAAACCGATGACGAGATAGACAGCAGATACAAAATAAAAACTCGCGTCTTCATACGTGAAACGGTTTTTTGTGACGACCGTCCAAAACAGGAGGAGCATTAAACCGAGCACCATCCATTGATTCGTCGACATCGGCATCTCGCCCATGACAAGCTGTCGCTCGAGCAACATCAATACGAACGGGAAGGCTACAAGGAGCGACGTCACAAGGAACGGAAACGCCGTCAACTTGTGATTGCGCATCATCGTGAACTCGCTCAGTCCAATCAAGGCGAGCACACCCATCAAGATGACGAACGGACTGCCCCCGAGGGCGATCAAGCTGACAAAAATGGCACCGGCCCAAAGACCGGTAATAATTCGAGTCTTCATGTCACACCCCACCAAACCGGCGCGTCCGCGCGTTATACGCTTCGATCGCCTCGACGAAGTGGTCTCGTTTGAACTCAGGCCATAACACGTCTGTGAAATGGAGTTCAGCGTACGCCCCTTGCCAGAGCAAGAAGTTCGAGAGACGCTGTTCCCCACTCGTCCGGATAATCAAATCGACGTCTTGCATATTTGTCATGAGACGCTGTCCGATCATGGCGTCATCGATGTCGTCCGGTTGGATCTTCCCTGCCGCTACATCGCTGGCGATATAGCGCATCGCTTGTACGAGCTCGTCGCGGCCACCATAGTTTAAGGCAAAGACGAGATCCAGACCTGTGTTCGTCGCCGTGCGCGTACGAGCCTCATCGACTGCATCCCGCGTGCCGCGCGGTAATTTTGACACATCACCTGCGACGAGGACGCGAACGTTTTGTTCGTCCAGTTCTTTTAAGTCCGTCTCTAAAAATTGTTTCGGCAATTTCATCAAGAAGTTGACTTCTTCTTCCGGACGCGTCCAGTTCTCCGTCGAGAACGCATAAAGCGTCAACGAACGGATCCCGAGTTCTTGGGCGGTGCGAACCGCTTCCCGGACCGATTTCATCCCTTCCCGGTGACCCATGATGCGAGGGAGTCCACGCTTTTTCGCCCAACGGCCGTTGCCGTCCATAATGATGGCGACGTGTTCGGGGATGCTCAGTTCCGCCTCGGTCTTCGTTTTAGGATTCACCCATTTAAACATACTCTATCCTCCTGATTGTATGAAAGAGGGACCCTCTCAGTAAAAGGGTCCCCACACAGCTTTTTGGTATACCACTTCCGTGATTACACTTCCATGATTTCTTTTTCTTTCGTCGCTGCAGATTCATCAATCTTTTTGATATACGAATCCGTTAACGATTGAACGTCATCCGCGTAACCGCGAAGGTCGTCCTCAGTCAAGTCCCCATCTTTTTCAAGCTTCTTCAAGTTTTCGTTGGCGTCACGACGAACGTTACGGACAGCGACTTTCGCTTCTTCCGCATATTTCTTCGTCACTTTCACGAGCTCTTTGCGACGCTCTTCCGTCAAAGCTGGGATGGCGAGACGAATGACGGTCCCGTCCGACGACGGCGAGAGACCAAGGTCGGCTTTTTGGATCGCTTTCTCAACGTCAGACACCATCGACTTGTCCCATGGTTGAATCAAGAGAAGGCGTGCTTCCGGTGTATTGATGTTCGCTACTTGATTGAGCGGTGTCGGTACGCCGTAGTAATCGACTTGAACCGGGTCCAAGATCGACGCGCTCGCGCGGCCCGTCCGAAGTGTCCCGAAGTCACGCTTCAGCGCGGAAACGGCTTTCTCCATTTTCTCTTCAGCAGTTTTCAATACGTCATTTACACTCATGAATTGATTCCTCCTACTACCGTCCCGATATGTTCCCCGAGTACGACACGTTTGATGTTTCCTTCTTCAAGCAATGAGAATACAATCAGTGGGATATGGTTGTCCATACATAGTGACGTGGCTGTCGAATCCATCACTTGGAGACCGTCCTTTAAGACGTCCAAGTACGTGAGCGTGTCGTATTTGACTGCATCCGGAACGAGTTTCGGATCGGCCGAATAGACGCCGTCGACGTTGTTTTTTCCCATCAAGATGACGTCAGCTTCAATCTCCGCTGCGCGGAGTGCCGCTGTCGTGTCTGTCGAGAAGTACGGGTTCCCCGTCCCTGCCGCGAAGATGACGACGCGACCTTTTTCAAGGTGACGCATCGCCCGGCGACGAATGTACGGTTCAGCCACTTGGCGCATTTCGATTGAGGTTTGGACGCGTGTTTGGACACCGTTCGTTTCAAGGCTATCTTGTAGCGCGAGCGAGTTCAATACCGTGGCGAGCATGCCCATGTAATCCGCATTCGCTCGGTCCATGCCGAGCTCGCTACCGGTCTTGCCGCGCCAGATGTTCCCGGCGCCTACGACGACGGCAACTTCGACGCCCATGGCGACCAATTCTTTAATTTGCCCAGAGATCGAATTGACGATGGCCGGGTCAATCCCGTACCCTTGATCTCCAGCGAGCGCTTCCCCACTCAATTTTAACACAATTCGCTTATATTTCGGTTCCATACTTTGCCTCCTCTTGCTTGAAAAAAGGGAACACGCTCCCTTAACGAACTAACTCAAGGTTATACAGACGTGTTCCCAATTTTGATAGCACCATGTGAATGATGCAGATTATTTTTTAAGTTGGTTCATTACTTCTTCAGCAAAGTTTTCTTCGCGTTTTTCCATACCTTCTCCAACTTCGTAACGTACGAATGAGTTGATACGGCCGCCTTTAGACTCTACGTATTTCCCAACTTTGAAGTCAGCGTCTTTAACGAATGTTTGGTCGACGAGGCAGATTTCCTCGAAGTACTTGTTCATACGTCCCGCAATCATCTTCTCGACGATGTTGGCAGGCTTGCCTTCGTTGAGGGCTTGCTCAGTCAAGACTTTCTTCTCACGATCTGCTTCTTCAGCCGATACTTCGTCGCGTGTCGCGTAAAGTGGGCGTGCTGCTGCTACGTGCATGGCTACGTCTTTTGCAACTGTTTCGTCTGTTGTACCGTCGAGGACAACGACTGAACCGATGCGGCCGCCCATGTGGAGGTACGTGCCGAAGACTGCATCGTCCGCTTTTTCAAGGACAGCGATGCGACGGAGTGAGATTTTCTCTCCGATTGTCGAAGCTTCTTCTTGAATGTGTGTTTCAAGCGTTTTACCCGCTACGAATTCAGAAGCTAGTGCCGCTTCAACTGTCGTTGCGCCTGAAGCAAGAACAGCTTTTGCTACGTCTGAAACGAGTGTTTGGAACTTCTCGTTTTTCGCAACGAAGTCTGTTTCTGAGTTAACTTCGACAAGCGTAGCTTTGTTGCCGTCAACCGCTACTGCCGTCAAACCTTCTGCTGCGATACGGTCGCCTTTAGCTGCTGCTTTCGCGATCCCTTTTTCACGAAGGAAGTCGATTGCTGCTTGCATGTCACCGTTTGTTTCAGTGAGTGCTTTTTTGCAATCGAGCATACCTGCGCCTGTTTTTTCACGAAGTTCTTTTACCATTGCTGCTGTAACTGCCATCGGAAATTCCTCCTTGTAAAACTTACAATTTTTTAAGAAAAAGCACTAAGGCTTTATATACGTGTCCTAAAAAAAGGTGATAAAAGGCTTTCCCTTTATCACCTGTTGTCTGACTGATTACTCAGCTTCTGTCGCTTCAGCTTCTGGAGCTACCGCTTCTTCAGCTACTTCTTCTTCGCCTTGTTTCGCTTCGATGATTGCATCTGCCATCTTCGAAGTGAGCAATTTAACGGCACGAATCGCATCGTCGTTCGCTGGGATGACGTAGTCGATTTCGTCTGGGTCACAGTTTGTGTCGACAATCGCAACGATTGGGATGTTCAATTTGTGAGCTTCTGCAATCGCGATCCGCTCTTTACGTGGGTCAACGATGAAGAGGGCATCAGGAACACCTGGCATGTCCTTGATTCCGCCGAGGAACTTCTCAAGACGTGTCATTTCTTTTTTCAAGATGATGACTTCTTTCTTAGGAAGTACTTCGAACGTACCGTCAGCTTCCATTTTCTCAAGCTGCTTCAAACGGTTGATACGTTTTTTGATTGTTGAGAAGTTTGTGAGTGTTCCACCCAACCAACGCTCATTGATGAAGTACATACCTGAACGGAGTGCTTCTTCTTTGATTGTGTCTTGAGCTTGTTTTTTCGTACCTACGAAGAGGACGTTTCCGCCTTCTGCCGCGAGTTCACGAACGAAGTTGTACGCCTCGTCTACTTTTTTGACCGTTTTTTGAAGGTCGATGATGTAGATGCCGTTACGCTCCGTGAAGATGTATTTCGCCATTTTTGGGTTCCAACGGCGTGTCTGGTGACCGAAGTGTACACCAGCTTCGAGCAATTGCTTCATTGAAATTACTGCCATGATAAATTTCCTCCTTGTGGTTTAAAAAAGTCCTCCGCCTCGTTCATCGTTGTATTCCGACCTTTCGGCACCGAGGAATACCATCCCGAGACGTGTGTGATGTGTTTAACACCAAAAAATACTATAGCATATGTCCGCCAATCCGGCAACTCTCACTTTTTACGAAGTTTGGCATATAAGGCGACTTCTCCTTCGCCTTTTCCGAGGAGTCGGGCCGTCTCCCGGACCGAATGGTGCAATAACACATCCTCCACGTGCGGGGCTGATTGCGTATCGTCGTCCGATGTCTCTCGCTTTGGCTCCGCATGGATCGACTGAGCACCAGCAACCTCTTCGTTTGAGGACGCTGGTTGTTTCACGACATCGTTCATCGATTCCATGAACGACAACAGGAGGGCCTCGGTCTCACGTTTCTCGTGCTCGAGTTGCGTGACGCGAGCGGTCAACGCCTGGACTTGACGAAATAAGATCAGCAGTCCGTAAGCGACGATACAGGCGATTGCGATATATACGATGGTCATCTCCATCCCTCCTTTACGATGTCTTTTCTTCTAAATACGAACGTCCAAGTGCAAGCTTTAACGTCTTTAACGCCTTGGAATGGATTTGGGAGATACGTGACGTCGACAGTTCCAACACTTCGCCAATCTCGGTCAACGTCAACTCGTCGAAGTAGAACAACGAGACGACGAGACGTTCTTTCTCGGACAAGTGCTCGATTTCGGTCGTCAGCACGTCGAGCAGCTCGCGCTGCAATAGCGTATCCTCCGGTTTTTCAGAGTCAGGGTCGAAATACGTGACGGACATGACCTTGCCTTCTTCTTGAAGCGTCACCGCTTCATCGATCGACAACATGTTCGCGAAGTACCCTTCCGCCATCGCCTTCTCGATTTCCGACACCGGTAGTTCGCAGGCGCTCGCGAGTTCTTCTTTTGTCGGGGCCCGGTGCAACTTCTGCTCGAGTTGTTCGGCGATGTGATCAATTTTTTTCACGCGTTCACGCACCGAACGCGGTAACCAATCAATTTTCCGCAGCCCATCGATGATGGCGCCACGTATCCGAAACGCCGCGTACGTGTCAAACTTGTTGTTGTGTTCTGGATCATATTTCATGAGGGCATCGTACAATCCCATGTAACCCAAACTTTTCAATTCGTCGCGTTCGACGCTCTTCGGGAGCGTCACGATCATTCGTTGCACGTGATAATGGATGAGGAACTCGTAGTGCGCCAATAGTTCATTCGCTGTATCCATATCGCGGTCAGTGTTCCAACGATCCCACAACTCGGTAAGCTGAGTCGTCATGTCGATCCCCCCTAGATTTCCTTAGTTCCTACGCTGACCGTTCGAATCGACAGGACGCAAGTCGCCACATCAAATTCGATCGTCCGTCCGTTATGCCCGCCACAGTCTTCTGCGATGAGCGGGATACGGTGCGCTTTCAGTGCGTTGCGCACGGCTTCGGCGTTTCGTTCACCGATCCGCATCGCCTCGTTCTCATACTTGAATTGAAACATTTGGGCACCGCCGGCCATCTTCGCTTGCAGCCGACCCGCTCCGGCCCGTTTCAACGACGCGACGAGCGCATCGATGGCCGTATCCGCATATTTTCCTACTTCAACCGTTTGGTGTTTCCGGGCAATCGCCGAATCCGGCAACATGACATGGGCCATCGCCGCGACTTGGAGCCGGACGTCATACAAGATGACGCCGACGCACGAACCGAGTCCTGCCGTTCGCAATTTGTTCGGCGCGGTCGTCTGCTTCCATTCCGCGATGCCGATTTTGATGACTTCAGCCATGGCCAATCAACCGCTGTTGTATCCGTTCGAGCGAGCCATGCGTCGGTAGGAACAACACATGCCCAGCACTTACTTTCTCATCGATGCGGAACGTCGTATCGATGTAGAGTGCCGCATCTTCCTCAGGTTGGACCGACGTGACGACGAATTCGACGATCGAACCCGCCATGTCGACCGCTGTCGCCGGGACTTGGATGGAGATTGGGGTATCGAGCCAATCCCCGAGCGCCCGGGCGTAAGCCCCGCTCATGATGTTTCCGATTTCTTCCCATGCCGACTGGCCGAGCTCGTCCGCCGTTTGGAACGAGAACGTGCTTCCGATGAGGGAAGCGACCATTGTTTCGGCATCATCGACCGGAAACAAGATGAGAATCATGCCGCTAATGTCACCGCCGAGCTCCAACAAGACGGACGCCACGTGACGTTCCGGCCCGCCGACGCGTTCCGGCAAATACGTGATCGGTTCCATCTCCGCCGAGGAGACGGTGATCGTGACCGGCTTGCCCAAGAGCGTCGACAATGCCGTCGCGGCATGGCCAGAACCGATATTGCCGAGTTCTTTCAATAAATCTTGCTCGAACTCACTCAGCATGCTGTTCCTCGAATAATGCGTTGGCATCGAGGAGCGAGAACAATTTGTCCTCGCCCTTGGCGATCGCCGTCAAGTGAGCCGACAACATGTCTCGGCTCGACTCCGGAATCGGCTCGATGCGAACGTCTTCACTTTCCACGACCTCGTTGGCCCGGTCGACGATAAAGCCGGCATCGCCTTGATTGAGTGAAGCGATCAAAATCCGTGTTTCTTCGGTCGGTTCGACTGCCTCGTAACCGAGACGGAGCCGAAGGTCGATGACCGGTGTGACGACCCCGCGCAGATTGATGACACCTTTGACGTGAGCGGGCGCGTTCGGGACGCGTGTGACCGGCTGTACCCGTTCAATCGAGCGGACCGACTGGACATCGATTCCGTATGTGTTCGATCCCAATGAAAAGACTACCCATTTTTGTTCCATCCTTCTTCCTCCTTAGAACAGATCGTTGCTGTCGACAATCAAGGCGACACGCCCGTCTCCGAGTATCGTCGCACCAGAGATGGCCGGGATGCCCTCGAGATAAGTTCCGAGCGGCTTCATGACGATCTCTTGTTGGCCAATCAAGTCATTGACGACCACACCGACGAGCTTGTTTCCTTTGCGGACGACGACGACCGGGAATTGCGTCTTCGTTTCCGTTTCGATCGCGAACATTTCTTTCAAATAAACGAGCGGGACGAGCTGACCTCTGAAGTCGAAGACGCGTTCGCGATGGGCCGTCAATATATCGGCCTCGTCGAGGAGCGTCGTCTCGAGAATCGATGACAGCGGAACGGCGTACGTCTCATCGCCGACTTGTACGAGCATCGCCGAGATGATCGAGAGCGTGAGTGGTAAGCTGACTTGGAATTTCGTCCCTTGTCCGACGACCGTCTCGAGCGTGACGACCCCGCCGAGCGATTCGATTTTGTTTTTGACGACGTCTAGTCCGACGCCGCGACCTGAAAGATCGGTGACGACGTCTGCCGTCGAGAATCCAGGTGCGAAGATGAGCATGGCTACTTCGTTGTCCGTCATCGCCGTCGCTTCTTCAGGCGTGATGACGCCTCGTTCGAGTGCTTTTGAGCGGACTTTATCGACATTGATCCCTGCCCCGTCATCCTCGATTTCAATGAAGACACGGTTGCCGCCATGGTAAGCGCGAAGCGCGAGTCGACCTTGTTCCGGCTTCCCGGCTTCGAGGCGGACTTCCGGCAACTCGATGCCGTGGTCGATGGCGTTACGAATCAAATGGACGAGCGGGTCACCGATCTCATCGATGACTGTCCGATCGAGCTCGGTCTCAGCACCGGTGATCTCGAGTTGGACTTTTTTATGGATATCTTTCGCGACCGAACGCACCATGCGCGGGAAGCGATTGAACACTTGCTCGATCGGCATCATGCGGAGGGTCAAGACGAGCGATTGAAGTTCGTTCGTACCGCGTTTGATTTTCTCGACCGTTTCGTTCAGTTCAGGTTGACCGACTTCGTCGGCGAGCCGCTCAAGACGACCGCGATCGATGATGAATTCTTCGAACAAGTTCATCAGACGATCGATCCGCTCTAAGTTGACACGAATCGTCTTCGCTTGTGCGACGGCCTGTTCTTTCGGTTCGTCCGCCTCCACCGCTTTCGGTTTCACTTCGGCCACGGCGACGCTCTCGGCACTGACGGCGACTTCCGGCGCACCGGCCGCCGCACTCGTGTAAAGTGTCACTTGGACGTGCTCGACTTCCGACACTTGGGACACGGCATGCTCAATCACGTCCGCTGACTCCTGAGATACGAACAAGACGTCAAATGAGAGATCGAACTGTTCTTGCTCGATCGCCTCGGTCTCAGGAACCGTCCGGACGACTTCGCCGAGTTCTTGGAGGCGATCGAACACCATGTAGGCGCGCGCCGCTTTCAACACGACGGCATCCGATAGCTTCACATGAAGTTGGAACGCTTCGAAGCCGGTCTCTTTCGCTTGCGTGATGACCGAATCGGTATATAGGTCGGCCGTGAAGACCGTCTCATCGACCACCGCGACTGCTTTCGGAGTGCTACCGATAAATGACTGGAACGCGGACACTGTCGCCGTCACATCGATGTTTGCGCCTCTGCCTCCCGTCTCGATATCAGCGATCATCTCTTCGATTTGTTCCATTGCCGAGAACATCGTATCGAGCAACAACTGGTTGCTCTCTTTCTTTCCGGCTCGAACCAAATCGAGCGCGCTCTCCATCTCATGCGTCAAGTTGGCGACACTCTCGTATCCCATCGTCGCCGACATCCCTTTGAGCGTGTGTGCCGAGCGGAAAATCTCTTGAATCGCTTCCTGACTGCCCGTCTGTTCTAGTTTCAACAGCTGGGTGTTAACCGATTGGATATGTTCTTGAGATTCGTCTAAAAACAATCCTAAGTATTCGTTCACGTCCATCTATAATGCCTCCCTGTCGTTAGACTCGGTTCCACTGACGTTTCAAGTTCCCCATCAAGCGTTCCATAAAATGACGCGGTTTCGGTGGCGTCCCGGTCAATGTTGTTAAAATCCGTTCAAGCCGCCAACTGATGTCACTCTTCCGGTCCAGATGGTAAAACGGGACTTGGGCGATGACCGCTCGTCTGACCGTGGCGTCATCTGGTAAATACCCGAGGAATCGAATCGATTTCTTTAAAAACTGCTCACATGCAACTTCCATTCGTTCAAAACATTGCAGCGCTTCTTCACCCGATTGGGCCCGATTGACGATCACACCGAGCGGTAAGTCCGGACTTTGACGATGAACGAGCTTCGTATAGGCATATCCATCCATGAGCGAGGTCGGTTCAGGCGTCAAGATAAGGAACATCTCATCGCATCCCTCGATGAACTGGAGCGACGTGTCTGTCGCACCGGCCCCCATGTCGAATAACACATAATCGTATTCGGTCAGCACTTCGAGTTCACGCATAAAAAATTGCATATCTGCATGTGAGAATTGGACTAGTTCGTCGAGCCCACTTCCCCCATGTAATATATCGACACCATGCACGTCTTTCTGAACCGAGGCGGCGAGCGGAATTCGCGCTTTTACCGAATCCATCATCGTTCGTGACCGCGACGCGTTCAATAAGATGTGCACGTTTGCCATCCCGATGTCGAGGTCGACGATCAAGACACGTTTCCCGAGCTCGACGAGACCGATGGCCGTATTGACGCAGACGTTCGTTTTACCGACCCCGCCTTTCCCGCTCGCAAAAGCGATTGTCGTCGGTGCGGTCTCCGTTTTCGCCCTCAGACGTCTTGCTTGGTCCATTGGGTCCACCCTTCTTTCTCAAGTAAACGATCCGTCAATTGGTCCGGCTCTCCGGCGACAAGGTCGTCCGGCACTTCTTGTCCATCCGTCAGCCAAGCGACCGGCAGTCCGCTCTCGCGAACCATCCGATACATCGCGTGAATGTCACTCGTCTCATCGGCTTTCGTGAAGATGAGCGACTGGAGCGGCAACGGTTCGAATTGGCGATAGATCATGTCCATATCCCGCATCTTCGACGTCAAGCTGAGGACGAGCGACAAGCTCGTTTCCGAGAAATCGTGATGTCGCTCGAACTGTTCGACGTACGCCTCGTCGCGGAAGTTGCGACCGGCCGTATCAATCAAGATGATGTCTTTCCGTGCGAACAGTTGTTTCGCTCGTTTGAAGTCATTGAAGTCGTAGGCGACCTCGACCGGGATGTCTAAAATCTCGGCGTACGTTTTCAATTGTTCGATTGCCGCGATCCGGTACGTGTCCGTCGTGATGAGACCGACCGAGAGCCCATGCTCGAGTTTGTAGTGAGCGGCAAGTTTGGCGAGCGTCGTCGTCTTGCCAACCCCGGTCGGACCCACGAGCATCATATACCGTTTCGGTTCGGGGACAGCCAAGAAGGAACTCCGGATTTGATCACGCACGTAGCGTTCGACGACTTCCACCGATTTTGTCGTGTAATACAGCTCGTTGATCGCTTCGTCCCACGTCTCACCACGGAACGACTCGGAGGCGAGCAGTGATTCGACATGCGCCAGCGCTGCGGGCAACCGTCTCGACGTCGACACGGTCGCCGCCTGACTTGATTCGTTCGTTTGTTGCGGTGGACGCGTCGTAGCCTTCACAGGCTTCGATGGTGCGACGGGTTTCGTCGCGGCACGCGGTTTGACAGCGAGCGGTGCTTTCTCGAGCGCGGCGATGACCTCGACGTGTTGCGATGCGAACAGGCCGAGCCAGCCTTTTTTCACTTGACGGGAGTTCAAAATCACGGCGTCGTCACCAAACTCCTGTTTGACTTTCGCCATCGCTTCCGCCATCGTCTTGCCGGTATATTTTTTGATTTGCATTTAAATCACCCCAATACTTTTCACTTCAATCGAGCTGAGCAGCTCGTTGTAGGCGAGAACCGGTACGTCCGGATAATATCGTTCGAGCAGTTGTCTCACGAACAAACGAATCGTCGGCGAGCATAAAATGACGGCCGAAGCCCCGTAGCGTTCGAACATCGACAGTTGCTCACCCGAGCGTTCGATAATCTCGCGCGCCTGTTCCGGGTCGAGCGCCAAATAGTTGCCGAACTCGGTTTTTTGAACGGCGTCTTGAATGAGCTGTTCGGTCTGGCCACCGAGTGTGACGACGTAGAGCGGTCCGTCCGGCGGGCTGACTTGGTCCGTCAATTGACGGGACAGGCCTTGGCGGCAATATTCGCCGAGGATATCGGCATCTTTCGTCACTTTTCCATAATCGGCCATCGTCTCGAACAAGAGCGGTAAATTGCGAATCGAGACGTGTTCTTTCAATAGATGACGGAGCACTTTTTGAATGTCGCCAATTGATAGGACGGATGGTGTCACGTCTTCGACGAGCACCGGGTGCGTCTCTTTCAAGTGTTCGACGAGTTGTTTCGTCTCTTCACGGCCGAGAAGGTCTGCCGAATGTTTCTTGAGCGTCTCCGTCAAATGCGTCGCGACGACCGATGGCGGATCGACGACGGTGTACCCGCTCATTTCAGCACGGGTCCGCGTCTCTTCGTCAATCCAGAGAGCCGGGAGGCCGAACGCCGGTTCCGTCGTTTCGATGCCGTATACTTCCGGGTCTTCAATGCCAGGGCTCATCGCCAAGTAATGATCGAGCAACAGCTCCCCTTCAGCGACGACGTTGCCTTTCACTTTGATGCGGTACGCGTTCGGAGACAGTTGCAAATGATCTCGGATTCGGACCGTCGGCAAGATGAAGCCGAGTTCGAGCGCGAGCTGACGACGAATCATGACGACCCGGTCAAGCAGGTCGCCGCCCTGCGACTCATCGGCGAGCGGGATGAGTCCGTAACCGAACTCGAACTCGATGGCATCGATTTGTAGCAGTGACACGACGGTCTCCGTCGGTGCCATTGGTTCTTCTTCCGGTAGCGGTGTATCGATGACACGTTTCATGTTGCGGCGCATCGCATACGCCCCATAGAAAGCGACACCGGCGATGATGACCGTCACCGGGAGCAGACTCGGTGAGATAAACCCGAGCATGATCACAATCGAGCCGGCGATATAGAGGAGCGTCGGATTTTGACCGAGCTGGTCGACGACGTCTTCTCCTAAATTCCCATCCGACACGGCACGCGTGACGATGATGCCGGTCGCCGTCGAGATGAGGAGCGCCGGGATTTGACCGACAAGCCCGTCCCCGATCGTCATGAGTGAGAACGTCTGGAACGCTTCACCGACCGGGAGGCCCATTTGGACGGTCCCGATGATGATTCCAAAAATCAAGTTGATGACGACGATAATAATCCCGGCGATGGCGTCCCCTTTGACGAACTTCGAGGCCCCGTCCATCGATCCGTAAAAGTCGGCTTCACTTTGAATTTTTTTTCGACGGATTTGAGCGTCCTTGTCGTCAATCAATCCTGAGTTCAAGTCGGCATCAATCGCCATCTGTTTACCAGGCATGGCGTCGAGCGTGAAGCGAGCCGATACTTCCGACACGCGTTCCGCCCCTTTCGTGATGACGACGAATTGGATGATGACGAGGATGAGGAAGACGACGAACCCGACGAGCACGTTTCCTCCGACGACGAAGTTCCCGAACGTCGCAATAACTTCTCCCCCGTACCCGGTCGAAAGAATCGACCGCGTCGTCGACACGTTCAATCCGAGCCGGAACAGCGTCACGATCAACAAGAGCGAAGGAAAGACTGAGAAGTCGAGTGCTTCGCGGGCGTTCATCGCGACGAGCAAAATCAGCAAGGCGATCAGTATATTAACAATGATTAAAAAATCTAATATGAACCCCGGTAACGGGATGACGAGCATGACGACGATCATAAGAACGCCGATCAATACCGCGAAATCTTTCGCTTTTACAGCCAACACATACTCCTCCTCAAGACGGTTGTTTCAATTGATAGACGAACGCGAGCACTTCAGCGATCGCCTGATAAAACGACTCGTCAACGACTTCCCCGATATCCATTTGGGCGTAAAGTGCGCGGGCCAACGGTTTATTTTCCACAATCGGGATGTCATGTTCTTTGGCCACGTCGCGGATGTTGAAGGCGACTTGGTCGACGCCTTTGGCGACGACGAGCGGCGCAAAGTCTTTCGTGTCGTCATAGCGAATGACGACGGCATAATGGGTCGGGTTCGTGATGACGACGTCCGCGTTCGGAATCTCTTGCATCATGCGGCGCATCGCCATCTCCCGTTGTTGTTGTTTGATTTTTGACTTGATAAGCGGGTCACCTTCACTGTTTTTATACTCGTCCTTCACATCTTGTTTCGACATGCGAATCGATTTTTCAAAATCGAATCGTTGATAGAAAAAGTCGAGCAACGCGAGTGCGAGCAAGGCGACGCTCACCCATAGTCCAAGTTCGATCGTGATGCTCGCGAGCGCGATAACCGATTCACGGACATGTTCGACAGCCATCCGGGACAGCTCTTTTTGGTTTTGCCAGAGCACGGCAACAGCAGTCGTCAGGATAATCAATAATTTGAATAAGGACTTTAAAAATTCGACGACCGCTTTCATACTGATAATCCGCTTGACCCCTTTGATCGGGTCGATGCGTTCGAGTTTCGGTTGGATCGCCTCTGCCGAGAACAACGTCCCGATTTGAAGATAGTTGATCAAAATCCCGAACACGACCGCGACGACGAAGAACGGTCCCACGATCAAACCGACACGAAGCAACAAGTCGGTAAGCATCCCGGACAATCCATTCGATAAGTCGAACAACAAGTAACTCGTACCGAGCAAATCTTTCGTCAACCCGAACAGTTGCTTGCCGAGATACGGACCTAAAAACGATAACATGAGAAACATCGCGAACAAGGCGAACGCGCCGGTCAAATCGGCCGACTTGGCGACTTGTCCTTTCTTGCGCGAGTCCTCCCGCTTACGCGGGGTCGCTTTTTCGGTTTTTTCTCCTGCAAAAAATTGAAGATCGACCGATAAGGTATATAGAGGCTTCATGAGGCGTCTCCTAGCAATGTCATAAAATCACGTAACACTTCTTGTAAAATCGGGATGAACTGGCTGATGCCGTTCAAGGTCAACCCCATCATGACGACCATGACCGAGAAACCAGCAATCAGTTTGAATGAGAATCCGATTGCAAAAATATTGAACTGCGGGGCCGATTTCGCCAAGAACCCAAGCGCCATGTCGACAAGCAAGAGCGATGCCATGAGCGGAAAGGCGAGCTGTAAAGCGACCATCATCGTCATCGTGACGACCTTCACGGCCATCATGAGCGACGCTTCACTAAAGTTGATGATCGGCTGGCCCGGTGGATATATTTGAAAGCTATAATAGATACCATCAATCAGCAGTAAATGTAAATTGCTCGACAGCATGATAAACAATGTGAAGATGTAATAAAAACGTCCGATCAATGGCGACTGGCCTCCGAACATCGGGTCATACGCCGATGCCATCGCGAGTCCGAGCTGCAAATCGATGACCCCTCCCGCAATCTGGGGCGCAAAGAACAAAATATTGATCAATATGCCGAGCACCAAGCCGATCAGCACTTCGTATAACACTTGCAAGATATAGGCTTGCCCGAGCTCGAGCGGCTCCGTCACCGTGAACATCGCATAGTAGGCTAAAAAAGCACTGAAGGCGACGCGATGCATGACAGGTAGCTGTCGGGATGAAAACAACGGGACGCTCACGAAGAAACCGGACAGACGTGCGAACGTCAAACCGTATAGACTGATAAAATCGACCGCGTTCATTTCGAGGCGACCTCGACCATCAGTTCAAAAATCAATCGGGTGAACCCTTCAATCTGTTGCAGCATCCAAGGCCCAAAGATGACGAGCCCGATAAACACCGAGACGATTTTTGGGACGAACGATAACGTCTGCTCTTGAATCTGTGTCGTCGCCTGTAAAATCGAAATGACGAGACCGACGACGAGTGAAATCAACAAGAGCGGCATCGAGATTTTTAATAACGTCCACACACTCTCCGTCGCCAAATAGATGACCATTTCCTGCGTCATATTCGTTCCTCCTACATACTTCTAAGCAAGGACTCCACAATCAAGTGCCATCCATCCACCAACACAAACAATAACAGTTTGAACGGCAAGGCGATCATGACCGGTGGAAGCATCATCATCCCCATCGACATGAGGACACTCGCCACAACCATATCGATAATTAAGAACGGCAAGAAGATCATGAATCCGATTTGAAATGCCGTTTTCAGTTCACTAATCGCATAGGCCGGGACCATCGCGAGGAGTGGGACGTCTTCGACCGACTCAGGTTGCTCATAGTTCCCATATTTAATGAATAATTGCAAATCTTCTTGGCGCGTGTATTGGGCCATGAACCGTTTCATCGTATTCCCCGCTTCTTCGAACGCCTCGTCTTGACTGATTCGGTCGTCCATGTATGGCGAGAGTGCCTTGTCATTCAACTCCGATAGCACCGGTGACATGACGAACAACGTGATGAACAGGGCGAGCCCGATAATCAGTTGGTTCGGCGGTGTTTGCTGCGTACCGAGCGCCGGACGGATAAAGGAAAGTACGACGACGACGCGCGTGAAACAAGTCATCAAGATTAAGAAAGATGGCGCGAGCGTGAGCAGTGTCAACACGACTAACAATTTGATCGAAGTTGATGTGCTGTCTGGCGTCTCTAAGTTGATCAGTTGTTCAATCGTCGTCATCGTTTCTTCCTCACTTCTTCAATCTGGGCCAATTGCTGTTTAAACGTGTCGAGAAAAGCCGATGTGTTCGAGTTGTTCAAGGCTGGCGCGTCGTGGACCGCTTCATCCATCGCTTCGGCATCGACCCGATCAAGCAGTTGAATCGAGTCACCGACTCCGAGCACGTAAACTTGTTCGCCGAGCTTGACGAGTTGCACCGATCGGTCTTTGCCGAGCGGTACCCCGCCGAGATGTGTCAAATGCTGTGCCGTTTTGACGCCTTGCGTGCGTGCGTTCAACCAACGCACGAGGACGAGAAAACCGCCGATGACAACGACCATGCTCAAGATGAGCTTGATCGCTGTCCCGACCGATGAGATGGCCGATTTCACCGGCTGGTCTTCAGCGTCTGGCTGTTGTTGCTCGAACTGTTGATCGACGGTGGCGGCCTCGACCGTGGCCGGGACGCTTAGCCCGACCACGAGAAGGATAATCAACCACCACTTGTTCATTGTGCGACCGTTTTCGAAACCGCTTCGACGACCCGTTCCGCATTGAACGGCTTGACGATGAAGTCTTTCGCCCCAGCTTGAATTGCGTCGATAACCATCGCTTGTTGTCCCATCGCAGAACACATGATTACTTTCGCGTTTGAATCAAAGCCACGAATTTCTTTCAAAGCGGCCAAACCGTCCATCTCTGGCATCGTGATGTCGAGCGTGACGAGGTCCGGCATGAGTTCACGATATTTTGCGACCGCATCCACACCGTTCTCCGCTTCCCCTACGACTTCAAATCCATTCTTTGTCAAGATATCCTTAATCATCATGCGCATGAACGCCGCATCATCTACCACCAAAATTTTTGCACTCATTGTTCTTCCTCCTTAAACGATGCCAATCCGCTCGTGCGGTTGGATAATTTCTGTTACACGGACCCCGAAGTTCTCTTCGATGACGACGACTTCGCCGCGGGCAATCCGTTGTTGGTTCACATAAATATCGACCGGCTCACCGGCAAGTTTATCGAGTTCGATGATCGAGCCTTGCGACAACTCAAGCACTTCGCGGACCGAACGTTTCGTCCGCCCGAGCTCGACCGTCACGCTGAGCGGCACGTCATACAACAGACCGAGGTTCGCTGGAATCGAATCGTTCGTCGCAGGCGCATGCAGTGGCATGAATTCCGCTTGACTGACAGCGACTTCCGGTGCCGACTTCACTTCCTGACGTACAGGTTGTTGGGGAGCCGGTGCGGCCGGTGCTTTTGGTGCTTCTTGCTTCGGGGCGGCCGCAGCAGGTACGACCGGCTGCGGGGATGTGGCCGTCATCAATTCATTGACGAGCTGTTTCCCGAATTGAATCGGTGCGATTTGAACGATTTTTGAGTCGATCAACGTACCGACCTTCAAATTGAACTCGATCAACACCATCGTCTCCCAAAGTTCGAGACGATCGATGATCGTTTGGGTCTTCGTCGCATCGAACACTTCGACGAGCGGCGGTGAAATGTCAATTTTTTTTGAGAACACCGTCGACAAAGATGTCGCCGCTGCCCCCATCATTTGGTTCATCGCTTCTTGCACGGCCGAGAGTCGAATTTCGTCCAACCCTTCCGGATCGACATCGATCCCGTTCCCGCCAAGCATCAAATCCGAGATGATGGCCGCATCCTCACGTGTCAACACGAGGACGTTTTCGCCTTTCAAACCTTCTGTGTAACCGACGCGAAGCGCCACGTGCGGTGTTGGATAACGCTCACGGAGCGCATCGATTGTGACTTCACTGACGATTGGGGTCGTGATTTCTACTTTTTGTTGCAGTAACGTCGATAGTGCCGTCGCCGAGTTACCGAACGAGATATTCCCGATCTCTCCTAAGGCGTCGCTCTCCATCGAGTCAAGATGCTCTTCGGGCTTCGCCTCTGGTTTTGACGAGTCGCTCGTCCCTCGTAATAACGCGTCTATTTCATCTTGTGACAACATCTCACTCATTGCTCTTCCTCCTTCACCCGGTGGAGCACTTGGACGGCCATCCGCTTCCCGCTCACACCGACTTGCCCTTTGAACACTTTATTTTCCCCTACCATGATGGATAATGGGTCTTTCACCAATTGGTCGAGCGTCAAACAATCCCCGACCTCTAAATGTAACAAGTCACCGAACGTGATCGTCGTCTCTCCGAGCAGAGAAACGACCTCAACCGTCGAGTTCATCAATTGGGCTTTGAGCGGTTCCTTGCTGTTGCCGCTCGCATTGCGGCGGTTGGCCTCCTGCATCCAGTAATGGCTCGACAGTTTGGATAACACCGGCTCGATCGTCACGAACGGCAAGCAGACGTTGATCGTGCCGCTCACTTCGCCGATGGTGACACCGATCGAGATAAGGACGACCGTCTCGTTTGGCGAGACGAGTTGAAGAAACTGCGGATTGACCTCGACCGCGGTCATCTCTGACTTAATCTCGGCAATCGACTCCCACGCCTCCCCGTATCCGGCAAACGCTCGTTTATATAACTGGGTCAAGATGCGCATCTCGATTTCTGTGAAGCTCTCGACTTTTTCGATTTCGACCCCTGGACCACCAAGCAGACGGTCGAGCATCGCATATGAGATGTTCGGGTTGACCTCGATGATGAAGCGGCCGTTGAGCGGCGGAGCCTCAATCAAGTTGATCATCGTCATACTTGGGATGGAATGAATGAATTCATCGTACGGGAGCTGCTCGACCGAATTGACCGTGAACTGCACGTACGTCCGGAGCTGAGCCGAAAAGAACGTCGTCAACATGCGCGTGAAATGTTCATGGATTCGGGTCAGACTTCGGATTTGGTCTTTCGAGAAGCGGACCGCCCGTTTAAAGTCATATTGCCGAACCTTCCGCTCTTCTTCTTGATTTAAAAAGGAGTCGGCTTCGACGTCGCCACTGCTTAACGCCGATAGCAAGGCATCAATTTCTTGTTGAGATAAGACTTCTCCCATGATGCCACCTCACTGTATGATTTTCTTCGTCATATAGACTCGCTGGACCTCACCTGACTCCAACAGTCCGTTTAATTGTTTACGGAGCGACTGCTCAAATTTCTGCATGTCTTCCTTCGTCGTCAACTGGGCTTTCGTCATGCCGGCCAAATCACCAAGGATGACGTTATGCACTTGAAACTTGCGAAGTTCGAGATCTTCTTTCGTTTCAGCGGCATCGGTCACGATTGTGAACTGGACGTTGATGAAACGCTCATCTTGAATGTTCGTTGTCATGTCGTCTGTCGTGAAGCTACGTTCGGCCAACTCTTCGGCGGTGACCGGTTTCGTTTTCGCCGTCACGTTGTCTCCGAACAAATATTTATAAGTCATGAATCCGGCCCCGCCCATGACGAGCAGGACGACTAGCAAGATGAGCACCATCTTCATGGCGCCACCTTTTTGTTTTTCTTCACTCATCTTCTTCACCTCGTATGCCTGTCGTTCCAATCAGACCGATCGAGGCATAAAATGCCGTCGTCCGGTCGATGATTTGTTGTTTCGTCTCGCTGACGATATACGTTTTTCCGTTATACAAGTGAATGATCGTATCCGGTTCGGCCTTGACCGTCTCGATGAACAAGGCGTTCAATACGAGTTCTTCACCCCGGAGTGTCGTGACGCGAATCATCAGCGTTTCAAGTTGACGAGTTCTTGGAGGATCTCGTCCGATGTTGTGATGATACGAGTGTTCGCTTGGAAACCACGTTGAGCGACAATCATTTCTGTGAACTCTTCCGACAAGTCGACGTTCGACATCTCGAGCGCGCCCGAGACGAGTTCTCCACGTCCATCTTGTCCAGGGATGCCGATGTTCGGTTCACCTGAGTTTTGCGATTGAATGAAGTTGTTTGCTCCGACTTTCGAGAGTCCGGCATTGTTGGCGAACGTGACGACTTGGATTTGACCGACGACCGTCGATTCCCCGGCATTGTTCACATAGCTGACTTGTCCGTCTTTACCAATCGAGAGTGATTTCGCACCGGCTGGGATGTTGAGGCGGTCACCCGTCGTACTGAGGACGTAGGCTCCATCTCCATTGACGAGGTCGCCCGTGTTATCTGTATAGAAGTTACCGGCCCGCGTGTATTGCGTTTGACCGTTCACATCCAAGGCGAAGAATCCTTCTCCTGAGATCCCGACGTCAAGTGCTCGCCCTGAGTTTTGCATGGCTCCTTGGTTATAGACGTTGTCGACGGTCGCCATCGTGCCCCCGAGACCGACTTCTTTCGGGTTGACCCCGCCGCTGACTCCGTTCGCCGCGGTCGCACTACCGACTTGCTGACTGACGAGGTCCTTGAACGTGACCCGACCTTTTTTATAGCCGAACGTGTTGACGTTGGCGATGTTGTTCCCGACGACGTCAAGCTTGGATTGGAAGTTCTTTAAACCACTGATTCCTGAGTACATTGCTCTTAACATGATGAATCCTCCTATGCTTGTTTGATGGAAGTGATGTTATACACGTTGATGGACGTCCCGTCCTCAAGGTCGGCGACATAGCCGGCTTCGGTCTTCGAAATCGAGAGGACACGACCCGAGCCTTTAATCGTCTCGGTTTCCGTTTCGTTTGTATAAGCGACCGTTTGCCCGATCATATTGCTGAACTCCGAAATCGAAGCCATTTGCCGATCGACAAGGGCCGAATCGAGTTGTTTCGAAATCGTCTGCATCTGTTCGAGAGAAGAGAACTGGGCCATCTGGGAGATGAACTCACGGTCTTCCATCGGTGACATCGGGTCTTGGTTGGCGAGTTGCGCGAGCAACAGCTTCAAGAACATGCTTTGATCATATTGGTTCGTTGCTTTCGGCATCGATTGATCCGGTAACGTATAGTCACTCGTCTTCGGCTGGATGGTCGTCATCTTCTGGTTCTCCTTTCGGTTGTTCCTGCTGTTCCGGTTCCGGCTGGTCGAACTCGTTGAATCCGGATCCTTTCGTCTCGAGCGCCTGTTGGGTCAAGTTGATCTCGACACGGACGTTTTGCGTCAGCGGTTGAAGCGTCTGTTGCAACTGTTGGACCTGTGACTGAAGCAACTGCTTCGCTTCTTGGTTGCTCGCAAACAGTTTGACGACGAGTTCCCCATTTTGACGTTCGAGTTTGACGACGAGCTCGCCTAACTGTTCAGGATAGAGGCGGACCGTGAACACTTTGGATCCGTCGGCTCCGCTCTTGAACGGTGCACGTTGCAAAGCGGCTTCGATTCGAGCCTGCAAATTCTCCGGCAGTGAACCTTTCGAGGCATACATCACCATTTCCGAATCAATTTGCGGTTTCGACCAGGTCATCCCTTTGGGCATCCATTCGGTCTCTTTTACCGAGGGTTGCAATTGCGCAACTTGTGTTTCGGTTTGAGTAAGTCCGGGTATAGATTTAGGGGTCTGTCCGAGCGTCCCTTTAAACTGCGCAACGACTTGTTGGATGATGCGCACGTTCTCTTCCACTTGATCGGTCGGCACGGGTGTAACGAGTGCTTCCGTTTCCTTTTTCGTCAGCGTGAACGAGATTGTCGGCGCCGCCATTTGTCCAGCGAGGAGTGCGGGCGTCACGGCCGATGTCGTCTCAAGAGTTGCCGCTGACTGATCCGGGGCGACTTGATTTAAAATCCCAATATAAGCATCCATAAACTTTCGGTAAGCATCTGCCGGCAGTGATTTCAACCATTGCAGGCTGTCGGGCTGTTGGAGCCATTGCTCCAATCGGTTCGATACATTCTCGAGCGGAAGCGATTCCTCGTCTTCCGTGGCGACCGCCACCTCTGTAGATGGCGTCGAGGTCCCGAGCATCGCCGAGAGTAACTCCAAAAACTGTCCGGTCGGGGTCGCAGCCGCTTCCCCGCCTTTTTGGGTCGTCCCTTGTAGCGATTGGGCGAGTAAGGCGATATTCATCATCACGTCCTCCTTTCCTGTCATTGGAGCAACTGGGTCACGACGGCGGCCTGCTGGGCATCCATCCGTCCTAAAATGTCGGCTTGTTGCTTCGGTGACAATTCTTTCAATAAGTTGGCCACTTGCGGGCTCTCGAGTTCATTCATGATGGCAGCAGCTTGTTTCGCGGACATCTCTTCATAGACGCGAGAGACGTCCGAGGTTTCTTCTTCCGCCGCACTTGCCGTCGCCAATTCCGCGACGAGCCGGTCACGCTCTTTGATCAACTTCGATACTTCCTCTTGGCGCGCCTTCACTTCGTTCGTCAACTCGACATTGTCCGCTCGAAGCTTCTCAATCTCGGCGTTCGCCACTTTCAAACGATTCGCGGTATCCGCGTCGATTCCGGTCACGTTCACGTCCGTCTTCACTTTTTCTTCCGGCTCTTGTTTCGCACCGATCTCTAGAAACGGGACCGATAACAACGGACGGTCCATCGCATAGTTCATGACGACGATCCCTCCAACGAGTAGAAAGATGGCCGGGACAAGAACGAGCGCGACCAGTAGCTGTCTTCCCCGCTTCGAGTTGTCTTTTTCCATCGGTTTACTTCCCTTTCCCGTGATGAATCACTGCCAGCTCATCGATGAAATGTTGCTCGATGAGCTTCGTCGCAGCCACTTCATGTTGACTGACTTTTTCATGCAGCGTTACATATTTCTTTTCCTCAACGACTTTTCCGAGCAAGCGCTCTTGTGACAGATGGTACCGATTGCGCGCCTGCTGGACGACGAGCTGTTGCGTCTCGATTTGACGTTTCAGCCGTTCGCGTGTCTGCTCACGATATTGCGACATGAGCAGGTCGATGACGCCATCCTGTTCATCTTGACTCTTCATAAGCGACTCGTACGTCAACACGAGCCGATAGAGCGCCTCCATCTCCGTCTCGAACCGTGCTTTCTGTTGTCTCATCTCCGTCGCGGACTCTTCTTTCTCATGTTCCGCGATCGGCATGATGCGTTCTAACAATAGTCTGTTCATGGTTCACCTCGCACGATCTTGGCCAAACGTTCGAGCGATTGCTCGAGCGGGGCCTCTTCTTCGATGGATTGCTTTAAAAAAGTCAATAACGCTGGGTATTGCTCGATCGCCGTATCGATTGCCGGGTTCGTCCCTTTTTTATAGGCCCCGATATTGATCAAGTCCTCGGCGTCCAAGTACGTCGCCAACCAGCCGCGGAACGTTTGGGCGGCCTCACGGTGCATCGGCCCCGCAATTTGGTTCATGACACGGCTAATCGACTTTAAGACGTGGATCGCGGGGAACTGGCCACGGTTCGCGAGCGAACGGTCCATGACGAAGTGGCCGTCCAGTATGCCTCGCACCGCGTCTGCGATCGGTTCATTCATATCATCCCCGTCGACAAGGACGGTGTAAAAAGCGGTGATCGAGCCCGTCACAGCGGTACCGCTTCGTTCCAACAGTTGCGGCAACATCGCGAACACGGATGGGGTATACCCTTTTGACGTCGGAGGTTCACCGGTCGCAAGACCGATTTCCCGTTGCGCCATGGCAAAGCGGGTCACCGAGTCCATCATGAGGACGACTTCCTTGCCTTGGTCCCGGAAGTATTCAGCGATGGCCGTCGCCGTATAAGCCCCTTTCAATCGGACGAGAGGCGGTTGGTCGCTCGTCGCCACGATGACGACCGAGCGGGCCATCCCTTCTGGTCCGAGCTCTTTCTCGATGAACTCTTTCACTTCACGGCCACGTTCACCGATTAAAGCGATGACGTTTATGTCGGCCGATGAGCGTTTGGCGATCATCCCGAGCAGAGTCGACTTCCCGACTCCTGAACCCGCGAACAACCCGACCCGTTGCCCTTTACCGACCGTTAACAGACCGTCGATGACGCGGACGCCGGTCGACAAGACATCTAAAATCCGCGGTCGCTCGAGCGGGTTCGGTGGCTTCCGAAGGACATCGTAGCGTTTTCCCGGAGTGACTGCTTCACCGGACAAGGGACGGCCGAGACCATCGAGCACTTGTCCGATCAGTTCGTCACCGACCGGGACTTGGAGCATCCGACCCGTCCCTTTGACCATACAGCCCGGAGCGATTTGGGTCGTCTCCCCGTAAGGCATGAGGAGCACGCGGGCCTCATTGAATCCCACGACTTCCGCCTCGACATGTTGGCCGGACGGGAGTTCGATCAGACAGCGCTCTCCGATAAAAGCGCTCGGCCCCGTCGATTCAATCATCAGTCCGACGACTCGACAGACCCGGCCGACTTTCCGGACGTATTCGTCCTCGGCGGATGCCGTGATCGACTGAAGGGCGTGGTCAATAAGCGCCATCGGCCAAAACCTCCTCGATTTTGGATTGGATGCGTTCAAAGCTGTAAGTCAAATCGAGTTCGTCACCGTGGTGAGGTGTCTCGATCCGGACGCTCGTCTCGCTCAAACCGGCATCCGCCCGATATTTCAAAGGCGGACCGTCTGGTGTCGCCCACTCCGAATCGAAACGTTGAATCGAAGCGAGACGGGTCGGATGGACGTACACCGTCAACGACTCGGCGTCGAGCTGACGGAGCAACTGTTCTCGAATCCGGTCGGCGAACAGCGCCTCATCTTTCCGGACAAGCTCTGTTGTGACGCGGGCGCTGACCTCGAGGGCGAGGGCGACGAGTTGTCGCTCCGCGTCCCGCCACTTCGTATCGAACAGTTGTTCAAGTTCGACGCCGACGGTGTTCAGCCGCGTCGTCAACTCGTCGTACTCCGCCTTGCCTTCCCGCCTGCCGTGGTCAAATCCTGCGTCAAACCCTTCTTGTCGGGCTGACGTCAACACTTCCTCTCTCAGCACCGCGAGTTCCTGTTCCATCGAGGCACGGCGACTCTGAAGCGCTTCTTCGTCTAAACGGAGTTGTTCACGCTTTTGTTCCAACTGCTCATTTTCTTGGTCGTCATGCTCCACCGATACCGGCTCAAGAAACGGTTTCGAGTCGATCCGTTGCGGTTCGAGCGGTGTCGCATAATAGCGTTTAATCACGTTAGACAACGATGTCATCTCCTCCGCCGCGGCTGATCACGATCTCTCCGACGTCTTCTAAGCGACGGATGATGCCGACGATACGGCTTTGCGCTTCTTCGACGTCACGCAACCGGACAGGCCCCATGAATTCCATGTCTTCTTTGAACGTTTCGACCATTCGCTGTGACATGTTTTTGAAGATGATCTGTTTGACTTCTTCGGACGAGACTTTGAGGGCAAGCAGTAGGTCGTCGTTTGCCACTTCGCGGATGATTCGTTGAATCGCACGTGAATCGAGCGTGACGATATCTTCGAAGACGAACATCCGTTTTTTGATTTCCTCGGCCAGTTCCGGGTCTTCAATTTCAAGCGCATCGAGGATGGTGCGCTCGGTTGTACGATCGACCCCGTTGAGCACTTCGACGACCGCTTCGATGCCGCCAGACTGGGCGTAGTCTTGCATATCGGTCTGGGACAAGTTTTTCTCGAGAATCTGTTCAATCTCGTGAATGACGTCCGGATTGAGTCGATCCATCGTCGCGATCCGCTTGGCGACTTCCGATTGAATCTCAGGCGGGAGTTCCGATAGGATTTGTCCCGACTTGACCGGTTCGAGATGCGCCAAGATCAAGGCGATCGTCTGCGGATGCTCGTTCTGGATGAAGTTGAGCAACTGCTTCGGGTCGGCCTTACGGGCAAACTCGAACGGTCGAACTTGGAGCGTCGATGTGAGCCTATGGATGAGGGCCATCGCTTTCTCTTCTCCGACCGCTTTCTCGAGCACCGTTTTCGCAAACCCGATCCCGCCTTGCGTGATATAACTTTGTGCCATGGCGAGTTCGTGGAACTCGCCCATGATCGCTTCTTTTTGTTCGGACGATACTTTCTTCAAGGCCGAGATTTGTAACGTCAACTGCTCCATCTCTTCTTCCGACAGATGTTTGTAGACGTTCGCAGCCACCTCAGGTCCAAGCGAGATCATGAGCATGGCCGCTTTTTCCCGGTTCGCTTGTTTTGCGTAATTCACAGTACTCACTCCTCAGACATCCAAGTACGGAGAAGTTTGGCGAACTCTTCAGGATTGCTCTCTGCCAATTTCTCCAACTGTTTCTTCTTGACGGCCCCTTCGCCTCGTTCTTCAAGGTCAAGGTCCGGTACTTCGTCTTCATATGGGACTTCCCATTCGTTCGATTCGGCAATCGGTTCACGTTTGCGTTTACGCATCGCGAAGAACAAGAGCGCGAGCAAGACGACGGCCCCTGCTGCTGCCGCATACATCCACCACTGGGTAGGTTGTTCGACCGCAGACGCTTCTTCCGTCTCAGCGAATGGACGCGATACGACGACGACTTTCTGTTCAAGTTCCGCCTCTGTGAGCGCCTCGCCGGTCTTGGCGAGTGACGTCCGGATAATCGAGTACATCATCGTCTCGAGGTCACCTTCGAGTTGTGGGTCAATCGTCGTCGCCCCGTTCGGCGGTTCGACGATCAATTGAACACCGAGATCACGGATCGAGTACGGTGCGTTTTGAATCTGTTTCGTGATGCGGTTGACTTCATAATTGATGATTTCATGATTCTTTTCGCTCTCTTCTTCCCCGGTGCCGGTGGCGGCCGGGAAATTGACCGTGTCATTCTCGGCCGTGCCCGCCGCGGTCGCCGCGCCGGTACCGCCGGTGTACGCTTCGGCGATTCGTTCGGCCGATGTGACGATCCCTTCCATGCTGTCCTCGTTGACAGGTGTCACGAGGTTCTGCTCTTCTGCCGCTTGCGTCGTGTCGATATCGGCCGTAACCGAGACGAGGACGCTCCGCTCTCCTAAGAGGACGGAAAGCATCTGTTGAATCTGTTGACGGACATCTTTCTCAACTTGACGCTTCAAGACGAGCGGATCGGTGGATGATCCTCCTGCCGTCGTCGTTTGGTCCAAATCGTAATACGTAAAATATTGGTCCATGACCGAGATGTTTTCTGGTTTCAAGTTCGGTACGCTCTTACTAATCAAATGGTAGAGCCCTTTGACCGTCGCCGGTTCAAGATTCGTACCTGCTCCTAAATTTAAGACAATCGACGCCGTCGGCTCGCCCTGGTCTTCCGCCAAGAAGACCGATTTCTCAGGAATCGAGATGATGACTTTCGCTTGGTTGATCCCTTCGATCTGTGTGATCAACCGCTCGAGCTCGGTCTGCATCGCACTCCGTTCGATGACGGCCATCTCGCGGTCGGTCGTTCCGAAACCGGCATTTTCACTGAAGAAACTGTAGTCGATTGCGCCTGACTTCGGGATGCCCGCTGCCGCGAGGCTGACTTTCAATTGATCGACCTGTTCGCTCGGTACGTATACACTCACGCCGTTCGATGTCGCTTTAATTTCGGCTTTCACACCGTCAGCCGTCAGCTTCTCCGTCACCTCGCCCGCTTCTTGGGCGGACAGGTTCGTATAAAGCGGAGCCATGTTCGGGCGCGACAGCCAGACGGTCAAGACCACCGCGACGAGAAGTACGCCGGCGATGACGAGGCCCCAAAAGATTTTACGGTTCGTCTTCATCGTTTGAAGGGAACCGGTCAGTGAACCGAATCGTTCTTTTAACTTTTCATTCATCGCAACTCGTCATCCTCTACATTAAACTTGCATTCGCATCATTTCTTGATAGGCCTCGACCGCTTTGTTTCGCACCTCAATGGCGAGTTGCATCGCAATCGACGACTCTTCACTTTGAATCATGACTTGATGTAAATCTGCTTTGCCGACAGCAAGGTCGGCCCGGGCTGAACTCGTCGCTTGTTGGACATCGTTCAACGAGCGCATCGCCTCGTTCAAATACGTACCGAACTGAGACGGTGTCTCTTTTACCGTCGGCGTGACGGTCGGTTGTGTACCGATCAACTGTATCGGGTTAATTTGCATCGTTTGTCACTCCTTATCCTTTACCGATTTCCATCGCTTTGACGAGCATCGCTTTCGTGGCGTTCATTGCAGCAATGTTTGCCTCGTATGACCGGGTGGCCCCCATCAAATCGACCATTTCTTTCAACAAGTCGACGTTCGGCATTTGAACGTAGCCGCGGTCATCCGAATCTGGATGGCTCGGGTCATAGACGAGCTTGTACGGGCTTTCATCTTCCACGATTTGTGATACTTCGACGCCGCCGCTGACGGCGGACAACTGTTGTCGAAACGGTGCTTCCTGCAAGACGGTCATTTTCCGCGTATACGGTTGCCACTCTCCGTCGACGAGTTTGCCTCGTGTCGTCTGGGCGTTCGCGATGTTTGCGGATACCGTGTCCATCCGAAGCCGCTGTGACGTCAATGCCGTCGCCGAGATATGAAAACTATCAAACATCCCCATCGTTAACGTCCTCCTCTAATGACGGTCTTGAGTCCGCCGAGCCGGCGGTTCAATTGTTCCATCATCGCTTCGTATTGAAGTTGGTTCCGGGCCAACTCGCTCATTTCATAGTCGAGGTCGACGTTGTTCCCGTCACTTCGCATCGCTCCTCCGGCCCGGTCCGTGATCGTCGTTGCCGCTCGTTCGCTCGGACGTCCACCCGCTAATTTGAGACGCATCTCGTTGTTCAACGTCTGTTCGAACACGGCTTGTTTCGCCCGGAAGTTCGGGGTATCGATATTTGACAGGTTATGGCTGATGACCTTCTGATTTACGACCGAATGATTGATCGCTTGCTTCATTAATTGATAGTCGGTGCCGATCCAATTCATGCGTTTCACTCACTTTCACCAAAAGAATGCATGTATATACCTTATTTGGAAAATCTACTATTACATTGAAACAAATCTGTAACAGTGTTGAAAGATATTTTTGTTAAAACAGGTAAATGCTATCTTCTGTTTTTGTCGAATTTACGACGAATTCTGAAAATAATTACTTTTGCACTAAAAAAAGTCGCCCCCGACGTATCGGAAGCGACTTTATAAGTCGAAAGTCCTAATTCAATAGACTTTCCTATAATTCATATACTGAATTGTCTTTATTTCAATTCGATTTCAACTTTTGTAATTCGAACAAGAAGTTGTCATTTAGTATCTTAATATACGTTCCTTTCATACCAAGCGAACGTGATTCGATGACGCCTGCGCTTTCCAATTTGCGGAGCGCATTGACGATGACCGAACGTGTGATTCCCACTCTATCGGCAATTTTGGAAGCAACTAACAGCCCTTCGTTTCCACCGAGCTCCTCGAAGATATGTTCGATCGCTTCGAGCTCTGAATAAGAGAGCGAGTTGATCGCCATTTGAACGACCGCCTTCTTACGGGCCGACGCCTCGGCTTCAGCCGCTTTCTCACGCAGAATCTCCATTCCGACGACCGTCGCGCTATATTCTGCCAAGACGAGGTCGTCTTCCGTGAACTCATTGTTGAGACGACCGAGTACGAGTGTCCCGAGACGTTCGCCGCCTCCGATGATTGGGACGATCGTCGTCATCGAGTCGAGGAACAGTTCACGGTTCTCGACCGGGAAGGCTGTATATTCACTGTCGATGCCGATGTTTTCTGTCGTCTCCTTCACGTTGAACAAGTTCGAGGCATAAGGCTCCGGGAATTGGCGGTCGACTAAAAACGCCTTCATCCGTTCGTTCTCGATCTGTTGTTTGATCGCGAAACCGAGCAAGCGGCCGCGACGGCTCACGATGAACGTATTCGCTTCGAGTACTTCGCGCATTTTGTCCGCCATTTCTTTAAAATCAACGTGTGCGCTTGCCTCTTGTTGAAGCATCGTGTTCAATTGGCGTGTTTTGTCTAGTAAGTTCATAATTCTTATTTTCCTCCCTGTATGTGCATACAGAATCTTATAGTATAAATTGGCTCAAGTCTCGATCTTCCGCGATCGATCCGACTTTTTCTTTCACATAAGCCGGTGTGATTTGAACGTGTGTCTGCGGCATATCGGCCGCCTCGAACGACAAGTCCTCAAGCACGCGCTCCATGATCGTGTACAAGCGGCGGGCACCGATGTCGTCCGTCTCTCGGTTGACGTGCGTGGCGATACGAGCAATCTCTTCGATGGCCGAATGCGTGAACTCGACACTGATCTCCTCAGACTCGAGAAGAGCGGTGTACTGCTTGATGAGTGCCTGGGACGGCTCGGTCAAGATCTTGACGAAGTCTTCTTCGGTCAAGCTGCCCAATTCGACGCGAATCGGGAACCGACCTTGAAGTTCAGGAATCAAATCGGACGGTTTGGCCATATGGAATGCGCCGGCGGCGATAAACAGCACGTGGTCCGTCTTGACCGGGCCATACTTCGTCACGACGGTCGACCCTTCGACGATTGGGAGAATGTCACGTTGGACCCCTTCCCGCGAGACACCGGCGTGATCTTGCGACTTCGTCGCAATCTTGTCGATCTCATCGACGAAGATGATCCCCATCTGTTCACTGCGGCGGACGGCCTCGTCATGAACCTCGTTCATGTCGAGCAAGTTCTCCGCTTCTTCAGCGATGATGAGCGGTCGTGCTTCACGGACTGGCAGTTTGCGCTTTTTCCGTTTTTTCGGCACGATTTGACCGAGCATGTCTTGGAGATTCGATAACCCTTCCATGCCTTGTCCTTGGAACAAGTCGACGGTCTGTTTTTCTTCGAGGTTGACCTCAATCAACCGTTCTTCGAGCTCACCGAGTTCAAGCAAGCGGCGCAGTTGCGCGCGATCGGATGACTGTGTGCTCGTCGGTTCCTCGGTCTTTTGACCTTGACCCCCGAACAGCGCCTCAAACGGATTGGATGCGGTCGGTTCGACCTTGGCTTTCCCTTGCAGGGCGTCGAGGATGCGTTCGATCGCTGCGACCTCGGCTTGTTCTTTCACGCCCTCTTTCTTCTCTTCCTTCACGAGACGGACCGAATCTTCGACGAGGTCCCGGACCATCGACTCGACGTCACGGCCGACATAACCGACTTCCGTGAACTTCGTCGCTTCGACTTTGACGAACGGTGCGCCGACGAGTTTGGCTAACCGTCGCGCAATCTCCGTTTTCCCGACACCGGTCGGTCCGATCATCAAGATATTCTTCGGTGTCACTTCATCGCGCAAGTCGGCGCTCAGTTTTTGACGCCGATAGCGATTGCGGAGCGCGATCGCGACCGCGCGCTTCGCATCTTTCTGTCCGATGACGAAGCGGTCTAACTCCGCTACGATTTGGCGGGGTGTCAGTTCACGTTTCATTCAGAATCGCCTCCGATCGTTTCTACGATGACTTGGTCGTTCGTGTAGACGCACAGCTCCCCGGCAATCTCGAGAGCGGCACGGGCTATGTCTTCTGCTGTTTTCTCCGGCGAATGCCGCACGAGGGCACGTCCGGCGGCGAGGGCGTAGTTTCCGCCCGAACCGATGGCCAAGATGCCGTCGTCCGGTTCAATCACTTCCCCGTTCCCAGACACGAGCAATAAGTGATCGCTGTCCATGACGATCAACAACGCCTCAAGTTGGCGGAGCATCTTATCCCCACGCCACTCCTTGGCCAGCTCGACGGCCGCACGCGGCAAGTTTCCGTTATACATCTCAAGTTTCGATTCAAACTTTTCGAAAAGGGTGAACGCGTCGGCGACGCTGCCGGCGAATCCGGCGACGACTTTGCCGCCATAAAGACGTCGTACTTTTTTGGCCTTGTTTTTCATGATGACGGCGTTCCCGAACGTGACTTGTCCGTCTCCGCTCATCGCGCCGTGTCCGTTATGGTGGACCGCGAAAATCGTGGTTGCATGAAACATCTGATGACCTCCTACTTTCTCGGATGTGTAGCTTGATAGACCGCTCGCAGACGCTCGGTCGAGACGTGGGTATAACGTCCGGTCGTGGAGAGCGACTCGTGTCCGAGCAGTTCCTGGACGGCGCGAAGGTCCGCCCCGCGCTCGAGCAGGTCCGTCGCAAAACTGTGACGGAGTGAGTGTGGCGTCAACGGCTTGTGAAGGCCTCCCAGCTTCCGGAGTCGCTTCATGACGTAGCGAATTTGGTCCGTTGTCACCCGATTCCCTTTTTGACTGAGAAATAATGCCGTTTCCTGAGTCGTCGCGCACGTTTGCCGCATGTCTAAGTAACGGTCGAGCGCCTCGATGGCGAACTGCCCGATTGGGATGTAACGTTCTTTCTTCCCTTTCCCGACGACATGGACGAACGCGAGGCCCGCATCGTAGGACGACACGTCCATGCCGCACAACTCGGCGACACGCATGCCTGTCCCGTACAACATCTCGACGATCGCGACATCACGTGCCCGTAGGAATGGGTCGTCTTGCCCTTCGGCTGCCTTCAAAAGCTGTTCGACCTCGCTCGGCACGGCGAACGTCGGTAACGACTTTCGCCGTTTCGGTGACGTCAAACCATGAAACAACGGTTCACCGCCCGTTTCACGTGCCACAAATTTCCCGAATTGTTTGAGACACGATACTTTTTGGGCGACCGTCGTCGTGGCGGTGTCTGCCTCATAAAGAGCATATAAATAACGCCGCGCCGACTGCACATCATAAGGATCTTGATGTGTCGATTGGCAATAAACGGCGTACTGGTCGAGCGTCTGCTCGTAAGAGCGTTTTGTATGAGGAGACAGTCGGCGTTCGACTTGGCAATAGCGCAAAAACGATTGTTGATCGTCAACGAATCTCATCCTCTCGCCTCCTCGTTTTCAGCTTAAAAACGCATGTTCCCGTCAAATCGAAATTAGCATAGCATACACAGTCAGAGGTGACAATAGATACCTCTTCAATAATCTGAAAATTTTCAAAGTGTTGTACAAATTACACAATTGAAATTTAGATTCATCAAAAAGGAGCCAAAAAATGGCTCCTTTCCCTTAAATCTCTTTATACTGTTGAATCGTTTCGAGGGCACGGTTCGCGTAGCGCTCGTAACGTTCTTGTTTCTTCATCTTCTTCGGAGCGTCTTCAAGCGACGGCACGAGACCGAAGTTCGCGTTCATCGGTTGGAAGTGTTTCCCGTCCGTTGTCGTGATGTAGTGCGCCATCGAACCGAGCATCGTCTCACGCGGGAGAACGACGAGCTCTTCCCCAGCGATCAGCTTCGCCGCGTTGATCCCGGCGAGGAGACCGGAGGCCGCCGACTCGACATACCCTTCGACACCGGTCATCTGGCCGGCAAAGAACAACGTGTCGCGTGTGCGGGCCTGATACGTCGGTTTCAAGAGGCTCGGTGAGTTGATGAACGTGTTCCGGTGCATGACACCGTAACGCACGATCTCGGCGTTCTCAAGACCTGGAATCAATTGAATGATTCGTTTCTGTTCGCCCCACTTCAGGTGCGTCTGGAAACCGACCAAGTTGAAGAGCGTCCCGGCCGAGTTATCTTGCCGCAATTGCACGACCGCATGCGGACGTTTGCCCGTCTTCGGATCTTCGAGGCCGACCGGCTTCATCGGTCCGAACAAGAGCGTCTTCTTGCCGCGTTGGGCGAGTACTTCAAACGGCATGCAGCCTTCGAAGTAAATCTCTTTCTCGAACTCTTTGAGCGGGACGACTTCGGCTTTGACGAGTTCGTCATAGAACAAGTCGAACTCCTCTTCCGTCATCGGACAGTTGAGATAGGCCGCTTCGCCCTTATCGTAACGTGACTTCAAGTAAACCTTGTCCCGGTCGATCGTCTCGCCGTCCAAGATTGGAGCAGCTGCGTCGTAGAAGTATAAATAGTCTTCACCAGTGAACGCTTTGAGCGAAGCCGAAAGATCAGGCGATGTGAGCGGCCCGGTCGCCATGATGACGATCCCGTCCGGAATCGCCGTGATCTCTTCGTTGTGCACGGTCACGTTCGGATGGTTTTTCAACGTGTCGGTCACGAATCCTGCGAAGTCGTGACGGTCGACGGCGAGAGCGCCGCCGGCCGGTACGCTCGCCGTATCCGCCGCTTTCAAGATGAGCGAGTCGAGCGTACGCATCTCTTCCTTCAAGACACCGACCGCATTTTGGAGCCCATTCGCCCGGAGCGAGTTCGAGCAGACCAATTCCGCGAATTGGTCCGTATGGTGTGCCGGCGTCTTTCGCACCGGTCTCATTTCATACAAATCGACTTGAATCCCGCGCTTCGCGAGTTGCCAAGCCGCCTCGGAGCCGGCGAGGCCCGCTCCGATTACAGTTACACGTTGCTGCAAAGTTAATCCTCCTCTAACTGATGTACCTCGGCATGGGTACAGTTCGTACATTGATATTTCACGCCGTCTTTGATTTTTTTCTCGACCATCATCTTACCACATTCCGGACACGGTTTCGCGACCGGTTTGTCCCATGAGACGAACTCACAGTCTGGATAGTTCGAGCAGCCGTAGAATAGACGACCTTTTTTACTGCGTCGTTCGACGACTTGTCCGTCTTTGCAGCTCGGACATGGGACGCCGATCTCGACTTGTACCGGTTTCGTGTTCGTACAGTTCGGGAAGTTCGAGCACGCCATAAATTTACCGTAGCGGCCCATTTTGATGACCATCGGCGCACCGCATACTTCACAGTCGATGCCAGCCGGTTCATCTTTCACTTCGATCTTCTCGATCTCGGCCTCAGCCCGTTTCAAGCGTTTCTCGAAACTGCGATAGATTGGGGCAACGACGTCGGTCCATTGGACTTCCTCGTTCTCGATCGAGTCGAGGAGCGTCTCCATGTCGGCCGTGAACTGTACGGTGATGAAATCGTTGAAATACTCGTCAATCATCTCGATGACAAGTTCACCGAGCTCCGTCGGGACGAACTTCTTCTCTTCGAGGACGACGTAACCACGTTTTTGAATCGTGTCGAGCGTCGGCGCATATGTCGACGGACGACCAATCCCGAGCTCTTCCATCGCCCGGACGAGCCGTGCCTCGCTATAGCGCGGCGGCGGTTGGGTGAAGTGCTGTTTCGGCTCGATCGTGTCGAACTTGACGAGGTCGCCGACTTCGAGCGGTGGGAGCAACCCTTCTTTTTCTGGATTCGTATCTTCGATATCATCATCTTTCGATTCGATATACACTTTCATGAAACCTGGGAATTTGACGGTCGACCCGTTGGCACGGAAAATCATGCCGTTCGATTCGACGTCGATTTTTACCGTGTCGAGAATAGCCGGCGCCATTTGGCTCGCCACGAGACGTTCCCAAATCAACTTGTACAGTCGGAGCTGATCGCGTGACAGGTATGCTTTGACCGAGGCCGGGTCACGTAACGCCGACGTCGGACGAATCGCTTCGTGGGCATCCTGGGCGTTTGCCGCCTTCTTCTCTTTTTGTTTCTGCAATGCGACATACTCTTCACCGAACGTGGACTCGATATACGATTTCGCTTCTTCTTTCGCCAAATCTGAGATCCGTGTCGAATCGGTACGCATATACGTGATCAAACCGACGGTACCTTCTTTCTTACCGAGGTCGATCCCTTCGTAAAGCTGTTGCGCGAGCATCATCGTTTTCTTGGCACGGAAGTTGAGCTTACGGGCCGCATCCTGTTGGAGCGAACTTGTCGTAAACGGGAGCGAGGCGTTCCGCTTCCGCTCTTTCTTCGTGACATCGATGACTTTGAACGAGTCGTCGATCGCGTTGAGCACCGCGTCGGCGTCTGCCTCGCTCTTGAGCTCCAGTTTCTTCCCGTCTTTCCCATAAAACGATGTCTCGAACAATTCGCCTTCATGGTTGAGCATGAGTTTGATCGTCCAATACTCTTCTGGGTCGAAGGCGTTGATCTCCCGCTCCCGGTCGATGATCATTTTGACGGCCACTGATTGGACACGTCCGGCCGATAAGCCTTTTTTGACTTTCTTCCATAATAATGGGCTCATCCCGTATCCGACGAGACGATCCAAAATTCGCCGCGCTTGTTGGGCGTCGACGAGATCGTGATTGATTTTACGTGGGTGCTTGAATGACTCCTTGATCGCATCTTTCGTGATCTCGTTAAAGACGACCCGACATTCTGTCGTTTCGTCGACACCGAGGGCACGCGCTAGATGCCAGGCGATCGCTTCCCCTTCGCGATCCGGGTCAGCCGCGAGAAAGATTTTCGTCGCTTTTTTGGCTGCCGTCTTCAATTCTTTCAGAACTGGGCCTTTTCCACGAATCGTAATGTACTTCGGTTCAAAGTCATGTTCCACGTCGACACCGAGTTGACTTTTCGGTAAATCGATGACGTGACCCATTGACGCTTTGACCGTGTAATTCGATCCTAAATAACGTTTAATTGTCTTTGCTTTCGCCGGTGATTCGACGATCACCAAATATTTTGCCATACATCTGCTCCCCTTTTAGAGGTCGTTTTAAATCCCTACCATAATATTCATGTTGTCGCTCGTTTGTCAACGTCCAATCCTTGAACGCATTAGAATTTGGTCGGAAGTCGTCAATGGAATCGCCCCGTCCTCAATCAATCGATTCGGACCTGCCGCGAGCGGATCAAGCGGGCTTCCAGGTACCGCAAACACCGTCTTTCCTTGCTCGAGCGCATGTCCGACCGTATTCATCGTCCCGCTCTTCTGACGGGCTTGAATGACGACGAGCTGATCGCCGAGTCCGCTGACGAGACGATTACGTTCTAAAAATTGAAATTTTTTGACAGGTGTTTCCGGTGGATATTCGGTGAGGAGTAACCCGTGTCTCGAAATTCGTTCGAACAGTGGCGCATGCGCTTGAGGATACATGTGTGAAAAGCCCGCTCCGAGGACAGCGATCGTCGGACGGTTATGCTGGAGTGCCAACTCATGGACGAGACCATCGATGCCGAGCGCACCGCCCGATACCGAGACAGTTTCTTCTATTAAAGGGTAGAAATGCTCGACGAGACGATGGCTGATGCGATTCAATTCACGGCTTCCGACCAAAGCAGTCGTTTGTTGTTGTAGTACCTCTAAATCGCCTCGGTAAAACAAACAATACGGAGGGTTCGGAATGTCGAGCAACGCGCGCGGGAACGCGTCGTCTTCCCACGTCAAAAAACGGTCGTACGTGACCGTTGAACGAAGCGCCCGTTTTGCTTTGTTCCAGACGTTCGGATGGAAGGGACGAGTGCTCGAACCCGGATGCGATAAGTAATGATGGACGAACTCGACCGGCAGCCGTTCAGCCGCGAATCGAGCGATTGTTTGATTCATCACAATCACCTCTAAAAAAATGAGGGATGGCGCGCATCCCTCATTTCCGAATGGTTTACGTGGTCGGTTGACCCGTCACGCAAGCTTCATACAATCCTTCTTGCTTCAACACCCGGATGAGCGTCTCTCCGATGACGGCAGGCGTCTCGGCGACTTCGATTCCGTTGGCGTTCAACGTCTTGATTTTCTCGGCGGCCGTTCCTTTTCCGCCTGAGATGATGGCGCCCGCATGGCCCATCCGTTTCCCTTCAGGAGCGGTTTGACCACCGATGAAGCCGATGACTGGCTTCGTCATGTTCGCCTTCACCCATTCGGCGGCTTCTTCTTCAGCCGTTCCACCGATTTCACCGATCATGATGACCGCTTTCGTGTCCTCATCTTCGTTGAACGCTTGGAGCGTATCGATGAAGTTCGTCCCGTTGACCGGGTCTCCACCGATTCCGACCGCTGTCGATTGTCCAATCCCGGCCGTCGTCAACTGATGGACCGCCTCGTACGTGAGCGTCCCTGAACGCGAGACGATACCGACGTGGCCTTTCGTATGGATATAGCCTGGCATGATGCCAAGTTTTGCTTCCCCTGGCGTGATGATTCCCGGGCAGTTCGGTCCGATGAGACGGGCCGGTTTGTCCTCGAGGTAACGTTTCACTTGAATCATGTCGATGACCGGGATGCCTTCTGTGATACAGATGATCAGTTCAATCCCGCTATCGGCCGCTTCCATGATTGAATCGGCTGCGAAGGCCGGTGGTACGTAGATGATCGATGCGTTCGCGCCCGTTGCTTCGACGGCCTCTGACACCGTGTTGAAGACTGGTACGCCGTCAAGTACGGTCGTGCCACCTTTTCCAGGTGTCACGCCTCCGACCAATTTTGTGTTATAAGCCAGCATCTGTTCGCCGTGGAACAGACCTTGTTTCCCCGTGATCCCTTGAATGATCACTTTTGTATCTTGATTCGCCCAAATACTCATGTCGTTTCCCCCTTATCGAACGAGTGCCGCGATTTTTTCTGCACCGTCAGCCATCGAGCTCGCCGAAGTGATCGCAAGTCCAGATTCATCGAGAATGCGTCGTCCCGCATCCACGTTCGTGCCTTCTAAACGGACGACGAGTGGTAAATCGAGACCGATTTCTTTCGTCGCCGCGACGATACCTTCAGCGATGATGTCACATTTCATGATGCCACCGAAGATGTTGACGAAAATGCCTTTGACTTGGTCGTCTGACAAAATCAATTTGAACGCTTCCGTTACTTTTTCTTTCGTCGCACCGCCACCTACATCGAGGAAGTTAGCGGGTTCGGCGCCGTAGTGCTTGATGATATCCATCGTCGCCATAGCGAGACCGGCTCCGTTGACGAGGCAACCGATATTTCCATCGAGCGCGATATAGCTGAGGTCGTGTTTCGACGCCTCGACTTCACGCGGGTCTTCTTCCGTCGTGTCACGAAGATCGACGATGTCTGTATGACGATAGAGCGCGTTGCTGTCGAAGTTGAGCTTCGCATCGAGGGCGATGACGTTTCCGTCTTTCGTCGTGACGAGCGGGTTGATCTCTGCGATCGTACAATCCGTCTCGACATACACTTTGTACAGTTTCATGACCATGTCACTGAACTTGTTGACGAGCTTGGTCGGCACTTCCATCTTGAAGGCAAGACGGCGCGCTTGGAACGGACGGAGTCCGACGACCGGGTCGACGACTTCTTTATGAATTTTTTCTGGCGTATGTTCAGCGACTTCTTCGATGTCCATACCGCCTTCTGATGAACCCATGATGACAATTCGGCCGATCGAACGGTCAAGCACAAGTCCTAAGTAAAATTCTTGATCAATCGCAGATCCTTCTTCGATGTAAAGGCGTTGCACGACTTTTCCTTCAGGTCCAGTCTGGTGCGTGACGAGCGTCTTGCCGAGAATCTCTGACGCATACTGTTTGACTTCCTCATCCGTCTTCGCAAGTTTGACACCGCCGGCTTTCCCGCGGCCCCCTGCGTGGATCTGGGCTTTGACAACTTTTAGTTCACCGTCTAGCTTGGCAGCGGCTGTAACTGCTTCTTCAACACTAAACGCCGGATAGCCCGTAGGTACGGCCACTCCGAACGCACGAAGCAATTCTTTCGCCTGATACTCATGGATATTCATTTCGTTTCCCCCTTAGTCCCCTTTAATATCGGCACGTCTATTGTAACGAAAAACTGAAAGCGCTGTCTATCGTTCTTGCTTTAAGTTTTCATCTTTTTTTCACATCTACCCCTAGACATCTTCGATTTTTCCTTGTTCCATCTGATAAAGAAACACGAAAAGCTCGGCGATGACCTGATAAAGGTCGTCCGGGATATGCTCCTCAATCTGTAAAGCGGACAATAGTGACAATAGCGCCGGGTCCTCATGGATCGGAACCCCGTTCTCCTGCGCGAGCGCGAGCATGCGCTCGGCGACGAGTCCGCCCCCTTTGGCGACGACACGCGGGGAATCCATCGATTGCTCGTAGGACAAGGCGATCGCTTGCTTACGGTCCGTCATATGCGTTGGTCCACCTTTCCGAGCGGGGCGAACGTGTCTGGCACGGATTCCCGCTTTTCTTCGAACGAGAAGCGTGACAGTTCATAGCCGCTCGCTTCAAGCGCCTTGCTGAGCGACGGCTCATAAGCGTTGACGAACGGGCTCAAATTGTGCCGTTCATTGAACACTTTGATCGTGACGTGTCGCTTTTGGACAAGCAGATCGATACCCGTCTCTCCAAACTTCGGTGTCTCCAAAAATAGGACGATGCGTGCGTGGTCGGCGTCAATCATCTCGCCCTTCGGCGCCTCGAGGCGGAAGCGGATTTGTTCAAACGGTCCTAATTGCGGTATGTGAAATGCTTGAGCGACGTATGGCGGCGTCTGAAGGGCATTGAACGTCTCCTGAGCCCGGACGAACTGCTCGAACTTCGGGTCCCCTTTCGCTTTGAACAATTCGCCGATGAGTTGCTTCACATCCGACCCGGCTCCGCTCTCGAGCAGTTGACGCCCTTGCGCCTGAAGTGATTCAGGCGTGTCGAGCGGCTGACGGGCGAGCCGTCCGAGTTCCGAACTTAAAAGGGCGAGCGGGGACCGTGCGGCTTGCGCAAGGGCTTCTGCTTGTTGCGGCACGACTTTCAAGACGAGTTTCGGTTCGAGCTCGGTGACGACCATCTTGTACGTGACATTCTCTTTGACGTCAGCGTTCACCCCGACCCGGAACAAGCCTTGCGGCAGTTGCATGACCGCCTCGCCTCCCGGCAGCAGCTGGAGCACCCGACCGACGACCGTATTGCCGATGAGCAATTGCCGCGAATTCTGTTCCGTGACCTTGAACGGCATGACGCCTTGATGATCGATCCGCATGATGACCCCTCCTACATATGTTTAATCGGCGCGAACGATTTTCGGTGGATTGGCGTGATCCCATGTTCCGCTAGTCCGGCCAAGTGCGCTTTCGTCCCGTAACCGGCGTTCTGTTCGAAACCGTAGCCGGGATAGAGGACGGCGTAGTCTTCCATCATGTTGTCACGGACGACTTTGGCGACGACGCTCGCCGCCGCGATTGATACGCTCCGGGCGTCGCCTTTGATGAGCGATTGTTGCGGGACGTCGAGCTCGAGCGTCATCGCGTCAATCAAGAGCGCATCGACTTCACCGAGTTGCCGGACCGCCTCCATCATCGCGAGTTTCGTCGCCTCGTAAATGTTGACGCGGTCAATCACGTCGGCGTCGACGATGCCGACGCCGACCATGGCCTCGTCCATGAGGGCCCGATACGCGACTTCACGTGCTGATGGCGACATCAGTTTCGAGTCGTTCAAGCCCGGATGATAAAATCCTTCCGGCAAGATGACGGCCGCGGCGACGACCGGACCGGCGAGCGGTCCTCGACCGACCTCATCGACGCCACCGATGCGGACATAACCGTTTGCCTTCAACTCGTCCTCGAACACGCTCCGGGCCGCATAATCGTCCTGGCGCTCACGTTCGACCTTGAACTGGCGCTCACGCTGCCTGAGCAACGTCTGGACGCCTGCGCGCGGGTCATCCTTCAGTTCGGCCCGGACTGCTTCCCACTCTTCATATCGGACCGTCTGTAGCCGTTGTTTAATCGCTTGAATCGTCATGCTGTTCCTCCTATTCAAAAAAGCCCTGTTTGCACAGGACTTCACGCCATGTCATGGTCGGCCGGTGTCTCAAGAGAGACCCGTCCGATTTTCTCATGACGTAGTTCGTTCAATAGTAATTCGCTCGCCTTCTCGAAATCGACGTAGCCGCCGCTGACGAGTCCACGTTTCTTCCCGATCAATTCGAGCAGTTCGACGGCGTCTTCCGGCAGTTGATCGATTTTGAATCGCTCTTTCACCTGTACCGGATAGCGGGCCGATAGCTCACGGGCCGCATAGAGCGCGATATCATCAAGGTTCAAAATATCGTCCTTGATGGCACCGGTCGCCGCCAAGCGATAACCGACCATCTGGTCCTCGAACTTCGGCCACAGAATACCCGGCGTATCGAGCAATTCCATCTCGCCGCCCTTCATCTTGATCCATTGCTGACGCTTCGTGACACCCGGACGGTCGCCAGTGACAGCGATATTGCGTCCAGCGAGGCGGTTGATGAGCGTCGATTTCCCGACGTTCGGGATACCGATGATGAGCGCGCGGATCGGACCGGGATTCCGGCCTTTCTCACGCATGCGGTCATGCTTTTCTTGCATGAGCTTCTCGGCGCCCGACATGAGCTGCTTCAAGCCTTTGCTATGTTTCGCGTCGACGGCGACGACCTCGACGTCGTCACGCTTCAAGGCGCGGAGCCAGGCGTCGGTGACGACGGGATCGGCCATATCCGCTTTATTCAAGACGATGAGACGCGGTTTGCCTTCTGTGATCTCATCGACCATCGGGTTACGGCTCGATTGTGGGACGCGTGCATCGACGAGTTCGATGACGACATCGATGAGCTTTAACTTTTCTGTTACTTGTCTTCGTGCCTTGGCCATGTGGCCAGGGAACCATTGAATTGCCAAAAAAACACCACCTTATTCTTGTACGGTCCCGAAATCGCCGAGCGGCCAGAACACGAAGTTCGTTTTGCCGACGACGTCCTCTTTCGGGACAAAGCCGATTTCACGGCTGTCTTTCGAGTTTTGTCGATTGTCACCCATCACGAAGTACGAACCTTCCGGGACGACCGTTTCGCCCGTCACTTGTTCGAGCGTGAAGTTTTCGGTAAGAGGAAAGCCGTTCATCTGGGCCTGGAAATCCTCTAAATACGGTTCTTCGACCGCTTCGCCGTTCAAGTAAAGCGTATCGTCCCGATATTCGAGCGTGTCGCCAGGAATGGCGATGACGCGTTTAATATAGTCTTTTGATTCCGTCGCGTGGAAGACGATAATATCGCCCCGATCGAGCTCACCGACGTAGTTCGAAATTTTGCTGACGATCATGCGATCGGCATTTTGGAGCGTCGGCATCATTGACTCTCCCTCGACGATGACAGGTACAAAGATGAACGTCCGGATCACGAACGCGATGACGAGCGCCACGACGATCGCCTTAAGCCAACTGAACACTTCTTTCAACTTGCCTCACTCCTCTGTCCGTTTGAACTTATTGTACTAGAAAAAAAGAAGCTTGTCGCAAGCGACAAGCTTAATCCCCATCTTAACGACGGATTTCTTTAATACGTGCTGCTTTACCGCGAAGGTTGCGGAGGTAGTAGAGTTTCGCACGACGGACTTTACCGTAACGAACGACTTCGATTTGCGCGACACGCGGTGAGTGAAGCGGGAATGCACGCTCAACACCTACGCCGTAAGAAATCTTACGGACTGTGAATGTTTCGCTGATGCCGCCACCTTTACGCTTAATGACAACGCCTTCGAAGATCTGGATACGCTCACGCGTTCCCTCTACGACTTTAACGTGGACACGTACTGTGTCACCAGGACGGAAAGCAGGTACGTCCGATTTGAATTGTTCTTCTGTGATTTCACGGAACAGTTTTTGTGTGTTCATGAATTGTTCTCCTTTTTCTTCAATGTTCATATCTTCATCTGCCCAAGCATCCAATAGCGGAACATCGGTAATCGGTGGGGGTTAACCCACATGCTCAAACATAGCATAATTTGGTCAATCGCGCAACGATTCAATGAATTTTTTATCCGCCTTCGACAGGTCGATTTGCTCGAGCAGTTCCGGCCGCCGTCGATACGTGCGTTCAAGTGACCGTTCACGACGCCACGTCTCGATGTTGGCGTGATTGCCCGACAAGAGGACGTCCGGTACCTTGAGGCCCCGGAAGTCGGCCGGACGCGTATAGTGCGGGTATTCGAGGAGTCCCGTCGAAAACGAGTCGTCCTCGTGGCTCGCCTGGTCGCCGAGCACTTCCGGGATGAGGCGCACCGTGGCATCGATCATGACCATCGCCGCGAGCTCACCGCCGGTCATGACGAAATCGCCGATTGACACTTCGTCCGTCGCGAGCTCGTCATGGATCCGTTGGTCGAACCCTTCATAATGACCGCACAAAAAGATGAGGTGTTCCTCGGACGCCCACTCTTCTGCCATTCGTTGGTCAAAACGGCGTCCGGTCGGTGTCGTGACGACGACACGGGGACGCGTCTTCGCGATCGCGTCAAAGGCGTCAAAAATCGGTTGCGGGGTGAGTAGCATGCCCGCCCCGCCCCCGTACGGATAATCGTCGACTTTGTGGTGCTTGTTCGTCGAGAAGTCACGGAAGTTCGTGAACGCCATCTCGACGTGACCGAGCGTGCGCGCCCGTCCGACGATCGAATGATCGAGCGGGGCGAACATCTCAGGGAATAAGGTTAAGACATCAATCTTCATCGTCGATCATTCCCGGAATCGGGGTGATGACGACACGTTTCGCCTCGACATCAATGTCGCTCACGACCGATTCGATGTACGGGATGAGCGCATCCGACTTGCCAGGGCGTTTGATGACCCAGACGTCGTTCGCGCCGGTCTCGAAGATGTCATCGACGACTCCGATGACCTCACCCTCGACGACAGCCTCACAGCCGATAATCTCATGATAATAAAACTCATGTTCCGGCAACTCGTGGACGTGCTCGACGTGGACATACAACTTCATCCCTTTATATTTCTCGACGAGATTGATGTTCTCGAGTCCTTTGAACGTGACGAGATGGAACTGCTTGTGTGGACGATACGTCGTCACTTCGAACGGCACTTTCTTGCCGTCGATGTCTAAATAGAGCGTCTCGCCCTTCTTGAAGCGCTCCGCCGGAAAATCGGTCGCGGCGAGCAACTTCAATTCTCCTTTTAAGCCATGGGTGTTGGCGATCTTACCTACGTATAACCATTCCATTGTTATGCCTCCTCACAAAAATGGGCCGACCTCATAAAAGGTCGGCCACATCCTTACTTCGCGTTTTTCGCGTTGTGGAATTTCTCCATGATCCCTGCTTTAGAGAACAAGTTACGTACTGTGTCAGATGGCTTCGCGCCGTCTGCCAACCATTTGAGAGCGAGTTCTTCGTTGATGCGAACTTCTGCTTCTGGTTTTGCAACCGGGTTGTAGTGACCGAGTTGCTCGATGAAGCGGCCATCACGTGGTGAACGTGAATCAGCTACAACGATCCGGTAGAAAGGTGATTTGTTTGCGCCCATGCGCTTGAGACGAATTTTAACTGCCATGGTAATATACCTCCATCATGTGTTTAAGAATTGACAACTTTAATAGTATACTGCTTTTTTGTCCGACTGACAAAAGTTTTCTTAGAAGAATGGAAGGCCGAGACCTTTTTTCTTCCCTTTCATTTGTCCTGACATCTGCTTCATGAGCTTCTTCATGTCATCGAACTGTTTGATGAGACGGTTCACTTCCTGGATGGAGCGACCGCTCCCTTTTGCGATCCGCTTGCGACGACTCGCGTTGAGCACTTCAGGATTGGAGCGCTCATGCTTCGTCATCGAGCGAATGATCGCCTCGACATGATCAAGTTGCTTCTCGTCGATTTGGACGTTCTTCAACCCTTTCATCTTACCTGCACCAGGTAACATCGAGAGCAATTCATCAATCGGGCCCATGTTTTTCACTTGACCCAATTGCTCGATAAAATCATCGAACGTGAACGATGCGTCGCGAATTTTGCTTTCAAGCTCTTTCGCGGCATCTTGGTCCATCTGTGACTCGGCTTTTTCAATGAGCGTGAGCACGTCACCCATTCCAAGAATCCGTGACGCCATGCGTTCCGGGTGGAAAGGTTCGAGGGCATCCAACTTTTCACCGAGACCGACGAATTTAATCGGCGCTCCCGTGACTGCCTTGATTGAAAGGGCTGCCCCACCACGTGTGTCACCGTCGAGCTTCGTGAGCACGACGCCGGTGATTCCGAGTTTCTCATTGAAGCTATCGGCCACGTTGACCGCATCTTGACCCGTCATCGCATCGACGACGAGGAAGATTTCATTTGGTTTGGCAATCGTCTTCACGTTTTCGAGCTCGCCCATGAGCGTCTCGTCAATATGAAGTCGACCGGCCGTATCGATCAACACGAAATCGTGATGATTGGTTTTGGCGTACTCGAGCGCTTTTGTGACGATTTCTTCCGGCTTCACTTGGTCGCCAAGTGAGAACACCGGTAAATCGAGCTGCTTGCCGAGTGTCTCGAGCTGTTTGATGGCCGCAGGCCGATAAATATCTGCCGCGACGAGAAGTGGACTCCGGTTATGCTTTTTGCGAATCAAATTCGCGAGCTTACCGGTCGTCGTCGTTTTCCCCGCACCTTGTAACCCGACCATCATGACGACTGTCGGTGGTTTTGGGTTAAATGTGATTGGGACGACGTCGCTTCCCATCAAGTTCGTTAGCTCTTCATGAACGATTTTGACAACTTGTTGGCCAGGTGTCAACGATTTCATGACGTCTTGGCCGATGGCCCGTTCTTTCACGTCGTTGACGAACTGTTTGACCACTTTGAAGTTGACATCGGCTTCAAGGAGAGCGAGACGAACTTCTCTCATCATCTCTTTGACATCTGCTTCGGAAATTTTACCTTTCCCCCGCATTTTCGCCAGTGTCGATTGCAACCGTTCGGATAATCCTTCAAATGCCATGCTTCAGCCCCCTACTCTAAATTCTCAAGCGCCGAAATCGTTTCCGTCAAATCGGGCGAGTGCTCGACTTGACGTTTGAGCGTTTGAAGCAGTTGTTGCCGCTGTTCGAATTTCTCGAACAAGGCCAACTTCTCCTCATACTGCTCAAGCATCGCTTCGGTACGCTTTATGTTATCGTAGACCGCTTGACGGCTGACTTCAAACTCTTCCGCAATCTCTCCGAGCGAGTAGTCATCTAGGTAATAAAGAGACATATAGTTGCGCTGTTTCGGTGTGAGAAGCGCTTGATAAAAATCGAACAGATAGTTCATTCGATTCGTCTTTTCGAGCGACATGACCTCCACCTCCACATGTTAAGTGAAATCCCTTTACAACTACCAATAGTACAGCCGTCCCCACCTCTTGTCAAGTTTTTTTCTTAACAGTGAAAGTTAGGCGAGGTCATCGTTTGTCTGTTGTTTTTCTTCGAAGATGTCCCCGAATAATCCGTACACGAACTGTTCCGGGTCGAACGCCTGTAAATCATCAACTTTCTCACCGAGACCGACATATTTGACCGGGATATCGAGCTCGTTTCGAATCGCGAGCACGATCCCCCCTTTAGCCGTCCCGTCGAGCTTCGTGAGGACGATCCCGCTCACGTTCGTCGCTTCTTTGAACGCTTTCGCTTGAACCATCGCGTTTTGTCCCGTTGTGGCATCTAACGCGAGCAATACCTCGTGCGGCCCGTTCGGTACTTCACGTTCGATGACGCGCTTCACTTTCTCGAGCTCTTTCATCAAGTTGACCTTGTTTTGCAAACGTCCGGCCGTGTCACAGATCAAGACGTCGACGCCGCGTGATTTCGCTGCCTGCACAGCGTCGAACACGACCGCGGCCGGGTCCGACCCTTCGGCTTGACGGATGACCGGGACTCCGACGCGTTCGCCCCAGACTTGGAGCTGATCGATGGCACCGGCCCGGAACGTGTCGCCTGCCGCGAGCATGACCGAACGCCCTTCCGACTTCAATTGATGGGCGAGTTTGCCGATCGTCGTCGTTTTGCCGACACCATTGACGCCGACGAACAAGATGACCGTCAATCCGTCCTGCATGTTCAACTCACGATCCGCCTCGTCTTCTTGGAGACGGTTCGCCACGACTTCGACGAGGGCGTCACGGACACCGACCGGGTCTTTCAAATTGCGACGTTTCACTTCCTCTTTCAAATCTTCGACGAGGTCCATCGTCGTCGTCACGCCGACATCCGCCTGGATGAGCAAATCCTCGAGTTCATCGAAGAAATCCTCATCGACTTCGCGGAACCGATAGACGAGGTCGTTGACGGCACTGGCAAATCCGTCTCGTGTCTTCGTCAATCCGTCGGTAAACTTTTGCGACACCTCTTGTGTCGAGGTCGTCAATTTATCTTTTAACTTCTTAAAAAAACTCAACTTAATTCCTCCATCTCTTGTTCCGTCTCGACGACGCGCTTCGCTTCGGATAGTTCGACCGAAAGCACCTCGGAGACACCGTTTTGTTGCATCGTCACGCCGTAGAGCGTGTCCGCCGCCTCCATCGTCCCTTTACGGTGGGTGATGATGACGAATTGTGTATCGATTGAGAGCGTCCGGATATATTCCCCGAACCGATGGACGTTCGCCTCGTCGAGAGCCGCCTCGACTTCATCGAGCACACAGAACGGGACGGGTCTCGTTTTCAGGATGGCGAACAGAAGCGCGATCGCCGTCAAGGCCCGCTCTCCGCCTGATAACAGACTGAGCGTCTGCAACTTCTTCCCGGGCGGTTTGGCGACGATCTCGATGCCCGTGTTGAGCAGGTCGGACTCGTCGACGAGTTTCAAATCAGCCTCACCCCCGCCGAACAGCTCGTTGAACGTCTGTTTAAAGTGACCACGAACGAGCGTGTACGTCTCTTTGAACAAGCGCGTCACTTCACGGTCCATCTCGGTGATGATGTCGTATAAATCCTCTTTGGCGCTGACGAGGTCGTCCCGTTGCTCGGACAAGAACATGAAGCGTTCATTGACGAGGTCGAACTCCTCGATCGCGTTCAAGTTGACCGGTCCGATTTCTTCGATTTGACGAACGAGCAGTTTGAACTCTTCTTTCGCCTCATCGAGCGGAATCGTGAGGGTCGGAAGCAAATCGAGGACGAGCCCTCGTTCCTCGAGCGCGTCGAGTTTCCACTTCCGCTTCAACTCGAGCTCGTTCGCCTCGGTCTCGAGCTTGCGGACATCCGCCTCGACCCGACGACGCACGTCCGACGCCTGTTGTTCACGCTGTCTGAGGATGCGATACGACTCTTCTTCAGCGTGGAGCTGTTTCGTATGCAACGCCATCCGCTCTTTCAATCCGTCCATCTGTTTGACCGCCTCGACGTGCTCGAGCTCGAGCTCGGCAGACGAGACGACCCGGCCGCTTGCCACATGTTCGAGCTCACGCTCGATCTGCCCAAGACGGGCCGTCTGTTTAGCGACCTCGGCCTCGAGCCGCTCGACTTCTGCGCGGACGCGGTCGAGGTCGAGCATATTGCGTTGACGATCGAGTTCATTTTGACGAATGGCTGCCTGAAGTTGCCCCGTCGTCTCGGCGCCTTTGGCTTGCTCGCCGCGGAGCGCCTCGAGTTCGGTCCGAATCGAGGCTTGCAATGCATCAGTCGCCTCAAGTTCTTCGGCGAGCCTTGTCAACTCATTCGTAGCGGATGTGATCGTTTGGGCGTAACGCGCCATCTCATGGTCGAACAGTTCGAGTTGCGCTTTGGCGTCTTGCGACACCCGTTCCAAGTTTCTAAACGCCTGTTCCGTCGAACGGAGCGTCTCTTCGGCCTCGCGCTTCTTGAGCCTGAGCGTCTGGAGCGACGCACGCAGTCGGGACATCTCATCGGTGTACGTCGACACCCGCAACTGTTGCTCGTGAAGCATGGCCAACCCTTGCGTCAATCCTTGCTTCAAATCATCGAGTTCACGGGACTGGGTGAACAAGGCGACACCTTGCTTCCGGCTACCCCCGGTCATCGAACCGCCAACGTTGACGATATCCCCTTCGAGCGTGACGATGCGATAGCGATACCCCGTCGTCTTGGCGATCCGGTTGGCCACCTCGAGGGAATTGGCCACGATCACGGCGCCGAGGAGCGACCGTTTCAACTTTTCGTAGGCCGGGTCCGTCTCGACGAGGTCGGCGGCGATGCCGACGAATCCGTCGACTGATTCGAGACGGTGTGCGACTTCACTCGGGACATAACGTTCCTTCACGCTCGTCATCGGTACGAACGTGGCTCGTCCGGCACTTGCTTTCCGTAATCGTTCAATCTCTCGGCGTCCGACTTCTTCCGTCTCGACGACGATATGTTGTTGCGTCTGACCGAGCGCCGTCTCGATGGCGGCCTCATAGGACGGGAGAACGCGAATCAATTCTGCGACGGCACCGAGCACGCCCGGTCCCCGTTCTTTCAAGACAAATTTGACCGCATGGAAATAGCCTTCGTACGACTGTTTCATCCGTTCGAGCAACTCGATCCGGTCCTCGGTCTTCTGACGCCGGCGGTCAAGGTCGTGGTACGATTGCTCGGCCCGCGACAATTTGTCTCGAAGCGTCGCTTCCCGTTCGGTCAAATCGGCTTCTTCCGCCATGAGCGTCTCCCACGTGTGCCGAGCCTCGTCGAGACGAGCTTGTTCGGCCTCGAGTGATGCCGTCTGTTCGGTCCGCACGTCAAGGCGATCCTTGTTTTCACGAAGCAGACGAGCTTTCGCTTCTTCCGCTTGTTCGATATCGCGCCGTTCCCGCTTCTGTTGGTTGCTCAGCGTGGCCCGTGTCGTCGCCAACTCGAACGCCTCGCCTTGAAGCTGTTCGATTTCTGCGTTAAAGTCACGCGTCGCCGCCGTCAATTGCGCGTCAAGTTCGGCACGTGCCGCTTCCACGGTATGTAACGCCTCAGCTTTTGACGCCATATCCGCGTTTGCCACGTTCAACTTCTGCGTCAACTGTTCGGTCTCTTCGGCCAATTCGACCCGTTGGCGCTCGAGGCGTTCTTTCGTCTCCGCCCCGTGCTCTTCACGGGCTTTCGCGAGCTTGATCTCACCTGTCAACCGTTCCAGCTCGGTCGCTTGAGACCGTTCTTCTTGATGGAGCGTGTCGAGCGTTTCTCGATCTTTGGCGAGTGCCGCCTCAAGCGTCGTCCGCTCTTCTGAAATCGCGGTCAACGCGCCGTCTTGCTCGGCGAGATTCGTCTCTGCCGTCCGCAGTTGCTCGGACACACGAGCGATGCCCGTACCAAGTTCTGTGATCTCGGCGCCGAGAATACCCGTCTCGAGCTCATCGTGGCGCGCTTTGGCGACTTGATACTCGCGTGCGAGCGCGGCCTGCTCTCGGAGCGGTTCGACCCGATCGGCGAGTTCATACAAAATGTCATCGACCCGAGACAAGTTCAACTCGGTGTCTTGGAGCTTCCGTTCGGCTTGTTTTTTACGCTGCCGGTACTTCAACACCCCGGCCGCTTCTTCGATGACAGCCCGACGATCTTCCGGTTTCCCGGAGATGACTTGCTCGACCCGTCCTTGCCCGATGATGGCGAACGCATCGCGTGATAGGCCCGTATCCATGAACAGGTCGATCACATCTTTAAGCCGGCACGGCTTCTTGTTCATGAAGTAGTCGCTGTCGCCGCTCCGCGTGACACGGCGCGTCACACTGACTTCTTCATACGGCAACCGCAAATGGGCGTCCGTGTTGTCTAGGACGAGCGTCACTTCGGCGACGTTGCGATGGTTCTCACCTTCACTGCCGGCAAAAATGACGTCTTCCATTTTCGCTCCGCGGAGCGATTTGGCCGACTGCTCACCGAGTACCCAGCGAACAGCGTCCGATATATTTGATTTTCCGCTCCCGTTCGGCCCAACCACGGCTGTGACGCCGGGACGAAAATCCAGTTCAATCCGCTTGGCAAACGATTTAAAGCCAGCGAGTTCGATTCGTTTTAAGTGCATCGTGACCATCCTATCCTCAGTAAGCATTCATTTGTTTATTTTACCACAGTTGCCAGTTCGTCAAAATGCTAGAATCATGCTATTCTAAAAAGAACTGTAGAAAGGGGTACGACCGATGACTAACGAACAAATGATTGAGGAAATTCTCGACAAAATGAACATCATCAACCGCGGCGCCATCAAAGCGGAAGAATATAACCGTGCCGACGCCTCGGCCGTCAAAGAGATTTACGACTACGTGATGAACCGCTCATCGCTGTCGATCTCTGAAGTGGATGGGATTGTCGAAGAACTCGGACAATTGACGTGATGAGATGACAGAAAAGGAGTGGACCCCTTGAGGTCCACTCCTTTTCTTATAGGCCGGCGTACTGCCGGTTGAATTCAATCAACGCTTCTTTCGCCGCGAGTTGCTCGGCTTCTTTCTTCGATCGGCCGATGCCTTCGCCGACGATATCGTCTGACAGACGGGCATGGGCGACGAACTCCCGGCTATGGGCCGGACCACGCTCTTCGATAATCGTGTACGAGACAGGCCCGAGACCTTCTCGCTGGACGCTTTCTTGGAGCTGACTCTTATAATCGGTCTGTTCTTCAAACACACCGGCCAAGACTTTCGGAAAAACCGCTTCGGCGAGGAACTGTTCGACTGGTTCAATCCCTTGGTCCAGATAGAGCGCGCCGATGTATGACTCGAACACATCCGCGAGTAGCGCCGGACGCTTGCGTCCGCCGGTCAACTCTTCGCCTTTCCCAAGCAAGATAAAATCAGAGAAAGCATAGGCTTCCGCAAAGTTGACGAGTGATGGCTCACAGACGATGGCCGCCCGCAACTTCGTTAATTCCCCCTCGGAGCGCTCCGGATACGTCTCATACAAAAACCGAGACACCGTCAACTCGAGCACCGCGTCGCCTAGAAACTCTAAGCGCTCATTGTCTTTTTTCAGACCGCGTTGTTCGTTGACGTATGAGGAGTGGGTGAACGCTTGCATCAATAGGTCTTGGTTCGCGAATCGAACCGACAGCCGTTCTTCAAGTACTTTAAACTGCTCAAGAATCCGTGACCGCTCGAGCTCATTTCGCCGACGCCGTTGCGCCGACCCTTGACGGTCAAACCGTCGCTTGTCCTTTGTCATAATTCCCTCCGTGTATAAGCACAAGCCCACCGCTCATGACGAGCGGTGGGAGGCTTGATTACAATTTAGTTTCGATGTAAGCGACGACGTCGCCAACAGTCGCGAGCTTCTCAGCATCTTCGTCTTCGATTGTGATATCGAACTTGTCTTCAAGGTCCATGACCATTTCCATTACTTCGAGCGAATCCGCACCGAGGTCATCCTTGAATGATTTGTCGGCTGTGATCTCAGATACATCTTTCCCGAGTTTCTCTGCCACTGCTGCTTGTACGTCTACTAAGATTTGTTCTGTTGTCATGATAAAATCCCTCCAAATTAAAGTATATAAAATGTGTTTCGATTGGTAAAGTTCTGATTTTAAGCCATCGTCATGCCGCCGTCAACGGCGATCGTCTGACCCGTCACGTAAGCCGCTTGGTGAGAGGCGAGGAATGAGACGAGGTTCGCCACATCTTCGACCTGACCGAAGCGATTGAACGGGATTTGACCGAGCGTCGCCTCGCGTTGCGCATCTGTCAACGCGTCGGTCATGTCCGTCTGGATGAAACCAGGACAGACGGCGTTCACCGTCACGTGACGTCCGGCGAGTTCACGCGCGACCGACTTCGTCAGCCCGATGAGCCCCGCTTTCGCCGCCGCGTAGTTCGCCTGACCGGCATTCCCCGTGATCCCGACGACCGAAGCGATATTGATGATGCGGCCCGCCTTCGATTTCAAGAGCGTCCGCGTCGCGGCTTGCGACGTCAAGAACGCACCTTTCAAGTTTGTCGACAGGACATCGTCAAAGTCAGCTTCCTTCATGCGCATAAGCAGACCGTCCCGCGTGATGCCTGCATTGTTGACGAGACAATCGATGCGGCCGTACGTGTCGACCGCCGTCTTGATGAGTGCTTTCACATCATCACTGTTCGAGACGTCGGCTTTGACGGCGATGGCCTCGCCACCGTTCGCTTCGATCTCGCTGACGACGGCGTTCGCTTTCTCAACACTACCCGAGTAATTCACGACGACCCGAAAGCCGTCCTCCCCTAAACGCTTCGCGATGGCGGCCCCGATTCCTCGAGATGCGCCTGTCACGATTGCTACTTGGTCATGCACGTACTTCTCCTCCTAACGCGGCCACCTCTTCGAGCGTCGTCGCCTGTTTGATCGTCACTTTCGAATCGATCCGTTTGATAAGACCTGACAGCGGTGACGTCGGACCGAACTCGATGAACGTGTCGACGCCAGCGTCGATCGCTTTGCGAACACACGCTTCGAATCGGACCGAGGCGTACAATTGCTCGGTGAGAAGTGCTTTCAATTTTTCCGGGTCAGTATGGACATCCGCATCGACGTTGGAAATGATCCCAATCGCCGCCGGTTTGAACGGCGAAGAAGCGAGCACATCTTTGAACCGCGTCGCGGCCGGCATCATGTAGGAGCTGTGGAACGCCCCTGAGACGTTCAGCGGCAAGACGCGTTTCGCGCCCGCTTCTTTCAAGTCTGTTTCGGCCTGTTTGACCGCATCGACATGCCCCGAGATGACGAACTGACCCGGGCAGTTGTAGTTGGCGATTTGTACAAGGTTCCCGCTAGCACTGATTTTCTCCGTCACATGGAACGCTTCGTCGACATCGGTCATACCGATGACGGCTGCCATCGTCCCATCCTTCACTTCTGACATGAGCTTGCCGCGTTCGTGGACGAGCACGCTCGCTTCTTCCAAGTCGATGACGCCGGCGACGACGAGTGCCGCATATTCTCCGACGCTGTGACCGATCACCAAGTCTGGAGTCGCCCCCGTTTTGGCGTGAGCTTGTGCGAGTGATGCCGCATGCGCCACGATGGCCGGTTGGGCCACTTCTGTCCGTTGAAGCTCTTCTTTTGATCCTGCCGCCATGGCGTCGAGTAAATCAAATCCGAGGCGACGGTTGATCGCTTGCAGTTGTTCAGGATTGTCGAGGAACGTTTGGCCCATGCCGACGGCTTGTGACCCTTGTCCCGGAAATACCCATGCTGTTTTCCCCATGTACTCACCTTCTTTGAATTAGTTTGTGGCTTTTGCTTGTTTGATTTTCGCGACGACGTCGTGATCGACCATGATTTTCGCCTGTTTGAGCGCGCTCATGATGGCGAGCGCGTCGCTCGAACCGTGTGCTTTAATGACCGGGGCGTTGATTCCGAACAAGCCGGCCCCACCGTGTTCCCGATAATCTAATGTTTGTTTCAATCGCTTCAACTTCGGTTTTAAGACGAGAGCGGCGAGCTTCGAGACGAGATCGCTCGTGAACTGCTCTTTCATCATCTTCATGAGCATCGACGACGAACCTTCGACACCTTTGAGCAAGATGTTTCCGGCGAACCCTTCCGTGACGATGACATCGACATCACCGGACATCGCCTCGCGCGCTTCCACGTTGCCGACAAAGTGGACCGGGGCTTGTTCAAGGAGGGGGTACGCCTCTTTCGTGAGGGCGTTTCCTTTCCCAGCCTCGGTCCCGATGTTCAGTAGCGCGACCCGCGGACGTTTGACGCCACGAACGTGCTCGGCATAGAGCGAGCCCATGATCGCATAGTCGACCAAGTGCTCGGCCTTCGCGTCCGGGTTGGCCCCGACGTCTAAAATGACGACACCGCTACCCGTATATGTAGGGAACGTAGGTGACAACGCGGGGCGCTCGATTCCTGGGATCCGTCCGATGACGAACAGTGACGCCGCCATGAGAGCACCGGTATTCCCAGCCGAGACGAGTGCGTCGGCCTCTCCGTCTTTGACGAGTTTGGCCGCCACGACGAGTGAGCTGTCCTTTTTGCGACGGACGGCTCGGACCGGTTCGTCGTCCCCGGTGATGACTTCGCTCGCTGGAACGATTTTGATTCGCGGGTCGGTCAACCCGTACGAAGCGAGTTTGACCTCATCTCCGACTAAAAACAGTTCCATCGATTCGTTCGGGAATGCGTCGGCAAACTGCTTGACGCCTTCCACGATCGCTTTCGGGGCGTGATCCCCGCCCATTGCATCAATTGCTAATTTCATGCCTGTTCCTCCTCACCGCGACGATAAATCGTGAAGTCTCCGCTAAAGACACACTCTTCGCCGACATAACTATCCACTGTGACGTCCGTTCTTCCGTCCCGACGCAGTTTGATCACACGAGCCTTGGCAACGACTCGCTCTCCAAGATGGACTTGGCGACTGAAGCGGATGTCCGCTTTAGTGGTCAACGCCAATTCATCATTGATGAGCGCCACCGCTAACGAGTTGGCCTGGGCGAACAATACATGTCCCCGGGCGATCTCGTTGCGGCTAAAGACGTGTTCTCTCTCAATGTCGAGAACCGAGATGGCCGATTCATCGAGCTTCAAGTCAATCATATCACCGATGACCTCGCTCATGGCGAGCGACTTCACTTCATCGAGGTGTTCTGAAGCAACATGCTTAATCCGTTCTCTCACTTCCGGAATTTTCAACTCCATCCGATCGAGACGAATCGTTTGAATACTGACGGCGAACTGCTTCGACAGCTCTTCGTCTTTGATGAACGGGTTACGATCAATCGTTTCTTGCAATAAGCGTTGCCGCTCTTTCTTAGGTACCCGCATTCAGTTCCCTCCTAAACTCTATGCTAAAGAACTTAATACCTGGTACTAATAGCAGTATATATTCTTTAGATTGTATTTTCAAGTGTTGTTTCTCATTCCAAGCGGCTCCCGACGAGTAAGTCGAGTCGCTTCAAGTATTGACGGAGCGGCGCATACGTCGCTTCATTCCAAAACGCCTCGCTGCCGAGCAGACGAACCGCGTCTTGCATCGCTACCTCCATCACTTTTAAATCAAGTACGGGATCGGCGACGCGGAAGCTCGGAAGACCGCTTTGGGCCGTCCCAAAGAAATCACCGGCCCCGCGCAATTCCAAGTCTTTCTCGGCCAAGACGAATCCATCGTTCGTCTCCGTCATCGTCTTCAAACGAAGTTTGCCGACATCGGACTTCGGGTCCCCTACCAATATACAATAAGATTGGTCGGCGCCTCGACCGACGCGTCCGCGCAACTGGTGTAGTTGCGCCAAGCCGAACCGCTCCGCATCATGGATGATGATCAGCGAGGCGTTCGGCACGTTCACGCCGACCTCGACAACCGTCGTCGAGACGAGGATTTGGAGGGCATTGCTGGCGAACGCCTTCATCACGTCATCTTTCTCGGTGCTCGACAGTTTTCCGTGCATGAGACCGACCGCGTAGTTTGGGAAACGTTCCCGCAACACTTCGTAGAGCGCAGTCGCACTCTCGACCTCAAGCGTGTCCGATTCCTCGATGAGCGGGGCAATCACGTAAGCTTGGCGTCCAAGCGTCAGTTCACGGTCGACCATCGCGTGGACCCGATCGATTTGGTCGGTCTTGGCCCAATACGTCTCAATCGGTTTCCGGCCGGCCGGCATCTCATCGATCGTCGAAACGTCCATTTCGCCGAAAGCACTGATGGCGAGCGTCCGTGGAATCGGTGTCGCCGTCATATAGAGCACGTCGGCGAGCTCCGCCTTGTCACGGAGCATCTTGCGCTGTTCGACTCCGAACCGGTGTTGCTCGTCGGTGATGGCTAAATGTAGGCGCGAGAACTCGACCGGCCCTTGGATCAAGGCGTGCGTCCCGACGATGATATCGACGTCCCCCGCTTTGATGGCCTGAAGCAACTCAGTACGGGCCTTGCCTTTGACCGAACTCGTCAATAAACCGACTCGAATCCCGTACGGCTCAAACAGCGCTTGAAGCGAGGCGAGATGCTGTTCAGCCAAAATTTCGGTCGGGACCATGAGCGCCCCTTGATAGCCGGCGCTCACCGTCGCATACAAGGCGATCGCGGCAACGACTGTCTTTCCGCTCCCGACATCCCCTTGTAGCAACCGATTCATTCGTTCTGGCACTTCTAAATCCCCGACGATTTCCCGGATGACACGCGTCTGCGCCCCGGTCAACGGAAACGCAAGTTGTTTGACGAATTCGTTCAATTGAGGCTTATCGAGCGTGAGGGCACGGCCTTTACCCGACCGTTCCATCTTCCGGAACGCCTGAAGCTTCAATTGATAGAGCAGACATTCTTCATAGACGTAACTGCGGCGTGCCTGTTTGTACGTCTCGACCGAATCAGGGAAATGCATCCCTTTTAACATCGCCTCCCGGTCCTCGAGACGATAGCGTTGCCGAATCAATTCCGGCAGGCGGTCCTCGAACGAGGTCGTCTGTTCAAACGCAAGCTTGACGATCCGGCTGAAGTTCTTCTGGGTCAACCCGGCCCGAAGCGAATAAATCGGTTGCAGCCCGTCCGACAGTTCACCGAACTCGAGGTCGGTCGCGCTGATTGTCATCCGGTTCATGTCCCATTTCCCTTTGACCGTCACGGTGGCGCCGAGCGTGAGCTTGTCTTTATAGAACGCCCGGTTGAACATCGTCACGTGGACGACGTAGCGTTCCTCGAGCAATAGCCGAAATTGGAGCCGGTTCTTGCCTTTACTGTAATAACGGACGAGCGGTTCCGCTTGGACGGTACCGCTCCATTTGACGAGGTCGCCGTGGATGGCCGTCGTCACCGTGCCGCTATTATAATTTTCATAACGAAACGGGACGTGCTCCAGCACGTCCTCGATTCGTTCGAGACCCATCGTCTCTAATTTTTTGGCCATCTCTGGCCCGACCCCTTTGAGCGTCGTCAGCGCCTCACTTCTCGACATTTTCTTTCTCTCCAAAGATGTTTCGTTCGAGACGGCGGGCCGTCGGCGTATTGGCAAGTCCGCCGCGGGCTGTCTCTTTCAACGCGGTCGGCATCATCTGGCCGATCTCATGCATCGCCGAGATGACCTCGTCACAAGGGATGCGAGACGTGATACCAGCGAGGGCCATATCGGCCGCGACAATCGCGTTCGCTCCACCCATGGCGTTCCGTTTGACACACGGCACTTCGACGAGACCCGCCACCGGGTCACAGACGAGACCGAGCATGTTTTTCAAGGCGATCGCAAACGCCGTCGCCGATTGTTCCGGCGTCCCACCGGCTGCTTCGACGATGGCCGCCGCGGCCATTCCGGTCGCCGAACCGACTTCCGCCTGACAACCACCGGCCGCCCCTGAAATCGAGGCGTTGTTGGCGACGACGAACCCGAACGCACCAGACGTGAACAAGTACCGGACCATTGCCTCGCGGTCCATTTCCAGACGTTCTTTGACCGCAAACAACGTACCCGGTACGACACCGGCGCTACCGGCCGTCGGGGTTGCACAGATGCGTCCCATCGCCGCGTTGACTTCATTCGTCCCGATCGCTTTGGCGACCGCGTCTAAAATCAAATCCCCAGCGAGCGACTTGCCCGAGCGGATATAGTCGGTCATGAGCACGGCGTCATTCCCCGTCAACCCCGTCACGGACGTCACGCCTTCGAGTGCCCGCGCAACCGCCTCTTCCATCACCTCGAGGTTGCGTTCCATCATGCCGACGACGTCTTCACGCGTCGAGCGTCTGACGTGCACTTCTTGCTCGATCATCACTTCTGAGATCGGAATCCCTCGTTCCGTTGCCGTTCTGACTAATTCTTCTACTGATTTAAACATATTGGTGTCTCCTTATTCCCCAAAGATGGCTACCCGCTCGATTTGAGGTAACCGCTCGATTTCCGCTAACACGTCTTTTGACAAATGATCATCAATCTCGATCGCCATGAGCGCTTGCTTGCCTTTCTCATGACGGCTCACTTCCATATGGCCGATGTTCAACTCATGTCTGGCCAAAATACCGGTCACGGCCGCGATTGCCCCGAAGCGATCGTGGTGCAAGACGACGAGTGCCGGCCCGCCGCCCGACAATTTGAGCGGGAATCCGTTCAACTCGGTGATCTCGATCGTCCCGCCGCCGATTGAAATCCCGACGATCTCAAACGTGCCGTCCTCGTCTTCTAGGCGGACGCGGGCCGTGTTCGGATGATCCGTCAGCGCATCGCTCGTCTCAAAGACGACCTCGATGTCGCGTTCTTTCGCGAGATCGAGCGCTTGTGGGATCCGTAAGTCGAACGTATCGAAGCCCATGATGCCACCGACGATGGCCACATCGGTCCCGTGTCCCCGATACGTATCGGCGAACGAACCATAAAACGTGATGTGCGCGAGCCGCGGTGTCCGTCCAAACAGTTTTCCGGCCATGAGACCGATGCGGGCGGCGCCCGCCGTATGCGAACTCGATGGACCGACCATGACCGGTCCGATGATATCAAACACACTGCGATATTTCATCGCATTTCCCCCTTTCAAAAAAACCCTACCTTCATTATACAGAAGGTAGGGCTGAGTTACAGCTTATTCCACACTAAAAATGTAGGAGTAGAGCGGTTGTTTCCCGTCATGAACCTCGATTTCGATCTCGTCGTTCTTCGACTCGATGTACGCCGAGAGTGCCTCCACGTCTTCTGCTGACGAACCTTCGCCCGTCAAGATCGTGATGATCTCGTCGTCGGCATCGACGAGGGCGTCGACTAATTTCTTCGCCGCTTCGAGGCTCGAGGCCGATGAGGCGACGATTTTCTTCTCGGCGATCGCCATGTGGTCGTCTTTACGAATCTCGACACCGTCGATGCTCGTATCACGGACCGCATACGTCACTTGACCAGACTTGACGGTACTAGCCGCCGTCTTCATGACGCTTTCGTTCGTCTCCACATCGGCTTCCGGGTTGAACGCGATCGCTGCCGCAAGTCCTTGTGGCACCGTCTTCGTCGGAATGACCGAGACGCCGCAAGGTGCGACCGATGCCGCTTGTTCGGCAGCCATGATGATGTTCGAGTTGTTCGGGAAGATGAAGACATGGTCCGCGTTGGCCGCTTCGATCGCCTTGACGATATCTTCCGTCGACGGGTTCATCGTCTGACCGCCTTCGATGACGTGAGCCGCACCGAGTGAACGGAACAAGTCGCTGACGCCTTCACCCATCGCGACCGTGACGATTGCATACGGTGCTTTCGCCTTCGGAGCCGTCGGTTGGACGCCATGTTGGTTCGCGCCGTGCTCTTCTTCTAAAATAGTCGAGTGCTGTTGACGCATATTCTCGATTTTGACAGCGACGAGTTCACCGTAACGCTGTCCTTTCGTGATGACGTCGCCTGGCGTCTCAACGTGAACGTGAACTTTAAGCAACTCTTCATCTGCGACGACGAGGAGTGAGTCCCCGAGTTCAGACAGTTCGTTGCGGAACGCGTCCTCGTTGAACGGGGCATCCTTCAACTTCGCATCTTGGAAACGAACCATGATTTCCGTGCAATAACCGAACTCGATGTCTTCGGTCGACATGAATCCTTGCGCGGCGTGGGCATGATGTTCGGCTTCGATGAGCGCATCCATGACCGGTGCATGTGGCTTCTCGAGCTCTTTTCCTTCGAGGCTCGCAAGGAACCCTTCATAAATAACGAGCAAGCCTTGGCCGCCCGAATCGACGACGCCGACTTCTTTCAAGACCGGCAATAAGTCCGGCGTCCGCTCGAGTGAAGCTTTCGCTTCCACGATCACACGTTCCATGAACTCGTTGAAGTCGCTCGTCGACTCTGAAGCACGGAGCGCTTCGTCGGCCGCTTCACGAGCAACCGTCAAAATCGTTCCTTCAACCGGTTTCATAACCGCCTTGTATGCCGTGTCGACACCACGTTTCAATGCCTCGGCGAAATCGACTGTCGACACTTCGGTCTTTCCTTCGATCGCTTTACCGAAGCCACGGAACAATTGGCTTAAAATAACACCGGAGTTCCCGCGTGCCCCCATCAAGAGACCACGTGCAAACTTCGATGAGACGTCAGCGATATTTGCCGTGTTGAGTGCGGCCACTTCCTTCGCACCCGATGTCATCGTCAAATTCATGTTCGTCCCCGTGTCGCCATCCGGCACCGGGAAGACGTTAAGCGAATCTACATAATCCGCATTCTGGCTCAAGTTGGCCGCACCGTTCGCGACCATGTTCGCGAACACCAATCCATCTAAACGTTTTAAACCCACACCAAATCCTCCTTCGTTCTCGTCAGTCATTCGTCAGACGAACGCCTTGTACGAATATGTTTACCGACGAAACGTTTAATCCTAAAGTTTCACCGAGCGTGTATTTTACACGGCTTTGCACGTTATATGCGACTTCCGACACTTTCGTCCCGTAGCTCACAATGATGTGCATGTCGATATGTACGTCTTCTCCATCTTGACGTACGACCACGCCTCGGGCGTAGTTTTCACGCTTCAATAGTTCTGCAATCCCGTCTTTCAATTGAGCTTGAGACGCCATTCCCACAACGCCGAAACATTCCATCGCCGCACCGCCTGCGAGTGTTGCGACCACGTCGTTCGTGATGTCAATATTGCCATATGTTGTCTTCATTTCAATTGCCATATGGAGTAGCCTCCTTCATTCGGAATGATTCCTTCACTACATTCTACAATAAGTACCTAGTTATTAAAAGAACCTGCTCCATAAACTCGGTCAATTGTAGCCGTAACCCTCATTCATTATTAAAATCCTTTCCAGTAATGTCAAGTTTTTTTCTTGTCATCCTATGATTTTCTAGTTGCATCGTGAAAAAACCCGTGCTAATATAAACGAGTGTCTATTAGGACGAACCCACATAAAAAAGGAGGGGAAACGCATGGCACGTAAATGCTACGTAACAGGTAAATCACCTAAATCAGGTAACAACCGTTCGCACGCACTCAACAAGACAAAACGCACTTGGGGTGTAAACGTACAAAAAGTTCGTATTCTCGTTGACGGTAAACCTAAACGAGTTTGGGTTTCAGCTCGCGCTCTTAAATCAGGTCTCGTTGAACGCGTATAATTTTTATACACGAACGAAATAAATCCCAGCGGCATTCGCCGATGGGATTTTTTTGTGTTCATTTTTTGACATACAGCACGAGGACCATACCTTCGTGCACGATCAAATCCGCTGATTCGCCGGCCCACTCGTTCGAAATCGTGAGCGCCTCATGGCTGACGACATCGTGACGGTCGAGCGGATATTTGACGCCGCGGATTGACACGTTCGCCCGCTTCCACGGGATGAGCGACAAATAATGATCGGCTTGACGTGGGAGCTCGTGACGCCCAGCTCCAACAAGACGAACGGTTTGCCCGGACGTGAACAAACGCATCTCTGGATATGCCTCGAGCAGCCCAATATTGCCGAGCGTCATGTCGAGGCGTCCACCGAGAGCGCCGTACACAAGCATCTCCGTCGCCCCGTGTCCACGGGCCGCCTCGAGCGCAATCTCGAGGTCGGTCACGTCTTTTTCAGATGGATAACGGACGGCGTCGATCGGCACTTCGCCCGTGAAGGAATCGAAATCGCCGACGACGAGATCCGGGTTCAGCCCGTGGTTCAACAGTGTCTCGTACCCCCCGTCGACGCCGATGATGTAATCGACGTCACGCGGGAGTCCCGAGATTGGTTCCGGGCTGGCCGCCACAATCAACACCCGCATTAGCGGAGACCCCGGGTCGCAAGCGTGGCGAAACGTGGTGCCGAGACGAACAAGAGAACGAGGACGACGGCCGACACGAGGAAGGACGGCAACATATACGTCATGTTATAAGCGAACGAATAGGCGACGACCGGCCCTTCCGCGTACTCGGCGAAGAACACGATCCCTGATAAGACGTGGGCGCCGTAGCGAAGCAAAGAACCGAGGAGCGCCCCGAGCACCAAGTAGGCGACGAGCGTCTTTTTTGCCTCGTCCTTGGCGGCCCGTTTCACTTGACCAGCGAACAGTCCGGCCATCCCGACGACACCGTAAGCGAACGTGTAGTCGAGCAGGAACTGGACCGGTGTGAAGATGTAAGCCCCGAACAGCAGTTGCAGCGTTCCGACGAGCGCTCCTGTCGCCAGTCCGCCTTTTAATCCATGGCGGTACGCCATCACAAAGATCGGCAACATCGCCAGGCTGATCGATCCGCCCTGCGGCATCCGGAACGGGATGAGCAAATCAAAAATCAAGCCGAGTGCGGCGAACAATGAGATTTCAATGAGCGCCTGTAGTTTTAAACGTTGTTTCATCTTATTCCCTCCTTATTATATGAGCGAACGACAAAAAGCAGCATGACGTAAACGCCATGCTGCTATCGAGTAGCAACGTGCATTTTCGCCACATCCCTACGTCCGTGTGAACGGAACAGGTTCAAAGGGTTAGCAAATGCCTCTCAGCCACAGAATGTGACACCCCTTGCGACAATATTTGTTGTTCTATCGACGATTATACACGAGAAGCGTGACGAATGCTATCGATTGCGTCTTTATAGCTCGGCTCGTTATAGATGGCCGAGCCGGCCACGAGCACATCAGCGCCAGCGTCGATGCATAATTTCGCCGTCTCAGCGTTGACACCGCCGTCGATCTCGATTTCAAAGTCGAGACGACGCGCTTGGCGCATCTCGCTCAGCGCCGCGATTTTCGGGACGACCGATTCGATGAATGCCTGGCCCCCAAAGCCAGGGTTCACCGTCATGAGGAGCACCATGTCGACGTCACCGAGCACGTGTTCAATCGATGACAGCGGCGTATGCGGATTCAAGACGACACCACACTTGGCGCCGGCCGCTTTGATTTGTTGCAACACGCGATGCAAATGATTCGTCGCTTCAACATGAACCGTGACGATATCCGCCCCGGCCTTGATGAAATCTTCGACGAACCGTTCGGGCTGGTCGATCATCAAATGGACGTCTAACACCATGTCCGACTTTTTCCGTAAGCTCGCTAACACCGGTAGGCCGATTGAAATGTTCGGGACGAATTGACCGTCCATGACGTCAAAATGGATATAATCCGCTCCGGCCTCTTGGACCGCCTTCACTTCTGCCTCTAAATTGGCGAAGTCCGCCGCTAAAATCGATGGTGCAATTTTAATCATGTCAGTACCTCCGTTGTCTATCGTTTAACTCTGCCATAAACGTAACATAATTCTCATAGCGGGTGGAAGCGATTTCTCCCGCCTCGACGGCCGCTTTGACGGCACAACCTGGTTCGTTCAAATGGGCACAACCGCGGAATTTACAGTCATCATGCCGCTCGACGAACTCAGGGAAACACCAGCGCATCTCTTCGACTTCGAGTTCTTCTGGGAACTCGAGGCTCGAGAAACCAGGCGTATCGGCCACGAGCCCGTCAGCGAGCGTGATCAGCGTGACGTGACGCGTCGTGTGCTTACCGCGCCCAAGTGATTTCGAGATCTTCCCGGTCGCAAGTTCAAGCTCAGGTGCGACCGCGTTCAAGAGCGAACTCTTACCGACCCCGGTCTGTCCGGCGAACACACTCGTCTTCTCCTTAAACGACCCGCGGATTTTTTCGATCCCCGACCCGTCCTCGGTCGACGTCTCGATGACCTCATAGCCGATGGAACGATATAAAGCCGCTGCTTCATGAATCTTCTCCCGTTCCGACTCCGTCAACAAATCCATCTTCGTCAAAACGATAATCGGATGGACTTGCTTCGACTCGATCAAGACGAGGAAACGGTCGAGCAGATGGAACGAGAACGCCGGCTCTTTTACCGAGAATAACAAGAACGCTTGATCGATGTTGGCAATCGGCGGGCGGACGAGATGGTTCGACCGCTCGTCAACAGCCAATATATAACCGGTACCATCCCCTTGGTCTTGGATGTCGACATCGTCACCGACGACCGGCGAGATGTTCCGGTTGCGGAAATTGCCGCGGGCGCGACAACGGATCTCTTGTTTTTCTTCCGTCATGACGTCATAAAATCCGCCTTGTAATCGAATAATCGTACCTTTCATTCCATTCCCTCCTTAGAAAAAGAGGCGACGCGCACGCCACCTCTTCATTGTGAATCTTTTGCTTGTGCGTAAGTCACCGTATCCGTGCGAACGACTTCGCCGTCGACTTCAATCGTCGCGGTTCCGACTTCGTCCGGTGCGATGACGAGCGTATACGAGTAAGTCGTTGTCTCCGTTATCTTATCACGCAACACCTCGACTTCGCCACGGGCGTCGACCGTCCGAATGACGACTTCGAGTGCCTCGGCTTCTTCGCCTTCAGCGGGCGGCTCGATTTCGACGTTGACTTCCCGTTCAATCGAGACGTCCGTCGGTTCGACCCCTTGTGACACGATGACGGTCAGTTCCGTCCCCGGGTCGACTGCCGTACCGGCCGTCGGGAGTTGACGGATGATTTGATTCGCAGGAACGCTCGTTGAATACTCATCACGTTTGACGATTTTCAAGCTATTCTGTTCGGCATACGTTGTCGCTTCCTCGAACGTATAGCCCGCCAAGTTGGCGAGTTCGATTTTATTGCTGCCGGTCGAGACGACGAGCGTCACCGTCTCTTCAGATGGGACGACCTCGTTGCCTGGGGCGATCGATTGGGAGATGACATCCCCGCTATCGACCGTCTCGGATGCCTCCGACTGAATCTCGATATCCGTGAACTCAAGATCTTTGAGCGTCCGCTCGGCCGACGACTGGGACAGTCCTTCAACATCCGGCATCTCGACCGTCTCTTTTCCGGCCGAGACGACGATCGTCACGGTCGTCCCACGTTTCGGCTTCCGCCCGGCTTGCGGTGTCTGCGAGATGACGTCGCCAGCGGCGATGTTGTCACTTGCCCGTTCAGTTGCCTCGACGACAAAACCGGCCGTTTCGAGCTCGGTCGTCGCCTCGTCGCTCGTCATGCCGATGACGTCCGGGACGACGGCACGGGACATCTCGTCAGCGATGACGTAAGCCCCAATCCCGCCACCGATCAACAGGAGCGCAAGCAAGAGCCAAAGCCACCACTTCTTCTTCCGTTTCGGTTTGTCTTTCACGGGTTCACTTGCTGCGACCGGTTGCTCCGGCGCCTCTTTGACGTTTGGCTCATCCGGTACGACCGGCGCCATGACGAGCGTCTGATCAAACGCATCTTGCTCAGCATTCGACCGCTTCGGTTCATTCGCACGTTCTGAATCAAGTGACGTCATGCAATCTTTTTTGAACGCGGCGACCGAGGCATGACGTGCGCCCGGTGACTTCGCGAGCGCCTGCATAATACAGTTCTCGAGCGCTTGCGGGATGTTCGGGTTCAAATCCATCGGTCGAATCGGGTCGTCTTGCAGATGCTGCAACGCGACGGCGACCGGCGTCTCGCCGATGAACGGCACCCGGCCGGTCACGAGTTCATAGAGCACGGCGCCGAGCGAATAAATATCTGACTTCTCATCGGCGAACTTTCCGCGCGCTTGCTCCGGGGAAAAGTAGTGGACCGACCCGAGGACCGACATCGTATGGGTCAGCGTCGCGTTCGACATGGCCACCGCAATCCCAAAGTCCGTCACTTTGACGTTGCCGCTCTGATCAATCATCATGTTTTGCGGTTTGATGTCCCGATGAATGATTCGATTCGCATGGGCATGGTCGATCGCATCACAAATCTGTCCCATGATGCGAAGCGCCTCGTCGACAGATATGTACTCTTCTTGCAAATATTGTTTCAGCGTCATCCCGTCGACATGTTCCATGACGATGTAATAGATGTCGCGTTCGTCTCCGACGTCGTAAATGGCGACGATATTCGGATGGTTCAGACTCGTCGCCGCATGGGCTTCTCGTTCAAACCGGCGTATAAATTGTTCATTATGCGAGAATTCAGATCGCAACACCTTGATGGCGACGGTTCGGTTTAAAATCTCATCGTGAGCCCGGTAGACATTTGCCATGCCGCCGCTGCCGATTTGCTGTTCGATCCGATAACGATCGTTGATTCGTTCTCCACTTCGCATCGGATTCATCCTCTCTTTCTATCTGTGAACTGGACGAGGGCAACAGTGATGTTGTCACTCCCACCCAAACGGTTGGCTCGATCGATCAATTGATCCGCCTTGACGTCCACCGAGACGGAACGTTCCAAGACTTGCTTGATCTCGTCATCGGTCAAATGCGTCGTCAAGCCGTCCGTACAGATTAAAATCGTGTCAAACTCGGGTTCGGCAAACACTTGCAGATCAGGTTCGACATGCTCTTTCGAGCCGATCGCACGGGTGATGATATTACGTTTCGGGTGGACGCGCATCTCTTCCTCGGTCAACTCCCCGAGCTGCTTCAACACGTTCACGTAGGAATGGTCTTCTGTCAACTGCTGAAGTTTATCGTCACGCAAGGCATACACACGACTATCCCCAACGTGGACGATGACAATCGTCTCGTCGTGCCAGCAGACACCGGCGATCGTCGTCCCCATCATGAGCAGGTTCGCTTGTTTCGAGAAGTCGAGCACTTGCTCATTGGCCAGTTCCACGTTGTGGCGAAACCAATTCTCCATCTCCATCGGTGAGGCCGGAAGCGTCGGGAAGGCACGACGAAACTGCTCGATGACGAGCTGACTCGCGACCTCCCCGGCTTCATGCCCTCCCATACCGTCGGCCACGAGTGCGATCCCGGCGTGCTCGTCCCCTAAAATCAAGACGGCATCCTCGTTTTGCGCTCTCACTTGCCCCCGGTCGGTTCGGTATGCTAATTCCATCTTCCTGATTACCTCGTTTCTTGTTCGCGCTCCTTCGCTCGAAGCTGCCCACAAGCCGCATCGATATCCGAACCTTGTTCGCGACGAATCGTCACGTTCACTTTTCGGTCTTTGAGCACTTTTTCAAAGGCAAAAATTTGTTTACGTGGTGTGCGGACGTAGTCGCGCTCGAGCACGTGGTTGACTGGAATCAAGTTGACGTGACATTTGACGCCTTTCAACAAGTCCGCCAACTGATGGGCGTGTTCTTCCGTGTCGTTGACACCACCGAATAAACCGTATTCGAACGTGATGCGGCGACCACTCTTCTCTGTATAGTAGTTGACGGCTTCCATCAACTTATCCAAGTTGTAGGCACGGTTGATCGGCATGAGACGAGTCCGAATCTCTGTCGTCGGCGCGTGAAGCGAAATGGCGAAGTTGATGCGCATCCCTTCATCGGCGAACTTGTAAATCTTCGGTACGATCCCACTTGTCGACACCGTAATATGGCGTGAACCGATGTTCAAGCCGTCATCGTGGTTGACTGTGCGCAAGAAGCGCATCAATTCGTCGTAGTTATCGAACGGTTCGCCGATACCCATGACGACGATCGAGTCGACTCGCTCTCCGCTCGCGTCGAGCGCACGTTGGACGTCGAGGACTTGCGCCGTGATTTCACCGGCTTCTAAGTTACGTTTCAAACCGCCGAGTGTCGAGGCACAGAATGTGCAACCAATCCGGCAGCCCACTTGTGTCGTGACACAGACCGAGTTGCCGTACTCGTGACGCATGAGCACCGTCTCGATCGAATAACCGTCTTGAAGCTCGAACAAGAACTTGATCGTGCCGTCCTGTGATTCTTGACGGACGAGTTCTTTCAACGTCGTCAATTGGAACGCCGCGTCTAATTTCTCGCGGAGCGGTTTAGAGACGTTCGTCATATCGTCGAACGATGTCACACGCTTGACGTACATCCAGTCATATAACTGTTTCGCGCGGAACGATTTTTCTCCTGCTTCGATGAGCCACTGTTCGAGTTCAGAATACGTGAGGGAATAGAGGGACGGCTTGGCACCGACCAATGGATTTTTTTCAACTGCTTTTGGATTCATGTTTATACCTCTTTCTTGAATGCGGCGATATAGAAACCGTCCGTCCCGAACGTCGTCGGGAGTAATTTGAGTTCAGCGCGGTCCGATGACACCATCGGGCGCAATACTTGGGGAAGACGGTCCTGGAGTGTCTCATCCCACGTCAATCCGTTCGACAAAATGTAATCGGCCTGCTGCTCATTCTCAGACGGGTCGATCGTACATGTCGAGTACACTAGCGTACCACCTCGCTTGAGGAGTGGCAAGACGGCGTCGATGATTTCACGCTGGACTTTCGGCAGTCCGGCGAGAGCAGATTTGTCTTTTGTCCATTTGATATCGGGCTTGCGGCGGATGACGCCGAGTCCTGAACATGGGACATCGAGCAAAATCCGATCGAAGCTCTCCGGTTCAAACTTGTCACCGGCCTGACGGGCATCGAGGGCAAGTGCGGTCACTCCATCGATATGCAGACGCTTCGCTTGTCGTTCAATCAACTTCGCTTTATGCGGATGCAAGTCGAGCGCGACGAGCGTTCCGCCGTCCATGCGTTCGGCCGTATGCATCGCTTTCCCGCCCGGGGCGGCACAAGCGTCGAGCACGCGTTCTGTCTTCGCGGCTTGAAGCGCATCGGCGACGATCATCGAGCTCTCATCTTGAATCGACAACAAGCCCATGTCGATGAACGCCGTCGCGTGAACGTTTCCGGACTCGATGACGAGCCCGTCCGCTGATAGTTCCGAACGTGTGGCGACGACATCGACTTCAGCGAGCCGTTCAATCATCTCGTCAACGGTGACACGTTGGCGGTTGACCCGGACTGTGACCGGCGCCGGTTCGTTGTTCAATTTACACATCGCCTCGGTCGCTTCGACACCATACGTCTCCACCCATTCGGCGACGAGCCAATCAGGATGGCTATGTTCGATGGCAATCCGTTCAGCGTCTGGCAGCTTGCTCAAATCCGGGAACCCATCCCGGACGACGTTGCGCAACACGCCATTGACGAACTTGCCGGTTCCCGAATGGCCCCGTTTTTTCGCGATTTCAACCGCTTCATGCAACACGGCCCGATCCGGGATCTTGTCGAGATAAAACAATTGATAGACGCTCATCCGCAAGAGCGGCAAGACAAATTTGTCCAATTTTTTCGGGTTTTGGACCCGCTTCTCTAAAATATAATCGAGCGTCCGTTTCCGACCGAGCGTCCCGTAGACGAGCTCCGTGTAGAGGCCGACGTCTTTCGTCGCTAATTTTTTTTGTTTCAATAGGTCGTTGACCGCAATCGTCGAATAGGCGCCGCCTTGTTCGATTTTGATTAGCGTATCAAGCGCTGCAACTCGTACGTTCATATTATCCTCCTAGTCGATCGCCGACTTGTAACTTTTGGCCGGCCCCACGCATAAATGTGGCCCCGTCCATTCGTTTTTTACCAGATGGTTGCAAATCGATCACTTTGATGGCGACCGCGTCACCTGTCGCGACGACAAACCCATCCTCTTCAAGCCGTACAATCGTTCCCGGTTCACCCGTCCCTGACGTCTTCGACCCGAAGAACAGTTTGACCCGTTCACCCGCAATCGTCGTATACGCCGTCGGGAACGGATTCATCCCTCTGATATGGTTATAAATGTCTGTGCCGGAACGGGTCCAGTCAATCTGTTCCCGCTCCCGGCTAATGTTCGGTGCGAACGTGACGTCACGCTCGTCCTGCGGCACGGCTTCAATCCAACCAGCAAGGAAAGCAGGAAGCGTCTTGATTAACAAGTCAGACCCTGCGACCGCGAGCTTGTCGAACAACGTACCGACCGTGTCCAATTCTTCGATTGGTACGACCGTGTTGGCAATCATATCGCCGGCATCGAGCTTATCGACCATGTACATGATCGTGACGCCCGTCTCTTTGTCCCCGTCGAGGATGGCTTGATGGATTGGAGCACCACCCCGATGTTTCGGCAAGAGCGAGGCATGGACGTTGATGGCTCCATGTTTCGGCGCTTCTAACAGTTCGGTCGGAACAATTTGACCGTACGCCGCCGTCACGATCAAGTCCGGTTCAAGTGCCAAGATGTCCGCATAATCGGTGCGCACCTTTTCAGGCTGTAACACCGGGATGTTGTGGCGCAAGGCACACTCTTTCACCGGCGTCGGTTTCAGTTCGCGTTTTCGTCCGACCGGCTTGTCCGGTTGCGAGACGACACCTACGACATTGTATCCTTCTTCGAGCAAGCGCTCAAGTACGGATACGGCAAACGTTGGCGTCCCCATGAAGACGATGCGTTGATCTGTCCCTTTTTCCGGCACGGCGAGTTTGTCCGTGAACAACACCCCGTCGAGATGATCGATCTCATGTTGAATCGCCCGGGCGAAGAAACCGCTCGCCTTCACTTGTTGGTAGCGGCCCTTCATGTCTTGCGTCTTGACGACGATCGTCTCATGCCGTTCGACGAATCCGAACTCTCCCGGGATGCTCAAGCACCCTTCAAGGCCGACCTCGCTTCCCGACGTCTCGATGATCTCTGGATTGATCAATACGAGCGGGCCGGTCTCATCATCCGTATGGACGACGGCGAGCCGTTGGTTCAAGTTGACCTGCGGGGCGGCAACGCCGACGCCGTCATATTCGTACATCGTGTCGAACAGTCGATCGACCGTCTGACGCAACTTTTTATCAAATTTCGTCACCGGATCACACGTGACCCGTAAAATCTCATTTGGAATCTCTACTACTTTATACATCTGGTTCCACCTCACATGAATACGTATGGGTTTACGTCGATACTCAATTGATACTCTTTTTTACTGATCGCCTTCGCGCGTGCCTGTTGCAACGCGGCGAGGACCGGATATAGCGCCTCAGGATGTTTCGTTTTGATGAACAACTGATAGCGGAACAAGTTCTTTAGTTTAGACAACGGTGCCGGCATCGGTCCGTTCAGCCGTGACTGGGCCACATGCGCCTCGACGAAATCAGAGGCGAACAGCTCGGCCTCGGCTTGGGCGACGAGCGGACTTTCGGCCGCGAACGTGACGAGCGTGACGTACCAATACGGTGGATGGTTACCGACTTGGCGCAACTGCATCTCGCGAGCGAAAAAGGATTCATAGTCGTGCTCGCTCGCCGTCTCGATGACGTAATGGTCGGGATTGTACGTCTGCACGTATGCCTCACCTGGTAGACTTCCTCGACCGGCCCGCCCCGCGACTTGGGTGACGAGCTGGAACGTGCGCTCGGTCGCCCGGAAATCGGGCATGCCGAGTGTCGCATCCGCCGCGAGCACCCCGACGAGCGTGACGTTCGGGAAGTCGAGTCCTTTGGCGATCATTTGGGTGCCGAGCAAAATGTCGGCCTCTCCATCCTCGAAGCGTTTCAACAGTTGCTCGTGTGACCCTTTTCGGGACGTCGTGTCTTGGTCCATCCGGATGATTCGCGCCTCGGGGATGCGGTTCAACAGCTCGGTCTCGATCTTTTGCGTGCCGGTGCCGAACTGTTTGATTTTCTTGCTGTCACATGTCGGACATTTTGATGGCATCCCAATCTCATAGCCGCAGTAGTGGCATTTGAGCCGGTCACCGTGTTGGTGATACGTCAAGTTGACGGCGCAGTGCGGACAAGTGAGTCCTTCCCCGCAGTCGCGGCACATGACGAACGTCGTGAAGCCACGACGGTTGAGCAAGATGACACACTGTTCTTTTTTGGCGATGCGGTCGTTGATGGCGACAAATAAATCTTCTGAGAACATCGTCGTATTGCCTTTGGCGAGTTCGCGTCGCATATCGATAATATGGACCGGCGGCATCTCGCCCCCGTACCGTTCGCTGAGTTGCAGATAACGATAGACGCCTTTTTGGGCGCGGGCGTAAGACTCGAGTGACGGGGTCGCGCTACCAAGGACGACGGGACAACCGTGGTAACGGGCCCGCCAAATCGCAACGTCACGTGCATGATAGCGCGGGTTCTCTTCTTGCTTGTACGTCGTCTCATGCTCTTCATCTAAGATGAGCAGGCCGATGTTCTCAAGCGGGGCGAAGATGGCCGAGCGTGCCCCGACGACGACATCGACTTCACGCCGTTTGATTTTCCGCCATTCGTCATATTTTTCCCCTTGCGACAAGGCGCTATGAAGCACAGCGACCCGGTCGCCGAAACGGCGCTTGAACCGTTTCACCATCATCGGCGTGAGCGAAATCTCTGGCACGAGCAAAATCGCCTGTTTGCCTTCATCGACGACTTGACCAATCGCTTCGAGATAGACTTCTGTCTTCCCACTGCCGGTGACCCCATGCAGGAGCAACGTCTCCCCGGCTTCCGCGTCACGGATGGCATGAACGGCCGTCGCTTGACTCTCGTTCAATTGGACCGTCTCAACGACCTGTTCGATCGTGGCATACGGGTCGCGATTCAGTTCGACCTCGGTCACTTTGACGGCACCGAGCGACTCCATTTTTTGCAGTTGGGCGCGCGATAGCCCGATTTGACGTAACGACGACCAATACATGCGCGGTACGTCCTTTAGCAACTGAATCGCTTCTTGTTGTTTCTTCGCACGGGCCGGGATGAGAGTCGCATCAATCAGTTCGATGACGAGGTCCGTCTTGACCGTCCGTTTCTCTTTTAACACCGGCGCGAGCAAGATGTCCCCTTTTTTGGCGAGCGCCAAGATGATGGACTGCGTCTCTTTCGGGTACTCCGAAAGATGGGTACCGGCCCGGACGCCGTCCGGTAGCGTCTCGCCTTTAATCTCTTTGTCGTAGCTCACTTTCAGCGCCGCCGGCAGCATCGCGAGAAGCGCCGACGACCGGAAGCAGAGCGTCGTCTCTTTCACGTGTGTCGATAAGTCGAGCAACTCGTCCGTCAGAGAAGATTCTTCATCTAATAGGGCTTCAAGTGGCTTCAAGCCTTCACGCGTCCCTTCCGAGACACCCGTCACGATCCCGAGCAGGCGTCGTGAGCCGAACGGGACCGAGACGCGCACGCCCGGCTCAATCAATGTCTCGAACTGGGATGGGACCTCATAATCGAACGGACGGTCGATTGTGATGACCGGGGCGTCGACATGGACGTGGGCGATCATCGTAAATCTTCCTTAAAGTGGGTGAGCAACTCGACGGCGAGCTCGCGTTTGCTTTGACGAGGCAAGCGGACATGCGCCCCGTCCGCGCGGAACAACATGACCTCGTTGTCGTCAGAGCGGAAGCCGATATCCGGCTGCGACACATCATTCGCGACGAGGTAGTCGACCCGCTTGCGGGCGATTTTATCGCGTGCATGTTGCTCGAGGTTCTCCGTCTCGGCCGCAAAACCGACGAGGAGCTGATGCGTCTTCTTCTCACCGAGTGTCTTCAAGATATCGGTCGTCTCTTCAAGCTCGATCGTCAACGGCCCGTGTACTTTTTTGTGTTTCTCGATGTGGACCGTCTTCGGACGATAGTCGGCGACGGCTGCCGATTTGATGACGAGATCTTGGTCATCGAAGCGTGCGAGCACCGTCTCGAGCATATCTTTCCCCGATTCGACGGCGATGGCGGTCACACCGTCCGGAATCGGTACTTGCAGCGGACCATGGACAAGCGTGACGAAGGCACCCATATCGCGGGCCGCCTCGGCGAGCGCGACGCCCATCTTGCCTGACGAGTCGTTCGATAAGAAACGGACCGGGTCGATGCGTTCGACCGTCGGCCCCGCCGTGATCAATACTTGCTTCCCGAGCAGATGTTTCGGGACGAACTGGCTTTCGATAATCCGGACGAGGTCTTCCGGTTCCGGCAGACGTCCCCCGCCGATCCAGCCGCAGGCGAGGTTGCCGACACCGGGCTCGATGATTTGATAACCGAACGTTTTGAGCGTTTCGATATTGCGGCGTGTGGCCGGATGTTCGAGCATATTGACGTTCATCGCCGGTGAGACGATGACCGGGCATTTCGCCGCTAAAATCGAGGTCGTGATGAAGTCGTCGGCAATACCGGCCGCGAGTTTCGCGATCATGTTCGCCGTGGCAGGTGCGACGACGATCAAATCACTCGTGTCGACGACGTCGATGTGGGCGATTTTGGTCGGGTCGTGTTCCTCGAACACGTCGGTGTATACCGGATTGCGGCTGAGCGCCTGAAACGTCGCTTTCCCGACGAACTCCTCGGCTGAGGCGGTCATCGCCACGCGCACGTTCGCACCGGCCTGGACGAGTTTCGAAGTAAGCGCGCACGCCTTATACGCCGCGATCCCGCCGCTCACACAAAGCAAGATATTCCGATCGTTCAACATTCACATTTCTCCCCCTTATAGACAATGAGACCCAAGTCGCATCCGACTTGGGTCACAATTCATCCGTTGTTTTTTTCGTTCGTGATGATTGTCGTGTCACCCGAGAATATTTCTTCTAGCGCTTGACCGACCGGCTTATACGATTTTGGCACGGCGATTTTCGCTGCTTTTCCGTCCTGGATTTGGCGGGCCCGCTTCGCGGCCACCGTCACGATCGTGTATTTCGACGGGATGATACGTTGTAAGGCATCAATCGAAGGGTATAACATTAAATGACCTCCATCATGGCTTTTTTATAGAGAGATGCGACACGTTCACGTTTACAATGTTCGGCCGTCACGATCGCTTTGATACGATCAATCGCTTTGTCCACTTCATCATTCGTAACGACGTAATCGTATGCATCCATCAATTCAATTTCTTCCCGGGCGACGAGCAAGCGTTGCTTGATCACATCTTCCGATTCCGTACCTCGACCGACTAAGCGGTTGCGTAGTTCTTGCAAGCTTGGCGGAGCCAAGAATAAAAAGACCGCTTCCGGGAAACGCTCTTTCACTTGGAAAGCACCTTGGACTTCAATCTCAAGGATGACGTCTCTTCCGCTCTCGAGTGTCTCACGAACCCATTCGACCGGTGTCCCATAATAGTTGCCGACAAATTCAGCGTGTTCGAGCAATTGATCGTGCTCGATCATGTCTTCAAATTGTTCTCTCGTCTTAAAGAAGTAATGCACGCCTTCCACTTCCCCTTCACGCGGTTTCCGGGTCGTCGCCGAGACCGAATATTGAAGGTTGTTGTCCTCTTCCTCACGGAGCACGCGGCACACTGTCCCTTTACCGACGCCACTCGGGCCAGACAAGACGATTAATAATCCTCGTTCTTTAAAATTCACTGCAAGACCTCCATCTTCTAACATCACATTTAATTATAATAGCAGTCAATCAATTGTTCCGGCAAGAAGAAGTTCGGATTTCCTACTTCATCGTACCATATTTTCCATGAATCTGATAACGTAGAGACAGAAAAAGAACAAAGGTGATGAGACTAGTGGCATATGATGGATTAATGACATATCGTGTTGTAACAGAATTACAAGCTCTTGTCGGAGGGCGAATCAATCGCGTGCACCAACCGTATTCCCTCGACTTGATGATTCAAGTCCGATCGAACCGCCAAAGCGTCCAATTGCTCGTTTCGGCGAACGCGATGTACGCGCGGCTCCAATTAACGGATAATCCGACCAAGAACCCGCAAGAACCCCCGATGTTTTGCATGATGCTCCGCAAACATATCGAAGGTGGCTTCATCACGGCGGTCGAACAAATCGGACGTGACCGTGTCATCGTCTTGTCGATTCGTTCACGAAACGAGCTCGGCGACGAAGAGAACAAGAAAGTGTATATCGAATTGATGGGACGGCACTCGAACGTCGTGTTGACGAACGAGGACGGCAAAATTTTGGACGCGATCAAGCACTTGCCACCGTCACAGAACACGTACCGGACGATCATGCCGGGCAGCGATTACTTATTGCCGCCGGCCCAAGACAAGTGCGACCCGTTGACAGAACGTGAGGCCGGCTTGAAGCGAATCGATTGGAACTCAGGAAAACTTGATAAACAACTTGTCGCCAGTTTCGCAGGTCTGAGCCCGCAGATTGCACAAGAAATCGTCCATCGGGCCAAACTCCCGAACCGGTCGAGCATCGAAGAGGCGTTCATCGGTGTGATGGCCGACCTCGAAGGACCGTTCGTTTTCCAACAGCTCGCTTCCGGAAAAGAACGTTTCAGTCCGATCGTGCTCACGTCAGGAGAGATTGCCGCCGAAGAACGCTATGAGACGAGCAAAGATGTCCTCGACCGCTTCTTCTATGAAAAAGCGAACCGGGACCGCGTCAAACAACAGGCGCATGATGTCGAACGTTTGCTCAAGTCCGAGCTCGAGAAGAACATCTTGAAGCGGAAGCGTCTGCTCGACGACTTGAAGGCGACGGAACGGTCCGATGAGCTCCAAAAATACGGTGAACTGTTGACGACGTACTTGTTCCAACTTGAGAAAGGCATGACCGTTGCTCACGTCGTCGACTACTACGACGAAGAAGGCGGTATGATCGACATTCCGCTCAATCCGCTCAAGACGCCAAACGAAAACGCACAAGCCTACTATAAGAAATACAACAAGTTGAAAGTCGCCAAAATCGAAGTGCAAAAGCAAATCGAATTGAACGACGCCGAGATTCACTATTTAGAGACGCTCGTCGCCCAACTCGATGTCGCCTCGCCGGCTGATATCGTCGAGATTCGGGAAGAGTTGGCCGAAGGCGGCTATATGAAACAACAAAGCCAAAAGAAAAAGCAGACGAAAAAAGTCACGCTCGAAGCGTATACGTCGTCGACGGGGACAGAGTTCTTCGTCGGGAAGAACAATACGCAAAACGATCATTTGACGTTCAAGTTCGCCCGCCGCGACGAGATTTGGCTCCACGTGAAAGATATTCCCGGTTCACACGTCATCATCCGTTCGAGCGAGCCCGACGAGACGACGCTGCTCGAAGCCGCGACAGTCGCCGCCTACTTCTCGAAGGCCCGTGACTCGAGCGGTGTTCCGGTCGATTACACGAAAGCACGCTACGTGAAAAAGCCGAGCGGCGCCAAACCTGGATTCGTCATCTATACGGACCAGCAGACGGTGTACGTCACGCCGGATGAGCGACTCGTCAAATCACTCCAGCAGTAAGTACAGGCCACGTCACATGACGTGGTCTTGTTTGTGACTTGCATAGAAATCGATGCTTACTATCGCCTTCGCCGGCACCCTCCGTTCCTGGGGCGATGCGGATGCCTCCGCAGTGCGTACCTCACTTTACGGGGTCATCCTTGCATCGCTCTCCCCTAGGAGTTCGGCTGCCGGCCCGGGCATCGGTTGGTCCTGCTTCTTTTTGGTTTTCCTCTAATACGTAAAGATGAAAGATTGCTTGTCCGCGGCGCCGGAGACTCCTACAGGATAGCAATCCGACGGAGACCCAGCAGCGACGCTAGTCGCGATGCGGCTCCGGGATTGCCTGTGGAAAGCGAAGGCGCCTAAAGGACGAGCTCTCAATCAATCATGAAGCAAGGCCCCGTCGCTAAAACGGGGCCTTGCTTCATTTCGGATTATGTTTGAACGCTTCGAGCTGTTCATGATAGTCGAGCAAGTGCCCGTGTAAGATTTCAGAAACAGATAAATCCTCGTGCGGCAACGTGAACAGCGAATACGGTTTGTCACACGTGTAGAGGATGTCGTGATGATGCGCAAGGAGATATAAAAACTCGGATTCGAACGCCCGGCGCTCTTCCTCACCCATCAATAATAGTGCCTCGCGGTGTTCGGCGAGACTCTCGAGCAGCAAGACGAGCTTGTCCTCAAGGTGAATCAATAGACGATACTGTTTGATCGTCAAATGCTTCAATGTCACGTTCGTCACTTTCATGTCTTCTTGGAGCATCATGTGCAGCTCCTGATGCCCGAGGATGCGGGCCCGCGTCTCGAGCAATTCTGATGGGGATCCGACAAGTTCACGCCAATGGTGAAACATGTAGGCCGATGTCTTTCGAATCTCACTGAGCAACCGATCTTCATAACGAGGCGGCAGGAACGCATAGTTCACTCCGAGTGAGACGAAAACACCGACGGCCGTCAAAAGCGAACGGGTCCACGCATAATGGAAGAAGTCGGTCGTCGGGTTCTCGAGCATGAGCACGATTGCGAACGCCGCGTACGTCGACATGTGCGTCTTATCGAACGTCGTGTTGAGCGTGAGCGCCACGATGACGGCGAGCCCGATCGAGATCGGGTTGACTCCGAACGCGTAGACGATCAAGAGACCGCACATGAGCCCGACAATCGTCCCGAAGATTCGACTGAAGACGATATTTGATGACCGTTTCACGGTCGGTTGCATCGCGACGACGGCCGCGATGGCCCCCATGCCTGAATAGATGCCAAACACGTACCACGACAAGGCGATTGTGATGGCGACGGCAATCCCCGTCTTTAATGTCCGGAGTCCGACTTTAGGGATGTAACGTTTGTTGATCATTTAAGTTCGACCTTTCCTGTCTCGGAAATGAGTTCGATATTCGGTCGGTTCGAGTTCGACAGATGATACACGCCGCCCCCGATTTCCTTGAACCGCTCGGATGCTGTCACGTTGCCGGACGTGGTGACGTTCACTTGTCCGGTCGCATTGCGCGGCTCGTAGGCGAGCGTCCCAGCCTCGGTCTGAACCGTCAAGCTTTGATTGACGACGATGTCACCCACGGTCGCATTCCGATAGGAGCGGATATTTCCCGTGACGACCCGGACGGTCTCTAGTGTCGCATCACTCCGCGTCTCGACACGAAGTCGATCACTTTCGAGTTTCTTTACATTGACTGCGTTCGCCTCCAAGATGATCGTCTTGGCGATCAATCCTTGTCCCGTCACTTGCTCGGCCTCGACATCGATTGACGTCATCGAGCTCGGCAAGGCGACGCGAATTTTATAGCGGGACGGCTCATCGCTCGCCCGGCTGCCGAATTGACTCAGCTGGCCATACCGCTCGACGACCGAGATTGTGTCGCCGACCGACTTGACTTTGATGCGACGCTCTTTCGAGTTCGTCTGCAACACGTCAATCTGAACCTTCTCATTCGTGCTCCGAACAAATTCGACGTTGCCATGCGCTGTCTCGAGCCGAAGCCTCTTCATCTGGTATCGGTCCTCGTACGTGTCCCCGAGTGCCAACACATGGCTGAATAAGAATAAATTCAAGAAAAAAATGAGGGGCAAGACGGTGAGGACGAGTCCGAACGCGATTTTACGATGTTTCGGGATCGCTTGAAAGCGAGCTTTCAAGGACTTTCCCTTCATTCTAGAATACGCCATACACATCTCCTTTATTAACTGCTTTCCCTATTCTAACACGTTCAGTATGCCATGTTACCAATTGAAAAAGAATCCGCCCGGAGGTGGATTCTTAGAAAGGTAGATTACGATGTGACACGAGCGCTCCAACCTGTCGGATCATTCCGCCAGTCACGTAAAGTAGCAGCCTCTTCTTTACTGATGATGCGCTTCTTGACGGCGACGTCGAGCACATCCAACAGTGTGATCAGCGCGTGCGCAGTGAAACCGGAGTCCAACAAATTGATGTGAAGACGGCTCAGACTGTAGGAAAAGATCGCTTGAATCTTGATCACTTCCCCGCCCGCTTTCTGGATCGCTTTGGCGGCCTCGATGCTCGATGAACCGGTCGACAACAAATCTTCAATCACGACGACACGAGCGCCAGGCTCGAACCGACCTTCGATTTGATTCCCTTTCCCATGTCCTTTCGCACTCGAACGGACGTAGACGAGCGGCAAGCCGAGCCGGTCGGCGACAAGCGTCGCATGAGGAATTCCCGCTGTCGCTGTCCCGGCGATGACATCGGCGTTGAGCGGACGGATCGCTTCGACGAGCGCATCGATGATGAGATTGCGGACATCAGGATAGCTGAGCGTCAAACGGTTGTCACAATAAATCGGACTCTTCATCCCGCTCGACCATGTATACGGGTTCTCGGGAGAAAGGGTCACGGCCTCGATCTGTAATAAAGCTTCAGCGATTTGTCTCATACGTTCGACTCCATTCCTGTAAGTAGTATTCATATGCGGCGTTCGGGTCTTCGGCCCGGGTGATCGGCCGGCCGACGACGATGGCCGACACGCCGGCCTCACGCGCCGCTTTAGGTGTGGCGGTCCGGACTTGATCGTCTACTGTCTCGTTCATCCGGATACCCGGCGTCACGGTCAAAAACGATGAGCCGAACGCTTGGTGAATCGCGCGGGCCTCATGCACGGACGCGACGACCCCGTCGAGTCCGGCCCGATCGGCCATGGCTGCCTGGCGAAGGACGGCCTGCTCCAGACCACCTTTGATGTTTAATTCTTCAGAAAGCATCCGTTCATCGGTCGACGTCAACTGGGTGACCCCAATCAATTTCGTCGTATCGGTCACATCACGTAAGCCGTCTAAGGCGTAGCGCATCATCGTCTCGCCGCCGAGTGTATGGACGTTCGTCAACTCGACGCCGAGGCGGCCGATTTGACGGAGCGTCCGCCGTGCCGTCTCCGGGATGTCGTGGACTTTGATGTCTAAAAAGACGGGGTATCCATTGTCGACGAGTTGTTCGACAAAACGCCCTCCTTCCCGATAGAACAGCTCCATCCCGACTTTGACGGCTGGTTTCTGATTGATCCGTTCCAATAGACGGAACGCGTCGGCGCCCGTCTCGACATCAAGCGCGAGATACAGTCTGTTCATAAGCTTTCCCCCTGATGTCTAAAATGTGATCGATGCCAAGTTCGTCAAGTCGTCCCGGCAACGCTTCGATGATTTCTTGACAGACGTACGGGTTCTCAAAATTGGCCGTTCCGACCGCGACCGCTGAGGCACCTGCGTAGATAAACTCTAATACGTCGTCCACCGTCCGCACGCCCCCCATCCCGATAATCGGGATATCGACGGCCTGAGCGACTTCATACACCATCCGAATGGCGACCGGTTTGACGGCAGGGCCGGACAAGCCCCCGATTCGATTGGCGAGAATCGGTTGCCCGGTCGTGACGTCGATGCGCATCCCGACGAGCGTATTGATCATCGTGATCCCGTCGGCACCGGCCGCTTCGACCGCTTTGGCCATCGCCGTGATCGACGTGACGTTCGGTGACAGTTTGACGTAAACCGGTTTCGTTGACGCCGCTTTGACAAGCCGGGTCAATTCGGCCGCCATCTCGGGATCGGTCCCGAACTGCATCCCGCCGCACTTCACGTTCGGACATGAAATGTTCAGCTCGAGCGCTTTAATGGTCGGGTCGGCACTCATCTGGCGGGCGACGTGAATATACTCTTCTGGCGTCGAGCCGGCCACGTTGGCGATGATCTCGGTATCAAATCCCGACAGGAACGGAAGCTTGTCTTCGATGATGGCGTCGACACCTGGGTTTTGAAGGCCGATGGCGTTCAGCATCCCTTGCGCCGTCTCAGCGACACGGGGCGTGCCGTTGCCGAATCGCGACTCGCCTGTCGCCGCCTTAATCATAATACCGCCTAATATCGATAAGTCATAGAGTTTGGCGAACTCTTCACCGAATCCGAAACAGCCTGACGCCGGCATGATCGGATTTTTCAACTGTAAGCCTGGCAAATCGACGTGTAATCTCATAGCGTCACCTCTTCCGCACGAAATACCGGTCCGTCACTGCACACTTTGACGTAACCGCCTGGCGCTTCGCACACGCAAGCGAAACAAGCTCCAATGCCACACCCCATCCGATTCTCGATCGAGATATATCGCTCTTCGATATGTGACGCGGCGACTGCCTTCAACATCGGTTCCGGTCCACAGCTGAACAACACATCGGCCTCGACCCGCGCGAGCGGGCCGGTCACAAATCCCATTTCCCCATGCGTTCCGTCGACCGTCGTGATGATCGTCTCCCCCAATTCACGGAACGCGTCTTCATAAAAAATGCTCGTTTTCGTATCAAACCCGAGAATCGCTACCGTCTCAATCCCGCGTGCGGCGAGCAGACGCCGCGTGTAGTAGAGCGGCGGCACCCCGATACCCCCACCGACGAGGACGACACGCTTGCCTGTTTGCTCGAGCGGGAAACCGTTGCCGAGCGGTCCGAGGACGTCCAAGACGTCTCCCGTCCGACGAGCGGCCAAATCTGCCGTCCCGCTGCCGATGACTTTATACAGGAACGTGACGACGTTGCCTTCGACGTTCGCGACCGAGAGCGGCCGGCGCAACAGCTCTGACGTCTTCACGTGAAAGAACGTGCCCGGCGCGACTTCTTGCGGTGCGATTTCGACTTTCATCTCCATCGTCGCTGTCGCGATCAATCGGTTCGATAAAATGGTCGCGAGTTGTCTCATACGGTCACCCCGAATGTCGTGAACGCCGGCAAACTCGTTGTTTGGAACGACAGGCTCTCGATGACTTGGAGCAGCGCCTTGACCGTATCGAGCGACGTCAGGCAGAGCACGCCTTGCTCGGCCGCGGCCCGACGGATGATGAACCCGTCTTTCGTCGCGAGGGCGTCACGCGTCGTCGTGTTCAAGACGATGTCGACTTCTCCTCGTTCGATGACGCTCAGCATCGTCTCACCAGACTCATTGATCTTCCCGACCGGATGGACCGGTAGGCCGTCTGCTGAGAGCGCCTGCGCCGTACCGGACGTGGCCATCAGGCGGAATCCGAGTCGATTGAAACGGCGGGCGATGTCGAGCGCCTCTTCCTTGTCTTGGTCGGCGACCGTCAATAGGACGTTCCCTTTCAAGGCGATCGTCATGCCGGCGGCGACGAGCCCTTTATACAGTGCTTTTTCGAGCGTACGGTCTGTCGCCATGACTTCACCGGTCGATTTCATTTCCGGCCCGAGCGACGGATCGACTTCTTTTAATTTCGCGAAACTGAACACCGGCACTTTGACCGAAATCGCGTCCGCTTCTGGATGCAGGCCGGTCCCTAACCCTAAATCTTTCAGACTCGTCCCGAGAATCGTCTGCGTGGCGATGCGCGCGATCGGCAGGCCCGTCACTTTCGAGATGAATGGGACGGTCCGGCTCGCCCGCGGATTGACCTCGATGACATATAAGTCGTCCGCGTAGACGAACTGGATATTGAGCAACCCTTTGATTCGGAACGCCTTGGCGAGTTTAATCGTGTAGTCGACGACTTTTTCTTTCAATGCCTCACTCAATCGTTGCGGCGGATACACGGCGATCGAGTCGCCCGAGTGGACCCCGGCCCGTTCGATATGTTCCATGATGCCCGGGATATAGACGTCGGTCCCGTCACAGATGGCATCGACTTCAATCTCGATGCCCGTCAAGTAGCGGTCGATGAGGACGGGACGGTCTTTCGAGGCGACGACGGCGTGGCGCATATACCGTTCGAGCTCCGAGCGCTCATAGACGATTTCCATCGCCCGGCCTCCGAGCACGTATGACGGACGGACGAGTACCGGATAACCGAGCATGTCGGCGCAAGCGACGGCCTCTTCGACCGTGACCGCCGTCTTGCCCGGCGGTTGGGCGAGTCGTTCGGCCGAGAGCGTCGCTTCGAACGCTTTCCGGTCTTCGGCGCGGTCGATATCTTCAAGCGACGTCCCTAAAATTTGGACCCCTTCCGCTTCGAGCGAGGCCGCCAAGTTGATCGCCGTCTGGCCGCCGAACTGGACGATGACGCCGAGCGGCTGTTCGTTGCGGATGACCTCGAGCACGTCTTCGGTCGTGAGCGGTTCGAAGTAGAGCCGGTCCGAGATCGAGAAGTCGGTCGACACCGTCTCCGGGTTATTGTTGATGATGATTGCTTCGTAGCCTGCGTCACGGATCGTCTGAATCGAGTGGACGGTCGCGTAGTCGAATTCGACACCTTGCCCGATCCGGATCGGTCCCGAACCGAGGACGAGAATCGATGGTTTGGCCGTCTTCACGGCCTCGTTCTCGACTTCGTACGTCCCGTAAAAATATGGTGTCTCCGAAGCGAACTCGGCCGCACACGTGTCTACCATCTTATACACCGGGCGGATGCCCCAGTCGTTCCGAAGCGATGTCACCGTCTCCACAGTCTCATTCGTGATTCGGGCGATCATCTTATCGCTGAAGCCGAGACGTTTCGTCTCGATGAGGCGTTCTTTCGAAAGCGGCTCATGCTGAAGCGTCTCTTCTTGTTGCCAAATCCGAGCGAGTTTCGATAAGAAGAAACGATCGATTTTTGTCAGCTCATGCAACTGTTCCGTCGAGTAGCCGCGGCGGAGCGCCTCATAGAGCATCCAAAGCCGCTCATCCGTCGGTGTCGTCAGCTCGCGGTCGAGCTCCGCGGTGCTTAGTTGCGCGAGACGTGGCACGGCCAAGTCTTCTGTCCCGAGTTCGAGCGAACGGACGGCCTTCAAGAGTGCTTCTTCCAAATTACGGCCGATCGCCATCACTTCCCCGGTCGCTTTCATCTGCGTGCCGAGGCGACGATCAGCCGTCTCGAACTTATCGAAGGCGAAGCGCGGGATTTTGGCGACGACATAGTCGAGCGCCGGTTCGAACGAGGCGTAACTCGTCTCCGTCACCGGGTTCTTCAGTTCTGACAACTTGTATCCGACCGCCACTTTCGCAGCCAGCTTGGCGATCGGGTACCCCGTCGCTTTCGAGGCGAGCGCCGAACTGCGCGAGACACGCGGATTGACCTCGATGACGTAATACGTGAAGCTATCCGGGTCGAGGGCGAATTGGATGTTGCATCCGCCTTCGATGCCGAGGGCGCGGATGATGTCGAGTGAGACGCTGCGAAGCATCTGGTAGTCGCGGTCAGACAGTGTCTGTGTCGGTGCGAAGACGATCGAGTCGCCCGTATGGACCCCGACCGGATCAAAGTTTTCCATCGCACAGACGATGATCGCCTGGTCGCTCGAGTCGCGCATCACTTCATACTCGACTTCTTTCATGCCAGCGATCGATTTCTCAAGCAACACTTGTGTCACCGGGCTCGCTTTCAGCCCCGATTCGACGAACTGCTCAAATTCATTCCGGTCATGGGCGATCCCGCCACCGGTTCCTCCGAGTGTGTACGCCGGACGGATGATGATCGGGTAGCCGATTCGTTCCGCAAAGCCCCAAGCCGACTCGAGTGACTGCACGATCTCGCTTTCCGGGACCCCGTGCCCGAGTTTATACATGAGGTCGCGGAACTGTTCCCGGTCCTCAGCCTGTTCGATGGCCGATAATTTCGTCCCGAGCAATTCGACGCCGCAATCTTCAAGCACGCCGCGGCGGTCGAGTTCCATCGCCAAGTTGAGGCCGGTCTGGCCGCCGAGTGTGGCGAGGAGCGCGTCCGGACGTTCTTGACGTATGATCCGCTCGACGAACTCCGGTTCGAGCGGTTCGATGTAGACGCGGTCCGCCGTCGTCGGGTCGGTCATGATCGTGGCCGGGTTCGAGTTGACGAGGATGACCTCGTATCCTTCTTCTTTCAAGGCAAGACACGCCTGGGTACCAGCATAGTCAAATTCTGCCGCCTGTCCGATGACGATCGGGCCGGATCCGATTACAAGGATTTTCTGAATATCTGGTCGTTTTGGCATGTCACATTCCTACTTTCTGTTTGTTTTCTTGGACGATTTGCATGAAGCGGTCAAATAAGTCGTTGGCGTCATATGGACCCGGTGCCGCTTCCGGATGGTATTGGACCGAGAACGTCGGATGATGCAAGTGCTTCACCCCTTCGACCGTGCCATCGTTGACGGCGCGATGCGTGACGATGAGTCCGGTCGTCGCGAGTGATGCCTCATCGACCGCGTAGCCGTGGTTTTGGGATGTGATTGTCACCGCGCCGGTCTCAAGTTCGAGCACCGGATGGTTGGCGCCGCGATGGCCGAACGGGAGTTTGAACGTATTGGCCCCGCTCGCGAGTGCGATCAACTGATGGCCGAGACAAATTCCGAAAATCGGCAACACCGGCATGAGGCGCTCGATGAGCGGCAACGCCGTCGGGACGTCTTTCGGGTCCCCCGGTCCGTTCGACAGCATGACGCCGTCCGGTTCATAGCGCATCACTTCGTCGGCCGTCACGTCGTGCGGCAAGACGACGACTTCACAGTCGCGCTTCACGAGTTCACGCATGATGCCGAGTTTCGCACCGAAGTCGATGAGGGCGATACGCGGCCCGCGGCCCGTGCTGACATACGCCCGCTTTGTCGAGACGCGCTCGACTTGATCGGTCGGAAGAAGGACGTCAAAGCGATCCTGGACCGATGCCCACGTCGATTCCCCATCGACCATGACACCGCGCATGACGCCACGTGAGCGGAGATGACGCGTCAACATCCGCGTGTCGACCCCTGCTAGACCTGGGATATTGAAGCGGAGAAGCGTATCGCTGAGCGTTGCGGTCGAGCGGAAGTTCGAAGGCAAATCGCACACTTCTTTCACGATGAGTCCTTTCGCCATCGGTACGGTCGTCTCAAAATCTTCCCGGTTGACGCCGTAATTGCCGATCAACGGGTTCGTCAGCACGATGAGCTGGTCGCAGTACGATGGGTCCGACAACATCTCCTGATACCCGGTCATCCCGGTCTGAAAGACGACTTCCCCGATCGTCTCGACATCTGCGCCGAATGCTGTTCCTACAAATGAAGTGCCGTCCTCAAGCCATAATGTTCGTTTCATCGAATCTCCCCTTATATACGATTTTCCCAGCCGCGATCGTCATCACCGGCCAGCCTACCAGTTTCATCCCCGCGAACGGTGTGTTTTTTCCTTTCGAGCGGAATGTCGTCGGATCGACCACTTGCTCCGTCTCCGTATCAATGAGGGCAAAGTCTGCCGCCCGTCCGACTTCAATCACACCGTACGGTAACCCGAACACGTCGCTCGGACGTTTCGTCATCCAGTCGATGAGCGCCGCTTCTTCCATCTGACCCGTCTTGACGAACGTCGTGTACAAGAGCGGGAACGCTGTCTCGAATCCGGTGATGCCGAACGGGGCCCGTTCCATGCCGGCTGCTTTTTCTTCGGCCGTGTGCGGGGCGTGGTCCGTCGCGATCAAATCGATCGTCCCGTCGAACAAGCCTTCAAGGAGCGCCTCACGGTCGTCACGGCTCCGGAGCGGCGGATTCATTTTAAAGTTCGGGTCGAGGCCCGGGATATCGTCTTCACAGAGGACGAGGTGATGCGGTGTCACTTCGGCCGTCACCCGGATGCCGGCTCGTTTGGCGTCGCGGATGACACGTACCGACTGTCGTGACGAGACGTGGCAGACGTGATAGTGACAGCCCGTCTCTTCGGCGATTAAGACGTCACGGGCGATATGGATGCTTTCGGCGAGGCTCGGGATGCCTTGGATGCCGTATTCTTCACTGAATCGGCCTTCATGGACCGAACCGGCCTTGAGCGTATTGTCCTCGCAGTGGGCGACGACCGCCTTATCGAGACGTTTCGCTTCCCGCATCGCCTCACGCATCATCGCCGCCGATTGGACGCCGACGCCGTCATCGGTGAACGCGAACGCATCTGCGAGCGAAGCCATGTCGACTTGTTCGGTGCCGAGCTGTCGTTTCGTGATGGCAGCGTATGGAAGGACGCGTACGCTTGCGTCTTGCTCGATTTTAGCCAGGAGCTGGTCCATCGTCGCCCGGTCGTCCGGGACGGGACGTGTGTTCGGCATGGCGCAGATTGTGGTGAACCCGCCGGCCGCAGCCGCCTCGGTCCCCGTTTTGATCGTCTCTTTCTTCTCCCCGCCCGGCTCGCGCAAATGAACGTGGACATCGACGAGCCCCGGAATGAGGAGCTTCCCTGTCGCATCGATCACTTCATGTCCTTCGGTCGTGCCGTCATAGTCAATCGAGCGGATTTCGCCGTCCTCGATCAATAGATTCGTCGTCCGTTTCGTGTTCCCGTCATACCAAGTTGCGTGTTGAAGTATCATAATTGTCCCCCTAATGCTCGATTTAAAATGGCCATCCGGGCGTAAACGCCGTTCGTCATCTGTGGAAAGATCCTCGACTTCGGATGTTCAATCAAACTGCCGGCGATCTCGACGTCACGGTTGACCGGTGCCGGATGCATGATGATCGCTCGTCCTTTCATTCGGTCGACGCGTTCGGGCGTCAACCCGTAGCGCGCATGATAATCTTCCTTCGAGAAGATGTCGCCCATGATGTGGCGTTCGTGCTGAACGCGGAGCAGCATGACGACGTCACAGTCCGCTAACACATCGTCGAGGTCCCGATGCTCGAGCCCCATCGACTCGTCCCACCAAGAGGCGGGGCTGCAGCCGACGACGTTCGCCCCCAGGCGTTTCAATACGCTTGCGTTCGAACGTGCGACGCGGCTATGGACGAGGTCGCCGCAGATGGCGATGTTCAACCCTTCGAACGTCTTGAACTCTTCAAAGATCGTGACGAGGTCTAACAGTGACTGCGAGGGGTGCTCCCCGCTCCCGTCACCGCCGTTCAACACCGGGATGTTCAACTTTTCAACGAGTTCATGGTAATAGCCCGACTCCGGATGGCGGATGACGAGGGCATCGACCCCGATTGCCTCGAGCGTCTTGCACGTGTCGTACAGCGTCTCGCCTTTCGTCACCGATGACGTCGCCACGTCGAACGGAATTTCTTGTACTTTCAAGTGCCGTTCGGCCATTTGAAACGAATTTTTCGTTCGCGTCGAGTTTTCAAAGAACAAGTTCGCGACCGTCTTGCCGTCGAACAAGGGTGGCATGTCCCCTTGTTTGTAGCGTAGCGACTCCTCGATCAATCCCATGATCTCGTCGAGCGAGAGCGTATCCAGACTGACAAAATGCTTCGGTTGTTGTTTGATGATGTTCATGTTCGTCTCCTCCTTTTGTGTGAAGGCAAAGAGAAAAGGCGTCTCTTCACCTACGTGAAGGGACGCCTTCATTTGGGTAGACTACACCCAAATAAACGAGCCTTCACTTTGCCGACCTCACGGGATCGAATTAAAAGTTACTTGCTTGTCGTGTATCTTCAGTTGTTTCGGCAGCAGCTTCGTCGACCGCTTCTTCTTTTGGCAAGAAGGCGTTCAAGAGGATCCCGACGACTGTGGCGAGTGCCATCCCTTGAACCGGGAAGCTTCCGAGTTGGACCATGGCCCCACCAAGTCCGATGACGAGGATGACCGAGGCGATGATGAGATTGCGTTTCTCAGCGAGGTCGACGTTGCTTTCGACCATCGTGCGCAGACCGTTCGAAGCGATGACTCCGAACAAGAGGATCGAGATGCCGCCTTTGACCGGGTTCGGGATCGTCGAGATGAACGCTTCGACGTGACCAAGGAAACCAAAGCTGATAGCCATGAGCGCTGCTCCGGCGATGACGTAGACACTGTACACTTTCGTGATGGCCATGACCCCGTTGTTCTCACCGTAAGTCGTACATGGTGGACCACCGAGCGCCGAGGCGACCGCTTTCCCGACCCCGTCGCCGAGGAGTGTCCGATGGAGACCTGGATCTTTCATCGTTTCGCGTCCGATGATTTTTGACGTGACCATTTGGTCGCCGATATGTTCCGTCATCGTGACGAGCGCGACCGGGACGATGGCGAGCAGTGCTCCGACTTGCCACATCGGCATGTAGTCGACGAACACCATCGTGAAGTCAGGCAGTTGGAACAAGCTCGCTTGACCGAGCGCCGAGTAGTCGATGATGCCGAACAGGGCGGCGATGATGTAACCACCGATGATACCGAACAAGATCGGTACGGCGCCCCATACTCCTTTGAGCGTTGTCATAGCGAACATCGTGATGCCGAGCGTGAGAAGCGCGACGGTGATGAACGTTCCATTGTAGGCACCGTCTTTGTTCATCGACATGTCGATGGCGACCGGCGCGAGCGATAAGCCGATGACCATGATGACCGGACCGACGACGACTGGCGGCAAGAGGCGCAACAACCAGTTCACACCTGTCTTATAGATGATGAGCGAGACGACACCGTAAACCGATCCGGCGATGATGCCACCGAACAAGGCGGCTTCGACACCCCATTGCTGGCTGACGGCGATGATCGGGGCGATGTAGGCGAAACTTGACCCGAGATAGGTCGGGACTTTGAAGCGGGTAATCGCTAGGAATGAGAGCGTGGCCACACCGGAAGCGACGAGGGCGACGGACGTGCTTAGGCCCGTCAAAATCGGGACTAAAATCGTCGCTCCGAACATGGCGAAGACGTGCTGCAGGCTGAAGAGCAGCCATTGCGGTAAGTGAGCGGGACGCTCGTGGATGTTGAGGATGGGTTTCATATGTGGTTCTCCTTCCTGGCCTCTCTGGACCACCTTAAAGGTTTTGGATTATTGCTGTTTGATAAACACTTCGTCGGTCGTGTCGACTTCACTGAGTCGGACGACGACTTGTTCTGACTTCGAGGTCGGGACGTTCTTGCCGACGAAGTCTGGGCGAATCGGTAGCTCGCGGTGTCCCCGGTCAATCAAGACAGCGAGCTGGATGTAATCCGGGCGACCGTGGTCGACGAGTGCGTCCATGGCGGCTCGCACCGTCCGGCCCGTGTAGAGGACATCGTCAATCAAGACGACCGTCTTGCCGTTGATGTCGTGTGGCAGTTCAGTCGCTTTCACTTCCGGGTCGAGTGACTTCTTAGACAGGTCATCCCGGTACAGCGTGATATCTAAGTTACCGAGCGCGATCGGTTTGCCTTCGATTTCTTCGATGCGGCGGGCGAGTCGGTCGGCGAGCGTCTCGCCTCGGGTTTTAATCCCGACGAGCACGACGTTGTCCGTTCCTTTGTTGCGCTCGATGATCTCGTGAGCGATTCGGGTAAGTGCACGGCGGATGGCCGCTTCATCCAATATGGTAGAACGTTTCAAACGTTTCCCCCCTCTCTCAAATTATACAAAAAGAAGACTTCCTCATCCGGCTGGAAAAGGAAGTCTTCATATGTGAGGGCAGACCTCTGCCTCAAATAATCGACGTGTCGTGGCCGCAGCCACAATCCTTTCACAGCCTCTCTGGACTGGGTTTAAAGGTGTTATGCTTCCTAGACTATAAATCGGAATCGGTTGAAAGTCAACGCGTTTTCTCGATTTTGTCCAATTTTGCAAGTTCCGCTTCGAAGTCGGCCGGGAGCGGCGCCTCGAATTCGAGCCATTCGTCCGTGCGTGGATGGAAGAAACCGAGCGTCGCCGCATGGAGCGCTTGTCCGTTCAATTGAATCGTGCGGCGCGGACCATATTTCGGGTCACCAGCGAGCGGATGGCCGATATAACGCATATGAACACGGATTTGGTGCGTCCGTCCCGTCTCGAGCTTACACTCGACGAGTGTGAAGTCTTTATACCGCTCGAGCAGACGGAAGTGCGTGATCGCTTCTTTCGCGTTCTTGTCCGTCACTGTCATCCGCTGACGGTCGTTCGTGTCACGCCCGATTGGCGCCTCAATCGTCCCGAGCTCATGGGCAACTTCACCGTGGACGAGAGCGATATATTCACGCTTGATTTTACGATCCTTCAACTGGCTCGCGAGCGATTCGTGGGCCACATCGTTTTTCGCGACCATGAGGAGACCAGTCGTGTCTTTATCGATGCGGTGGACGATGCCTGGTCGTTTGACACCGTTAATGCCTGACAAATCGTCGCAGTGATAGAGGAGTGCATTGACGAGCGTGCCTGACGTATGACCGGCCGCCGGATGGACGACCATGCCGCGTGCCTTGTTGACGACGATGACATCCTCGTCCTCATAAACGACGTCGAGCTTGATATTCTCTGGCAACACTTCGAGTTCGACGGCCTCCGGGACCGTCACGACGATTTCGTCGCCTTCTTGCAGTTTATAGTTCGGCTTGACGACCTGGCCGTTGACGAGGAGGTCCCCCGCCTTGATCCAGTCTTGGATTTGCGAACGTGACCAGTCACTTTGTTCGCTCATCCATTTGTCGATACGTGCCTTTTCTTCGGCGACAAATGTGTAAGTTTCCATTACGATTGTCCCCTTTCTTTGTTTAATTTTTCTTCGAACAAGACGCCGATGATCATGAAGATGACCCCGAACGTGAGCGCCATATCGGCGACGTTAAAGATTGGGAAGTTGTAGCCGAACGGATACGTGTCGACGAAATCGACGACTTCACCACGGAATAGACGGTCGATGAAGTTCCCAATCGCACCGGCGAGCAATAACCCGACGCTATAACCGAGCAGATCGAATCCGTTCACTTCTTTATGCAAGAAATAAATCAAGCCGACGACGACGACCGCGGTGACGATGAAGAAGAACACCATCTGCCCTTCGAGCATGCCCCAGGCCGCGCCTTTATTGCGGTAAGACGTCAAATAGAGCAATTCAGGGATGAGCTCGATTGACTGCCCGATCGTCATCGTTTGGACGACAATCCATTTCGTTACTTGGTCGAGCAAGATGAGGAAAAGTGCTAATCCGTAATAACGTTTCATCAGATTCTCCTTTCAAGTCATAAGAAACCGGAGTGGACGATCGCCACTCCGGTCCGGCTTATGCGATGACTTCAGTACAACGCGGGCAAAGCTCTGGATGTTCAGCATTTTGACCGAGTTCGGTCGAGTATGTCCAGCAACGGGCACAAGCGGCACCGTCAGCCTTCATGACGCTGATTTCGGCCGTCGCATAATCGACATCGGCCGATTCGACGTAATCGAGTTGCGACACTTGAAGCAACTGACGAACGTTATCGATCGTCTCGAGCAACTGTTTCGTCTCACCTTTTGGCGCGACTTGTAGTTTCGCTTCGAGCGGTTTACCGATCAACTTCTCGCCACGGGCGATCTCGATCGCTTTCAAGACGTCGTCACGGAACGTGAGGAACTTCGACCATTTAGCAAGCAATGCCGTCTCATCTTCTGTGAGCGGTGCCACTGCCTCAAGGTCTGTCAAGAAGACGCTATCAGCTGTCTTCGCCGGCACTTCTTGCCACACTTCGTCCGCTGTGTGCGGGAGGATTGGTGCGAGCAATTTTGTGAGCGTGACGACCGTGTCATACATGACCGTTTGAACGGCACGACGACGTGCGTCGTCTTCACGTTCGATATATAGAATATCTTTCGTGAAGTCGAGATAGAACGACGACAATTCGTTGACACAGAAGTTATGGCTCAAGTGATAGACAGCCATGAAATCGAACGTGTCGTACGCTTTGACGACTTTCGTCTGAAGTTGCTTGAGTTTTGTCGCCATGAAGCGGTCCGCTTCCGGCATGTCTTCGAATGCGACACGCATCGATGGGTCGAACCCGTTCAAGTTACCGAGCAAGAAGCGCAACGTGTTGCGGATCTTCCGGTAGACTTCCGACACTTGTTTGAAGTTGTCGTGCGATGCGCGGACATCCGACTGATAGTCGACCGACGATACCCAAAGACGGACGATTTCCGCTCCGTATTGTTTGACGAGATCGTTCGGTGCGATCGTGTTGCCGAGTGACTTCGACATCTTGCGGCCGTCGCCGTCGAGGACGAAGCCGTGGCTGAGCACGTTGCGATACGGCGCTTTACCCGTCGTCGCGACTGCCGTCGAGAGTGACGAGTTGAACCAGCCGCGGTATTGGTCCGAGCCTTCAAGGTACAAGTCGGCCGGACGGCGCAAGTTATCGCGCTGTTCGAGTACGCCCGCATGAGACGAACCTGAGTCAAACCAGACGTCCATGATGTCGAGTTCTTTCCGGAACTCGCCGTTCGGGCTGTTCGGGTGTGTGAAGCCTTCTGGCAACAAGTCTTTCGCTTCACGCTCATACCAGACGTTCGAGCCGTGCTCATGGAACAAGTTGGCGATGTGGTCGATTGTCTCGTTCGTGATGATCTCCGTGCCATCTTCGGCGTAGAAGATCGGAATCGGGACGCCCCATGCCCGTTGACGGCTGATGACCCAGTCCCCACGGTCACGGACCATGTTGTAAAGGCGCGTCATGCCCCACTCCGGTACCCAGTTCACTTCTTCGATTTCACGAAGCATGTCGGCACGGAAATCTTTGATTGACGCGAACCATTGCGGTGTGGCGCGGAAGATGACCGGTTTTTTCGTACGCCAGTCGTGCGGGTACGAGTGCTTGATGAATTTCAAGTTGAGGAGGTAGCCGTTCTCTTCAAGCTTCATGCCGATTTGTTTGTTCGCGTCTTCATAGAACAAACCTTCGAAACCTGGTGCCTCCTCTGTCATATAACCACGGTCGTCGACCGGGCAGAGGACGTCGAGTCCGTAAGCTTGTCCGACACGGTAATCGTCTTCCCCGTGACCTGGTGCCGTATGGACGAGACCTGTCGCGTCAGCCGTGACGTGATCGCCGATCATGACGAGCGATGTCCGGTCATAAAGCGGGTGCTGAGCCGTCATGTGTTCGAACTCGCGCCCGTTCCATGAACCGCTCACCGTGTAATCCGTCCAGCCGAGGGCCGTCGTCACGTCTTCGACGAGCGTTTCGGCAACGATGTACCCTTTGCCGTCGTGCTCGATGCGCGTGTACGTCAACTCGTCGCTGACCGCGATCCCAAGGTTGGCCGGGATCGTCCATGGTGTCGTCGTCCAGATGACGAAGTGGTCCGTTGTCGCTAAGACGTCTTTGCCGTCGACGACTTGGAACGCCACGTAGATCGCCGGTGACTTCTTGTCATAGTATTCGATTTCTGCCTCGGCGAGGGCCGATTCAGAAGACGGTGACCAGTAGACCGGTTTCTTCCCTTTATAGATGTAACCCTTCTCGGCCATCGTCCCGAACAAGCGGATTTGAGCCGCCTCATATTCCGGCAATAGCGTGATATACGGGTTGTCAAAGTCAGCCATCAGTCCGAGACGCTTGAACTGCTCGCGTTGCGAGTTCACTTGTTCCATCGCGTACGCCGCACACTTCTCGCGGAATTCGGCGACGGTCATCTCTTTACGATTGACGCCTGCTTTTTGAAGCGCGTTCTCGATTGGGAGACCGTGTGTGTCCCAGCCCGGGATCATCGGTGACTGGTAGCCGTTCAATGATTTGAAGCGGACGATGATGTCTTTCAATACTTTGTTGAGCGCATGACCCATATGGATGTCGCCGTTCGCATACGGAGGTCCGTCGTGCAGGATGTATTGTGGCTTTCCGGCATTTTTTTCTTGGACGCGGTTATATAGGTCCATCTGTTCCCAAGCCTCGTGCATGGCTGGCTCGCGTTTTGGCAGATTTCCGCGCATCGCGAATTCTGTTTCAGGCATCAATAGTGTGTCTTTGTAGTTCATTGAAACTCCTCCTGCATCTTTTTTTGACAACAAAAAAACCCGCCCCTAATAGGGACGAGTTGGTCGACTCGCGGTACCACCCTACTAATCTCAGGAAAAGCCCCGAGACCGCTCTTGGTAACCGATAACGAGGTCAGGCGGTCGCGCTTACTAACTTCAGCCCGACACTCATAGGGGATACCGATAAAGTCTTTCTCTTAGGCTTGCACCTTCCCTAAGTCGCTTCGTAGGTATGACTTTATCGACGTGTCCTAATCGACGTATTGTGTATTATCCGTGATGTTTGGTTGGTATGACTTCGTCGTCATTATACGCAAGTTCGGTCGTATCGTCAAGAACCGTCTGGACCGGCGGCTCCCCGACAATCGTGTCCCATTCCGTGCTGTTCAACAGCTCCATCTGAGCATCGACGAGGACGCGGAAGCGGGTCCGGTACAACTCGACTTTTTTGAGCATTTGAATGACTTCGCGCTCAGCGAGCTGTTCTTTACGTGACGCTTCTTCCTCACGGGCGAGCGCCTCGCGTTCAGCCTGCTTCAAAATGAGACTCGCTTCTTTCGCCGCGTTCGTCTTCACTTCTTCAGCTGCCTCTTGGGCGACGATAATCGATTTGTTCAACGTGTCTTCCATCGAGGAGAAGTAGTCGATACGGGCTTGCATATCGTTGACGAGTTCTTCGTACCTTCTATTCTCACGAATCAATAGCTCAAACTCTTTGATGATTTGATCTAGAAATTCATTGACCTCATCGATATCGTACCCGCGAAAACGAGTCGAGAACTCTTTATTATGAATATCAATCGGTGTCAACGCCATTCGACTTTCCTCCTAAGTTCAACGTATGATGCCATACTGGATTTTTATTTTCTCACGTTTCGTCGAGCCGAGAATCGCCGTCAATTTGACACGGCCATACCCTCGGATCGAGACCAAATCGTCTGGTTCAAGGATGAAGCTCGCATCGTCAATCGGTTTATGATTCACTTTGCAGTCTCCATGTTTGACGAGCGCCTGCGCTTTTTGCCTTGATAATCCGAGCACTTCGCTGACGACCGTGTCAAACCGGAGTGATGAGACGATTCCGAACTCGTCGCTCCATTTGACTTCGGGCACGACGAGCACGGACTCGGGCGGCACCTCTGAGATGCGAATCCGGGCCTTGCCGACCCGGTCGACGTTCATCTCGATGAACCCAACCGCCTCACGCGTCGTCGCGAATTGGGCGACGCCGTCGTCGAGGACGACATCTCCGAATTTTTGACGCTTCAACCCAGCGTTCAAGAGCGTACCCGTCACTTGACGATGCGTCAATTCGACAAATTTGGTTGGATAGTCGATTTGACGAATCGCGATATCAAAATCGTTCGGGTCGAGCTCGTAATAGTCCGGAGCGAGGATGAGTCGACGCCGTTCCGCGCCTTCAAATCCGCCGTCCTCATAAATCGCGAGCTGCTTCCCGACGAGTTGCCGGACGATTTGTTGCTCGCGTGGATCTAAAAAGTCCGTCACTTTAAACACATAGTTGTCCTCGACTTGTTGAACCCAATCGAGCACTTGCTCGACAAACGGGCGCTCATTCGGACGATAATGATCGAAGACGCTCATTTAAATACCGAAAATCGCTCGCACTCCAAATTGTGCCATCCGTAGCACAAATAAAGCGACGATTGGGGAGATATCGAGCATCCCGCCGATTGGTGGGATGATTCGACGAAACGGGTTTAAAAACGGCTCGCATAGATACGATAAAATTTGACCAAATTTAGATTCGCGCGCATTTGGGAACCACGATAATAAAATATAGGCAATCAAGACCCAACTATAATACCCAAGTAATGTAACGATCGTGTTGCCTAACGCAGGTATAGCATTTTCCATTCAGTTACCACCCTTTACTGTTGAGTTCGTCCTCCGAAATCAAATTCGAGATCGATCCCGTCAACTCGATGTTGTTTGGAGTACATAGAATCGTGTTATGTCCAATCGACGTCATCGTCCCTTCTAACGCATAGACGACACCTGACAAGAAGTTGACGACTTGACGAGACTGCTCTTTCGACATCCGTTGGAGGTTGACGATGACGGCCCGGTTTTCTTTCAATTGGTCGCTGATGTCTTGGGCTTCGGCGAATACACGCGGTTCGGCCAAGACGACTTTTGAACGTTCTTTCTTCTTCGTGTTCAACGCGACGATATTGTTCGATGTTTTCGGACGGTCCTCAGTTTTGACGATTGCCTCCGTCATCGGTTGTGTCTTCGTTTCGGCGACAGCATACTCGTCTCCTTCGAACTGGTTGTTCGGATCTTCCTCGAGTCCAAAGAAGTCCTTCATTTTGTTTTTGATTGACATAACGGATTCCTCCTTAAAATATATTATTGCACAAGTACGGTTCCAATACGAACAAACGATGCGCCTTCTTCGATCGCCAACGTGTAGTCGTTCGACATCCCCATTGACAGTTCGGTACACGGTGCATGCGGATAGGCAAGACCTGCGACGTCATCGCGCAATTGTCTCAAGTTTCGGAACGTCTCCCGAATCACCGTCTCGTCCTCTGTGAACGGTGCCATCGTCATCAATCCGATGATCCGCACGTGAGGATACTGTTTACAGTTCTCGATGAACGGGATGACTTCCTCTTTTTCGAGACCATGTTTTGATGCTTCGCCCGATATGTTCACTTGCACGAAACAATCGATCACGCCTTGGGCGCGCTTATCGATCTCTTCGGCGAGCGAGAGACGGTCGAGCGAATGGATCGCTGCCACATGGTCGATAATTTGTCTCACTTTACGTGTCTGCAGGCTGCCGATGAAATGAAACTTGGCATCAGGCGGCAACTGCTCGACTTTTTCAAGTAATCCTTCGGGACGATTTTCGCCGAAGTCGCGGATGCCTTCCGCATAGAGGGCGTTCGCCACGTCGGGACCGACCGATTTCGTGACCGCGATGAGCGTCACCGCTTGATCGGTCCGATGCGCGTCGATCGTCTGTCTGACTTGATTCACATTATTCGCTATACTCACGATTTCTTCTCCTTGACGAGGACGGCCGCAAATCGACGTTTGGCATCTCCGTTCCGATACGAGAAAAAGCTTCGATCGGCTACGGTCGACAAGTTCGATTGGGTCACCTCGATATTTCGTTCAGCGGCGAGCGTCTCGTTCACTCGTTGCAGGGATAGATGGGCATGGCCTGCCTGTTCGTCCGAGACTGATGCTTCATAAGCGGCCGGCGAGACAGCTTCGACCGCATCAAGGACACGGCGGTCGACCTCGTAATGGTCGGCCGTGATGGCTGGTCCGACAAACATATCAATATCTTGTTCCGGTACGCCCAATGTTGCAAATGCATCGGTCATCGAGGCCACGATGTTACCGACTGTCCCTTTCCAGCCTGCGTGTGCGACACCAATGACGCCATGGTCTTTGGCGCAAAAGAACAGCGGGACACAATCAGCGAACACGAGGGCGAGCGGTAACGAGTCAACCGTCGTGACGAGACCGTCCGTCGCCGGAATCGTCTCATCGTAACGGTACGCTCCTCTGCCGCGGTCAGCGTCTCCGACGACTTCGACGTTTGTTTGATGCACTTGGTCGGCCCATACCGAATCAGCGAGGTCGAGACCGGCCGCTTCGAAAAATTGCTTCCGATTGGCGACGACCTGGTCTGCGTCATCTCCGACGTGGAGTCCGACGTTGCCTTCGTTATGCCCATCGGTCCGGGTCGTGACGTAGGCGCGGTAGCGATAAGTCTCGGTTTCCCATGTATGTAACAGTCGCATATGATTCTCCTTTTTAGAAAAAGGGGATGCCGAGAACCGGCACCCCCCTGTTGTTTAGTTACGGCGTTGTCTTACGAACGCTGGGATGTTGATCGTCTCGTCTGGGACGTCCCCGCCATAGACCGGTCTATGGAAGTTCCCTTCATCTTGTGGCGCAGCTTCTTGCGTTTTCGGTTGAGCCTCACGGTTCACTTCAGCTTCCGGTTTTTTCTTCGGTTGCTGGAGGAACGGGTTCGTCCCTTGCGCTTCTTCTGCGAATTCAGTTGCGATCACGGTTACGATGATCTCGTCGTTCAAGTTTTCGTTGATGACCGAACCGAAAATCAAGTTCACTTCTTCATCAGCGGCACTTTGTACGATTTGAGCAGCTTCCGTGACTTCGAACAAGCTGAGGCTAAGTCCGCCTGTGATGTTCATCAAGACACCTTTCGCGCCTTCGATTGAAGACTCGAGAAGTGGAGATGAGATGGCTTTCTTCGCTGCCTCGACGGCACGGTTCTCGCCTGTCGCGACACCGACACCCATGAGGGCCGAGCCTTTTTCTGTCATGATCGTCTTCACGTCAGCGAAGTCGAGGTTGATGAGTCCAGGGATGGCGATCAAGTCTGTGATCCCTTGGACACCTTGACGAAGGACATTATCCGCTTCACGGAACGCTTCGATCATCGGCGTATTGCGCTCGACGATTTCAAGCAACTTATCGTTCGGAATAACGATGAGTGTATCCACTTTTTCTTTGAACGCTTGAATCCCGTGTTGGGCGTGTTGCATCCGTTTGCGTCCTTCGAACATGAACGGTTTCGTGACAACACCGACCGTGAGCGCTCCGATTTCTTTCGAAATCTCAGCGATGACAGGTGCAGCCCCAGTCCCGGTTCCTCCGCCCATACCTGCTGTGACGAAGACCATGTCGGCGCCATCAAGCGCTTCAATCAACTGTTCACGGCTCTCTTCTGCCGCTTTTTTCCCGATATCAGGATTTGCGCCGGCACCGAGACCACGCGTCAATTTCGCGCCAAGTTGAAGCTTCACGTCTGCTTTTGACATGTTGAGTGCTTGCGCGTCTGTGTTGACGGCGATGAACTCGACACCTTGCACTCCGTGCTCGATCATGCGGTTGACGGCGTTTGAACCGCCACCACCGACTCCAATTACTTTAATTTTTGCTACGGCGTCAATCGCCTCATCAAAGTACATCATTTCAGGTATCCCCCTACGTAATTTCCAATTGTTAACACAACGTCAAGTTTACACGCCAAATAGTTTTTCCATTAAGCGGCCGAATCCATTTTTCGTTTCGCGATCGTCCCGCTCCACATCCACGTCGTGGTCGTGGTCGTTTGGCATCGTGCCGTCCGGTTTCGTGACGGTCACGCGCTCTTCCGGCTTTTCAAGTCGTGACTTCGAGACGTGATGATCGCTCATAAGCACGTACTTGAGGACGCCGACTGCGGTCGCGTATTTCGGGTGTCTGACGCCAATCGACGAAGGCTGATACAGTCTCGTCGTTTGACCCATAACACGAGTCGCCAATTCTTGGATGCCAGGTAAAGCAGCGGCCCCACCGCAGAGGAGATATCCTCCACTGAGCGTCGGGACGCCTACCTTTTGCACTCTATTCAACACAAGTGTAAACATTTCCTCTATTCTTGCCTCTAAAACATAACTAATTTCTGCTTGCGGTTCGAACGTGACTTCTCCGTTAATGTTCGTGAACGAGAAGCCCTCGGATGCGTCGGCCATTTCTTCAAGGGCGAGTCCGTATTCTTCTTTCGCCACTTTGGCGTCCTGGTATTTACAGTTGAGCTTGTAAACCAAGTCGCGTGTCATATGATCGCCTCCGACAGGAAGGATATATGAGTAGACAAGGTCTCCCCGATAGAAGACAGAGACGGTTGTCTTTTCATGTCCGATATCGATCAATCCGATACCAAGATCGATTTCGTCGACAGATGCCGCGCTCATACCGAGTGCCAAGTTGCCGAGGACGAACCCTTCGAGTTTCAGACCCGCTCGTTCGATGGAGCGACGAATGCTATGTAAAATCGTCTTCGAACCAGTTACCATCTTCCCGTGCATCTCTAAACGATAGCCGAGCATTCCCCGAGGATCGACGACACCTGTCTGTTGATCGACCGTGAATGACGACGGGATCACATCGATGACGCTCATCTCGTCCGGCAAGCGCATGACTTGCGCCGAGTTGATGACTTCGATGACATCTGTATCCGTGATTTCTTGGTCTTCTCGTTTGACCGACGCGATTCCGTGACATGGGGCGATTTGGATATGTTCCCCTTCGATGGCAACATATACCGACCGAATTTGATCACCGAGTGCCGCTTCGGCATGTTCGACGGCTTGTTTGATGGCTTGAACCGTCTTATCGATGTCGACGACGGCGCCACGTTTTACTCCTGCAGACGGGGCACACCCCTCCGCCAAAATGTTAAGCGTTCCCCCGAGTAATTCACCCACGACGAGCTTAATTTCTGACGTTCCTATATCCAATGCGGCCACATAACCATTCGCTTCCAAAAGGGAAACACCTCCGCGCTTTAATTTCTATACTTGAATTCCGTTACATTGTTACAGATATCCAAAAATATTGTTAGGTCCGGCAAGATATCTCACGTCTAAGTTTACAACAAATAAGATAGTGAGAAAAGGTAGAATCCTACAAATTAAGCGGTTTTGGGGTGTCAATTCGATTACAATCGATAAAAAAACAGCCCTTATGTGTCTAAGGACTGTAAAATATCAGATTATTCTTTCGGTTTTTCATACGGGACGAAATAATATCCGCCATCCATGACGACAGTTCCTCGTTGTCCTTTTGGAATGTTTTCATAGATTTCACCGTATTTGGACACGGTTTGACTGAGCTTGAACGTCGGCGTTTGAATCGTGTTGCCGTCGTTCATATAAATCTCATATCGAGTCGATTCCCCGTCTTGTTTCGAGAACACGATTTCCGACATCCGGGCCCGCATCGCGTCATCGACTTGTTCAAGCTCAGTCGCGATTTTCTCGAGTTCCGCTTTGTCCGTGAATTCACGCAAGAGTGGACCGTCCTTTAACTTCTCAGGGTCGGTGATGCCGCCAGTCGGATGAAGCGAGCCATCGGCAAGTACCGCGACTTCTTCTTGATCCGTCCGCGAATACGCGATCATCTTTTCTTCTTCGACATCGATTGTCACGATGTTATACCATGAGCGTTCGACGTCGACATCTTTCACGCCAGGCACGGCGCGGAGTTCTCGTTCAATCTCCTTCGGTGACACTTGAACGATTTTTGTGGACGTATCGATGTCCGTCCCGGCGAGCACGTACTCTTCTGTCAGCCAGGACAGACCGTTCACGTTCACCGCCTTCACGTCAGAGACCGATGTCTGCATATATACGACGAGTGCGATCAGCACCGCGAATAAGATCAAAATGGTCGACAAGCGTCGGTTCGCTTTTTTACGACGCTGATCTTTCATATACGGGATACGGTCTTCTAAACTACGAACGGTGTTCTGACGTGTCTCCATGTCTATTCTCCTTTATCGGCGGACTTCTTCGACGAGGTCGGCGAGTGATTCCGCAGCTTGCGGGAATCCTAGCCGTTTCGATGCTTCTGCCATCTCAGTATGATGTGCCAATACGTGACGGATCGACTTGACGAGTGTCTCGCCCGTCAAGTCTCCTTCTTTGATCAATTCGGCCGCGCCGCTCTCAACGAGGGCTGACGCATTTTTCGTCTGATGATCGGCCGTCACATACGGGCTCGGAATCAAGATGCTCGGTAGACCGAGCGCGGTCAACTCCGAGATTGTCGACGCGCCGGCCCGTGACACGACGAGGCTCGCGCAAGCGAGAAGCTCAGGCATATCGTAGACGTATGGCAAGACATGGACGTTTTCAGCTGTTGGCGCGGTGGCCACGACGTTGTCGTAGTGCACGTTCCCGGTCACGTAGAGCACGTTCACCGGTTCAGCCGCGAGCTCGGGAATAGCTTCGATGACAGCGCGATTGATCGCTTCTGCCCCGCGGCTTCCGCCGTAAATCAAGACGATCGGCCGCTCATCGATCCCGTACTCGGCACGGACGGCCGCCTCATCTACGGTCGTCTTCAACACTTCGCTCCCACGCGGGTTTCCGATGACGCGAACGTTCGCTCCGGGAAACTGCGACTCAGAACCGGCGAACGACAAGGCGACGCGGTCGGCTTTCTTCGAGAGGAACTTGTTCGTCAAGCCCGGGATGCTGTTCTGTTCATGCAAGATGGTCGGAATTCCGAGCTGCTGTGCCGTAAAGACGACCGGTCCTGAGACGAAGCCGCCCGTTCCGATGACGACATCCGGACGAAACGTCTTCATCTCTTTACGTAACGTGAGGACGGATTGAATGAACCAATACGCCGTCTTGATGTTGTCTAGCGATAGAGAACGTTTTAGTCCGGCAATCCGGATCGATTTGAACGGGACCCCCGCCCGTGGAACGAGGTCAGCCTCGAGACCGTTCTCAGTCCCGATATAAAGCACCTCGAGCTTCGGGTGCCTCGCTTTGAGTGTGTCGAGAAGAGCGAGTGCCGGGTAGATATGTCCACCCGTCCCTCCACCAGAAATCATAACTTTCATCGATTGGCCTCCTCATATGCATTCACGAGTCGGACGAAATGTTCGCCGCGCTCTTCGAATGTCTTATATTGATCCCAACTTGCACAAGCCGGCGATAATAAGATCACGTCATCAGTCGCCGACTGTTCGAACGCGAGCGGGACCGCCGCTTCGAGCGTAGCGACCGCGAACGACGGAATCTGCTCGGCCTCACCTAACGACTTGAACCGCTCCGCCGTCTCGCCGTAAGCGACAATCGCTTTGACCCGGCCGAGCGCCGGAACGAGAGAAGTGAGGTCGGCACCACGTTCGAGTCCTCCGCACACCCAGACGATCGGGGCCTCGAAACCGTTCAATGCGGCTTCGGCGGCCACGTTGTTCGTCGCTTTCGAGTCGTTATACACCCGGCGGCCGAGCACTCGCCCGAGGCTCTCTGTACGGTGGGCCACTCCGCCGAACGTCTGAAGGACGCGTTCGATGTGTGCTCGCGGAATGTCGAACGGTTCGACGAGCAACAAGGCTGCCAACACGTTCTCGACGTTATGGGCCCCACCAAGGGCAAGGTCCTCGACGCGGATGACCGGTTCTCCATGAAGCGTGATCCAGCCGTCCACTACGTGTGCGTCTCCACTGTCGTAACCGAACGTTGAGGCGGGAAGACCGGACGGGACACGTTTCATCACTTCCGTGTCGCTGCCTTTGACGACGACACGGTCTGCGGCCGTCATGTTCCGGAACAAGTTTCCTTTGGCATCGGCATACGAGTCAAAGTCGCCGTGGTAATCCAAATGCGCCGGTGACAAGTTCAACAGTGCCGCCGCTTGCGGATGGAACTGTTCGACGCCCATCAGTTGGAAGCTCGACAGCTCGATGACGATGACGTCACCCTGCTTCGCTTTCGATGCCACTTCGATGGCCGGGAAACCGATATTCCCTGCCACATGCACCGGACGACTTCCCCCTTTGAGCAATTCGTGGACGAGCGTCGTCGTCGTCGTCTTCCCGTTCGAACCGGTGATGGCGACGAACGTGGCATCGGTCGCCAAGTAGGCGAGCTCCACTTCTGTATAGATCGGGATGTTCCGCTCAAGCGCTGCTTGGAGGAGCGGGATGTGATACGGGATACCCGGGTTTTTGACGATCATGTCCGTCGTGTCGAGCAATTCGAGCGGATGGGAACCGAAGACGCCGTTGATGCCGAGCGCTTCGATTTTCATCCGTTCTTCCGTTGACGGTTCGCTCCCGGTATTGATGGTCACGTTCGCGCCGACATTTCTTAAGTAAGCGGCAGCGGCGATGCCGCTCCGTGCCGCGCCGAGTACGAGGACTCGTTTATCGTTCCACTGTTGTTGCATGTCTTCCACCATCCATTACATGAGTAGTAACGACAAGACTGCCGTGATCAAACTAATTCCACCGAACGTCAAGACGATGCGCCATTCTGACCAACCGACCATTTCGAAATGGTGATGAATCGGGCTCATCTTAAAGATTCGTTTGCCCGTCGTCTTGAACGAGAGCACTTGCAAGATGACGCTGAGCGTCTCGATGACAAAGATGATACCGACAAAGACGAGCAACAACTCGAGCTTGAGCATGAGGGCGAGACCCGCGACCGCACCGCCGAGGGCGAGCGACCCCGTGTCGCCCATGAAGATTTTTGCCGGGTATTTATTGAAGACGAGGAAACCGAGCAAGGCGCCGACGGCACTGAAGGCGAACCAAGCGATTCCGGCTTCGTCTTGCCCGAGGGCATAGATGCCGAAGAAGGCGAACGCCGGGATGGCCGAGAACGAGACGAGACCGTCGAGACCGTCCGTCAAGTTGACCGCGTTCGAGAAACCGACAAGCCAGAAGATGACGATGGCCACATAGAACCAACCCGTTTCAAACGCGATCGAGGTGAACGGGATTTGAATCGTCGTGTCGAGCTCCCCACCGAGTGAGAGGAACCAGACGAACAGGACGGAGACGACGATTTGACCGATCAATTTCTGGAGCGATGTCAAACCGAGGTTACGTTTGTTGACGACTTTGATGTAGTCGTCAAGGAAGCCGATCACACCGAAGGCGAGTGTCACGAACAAGAGCGTCCCGAATCCGGCGACGGCTTCTCCGAAGACGACCGAGACGAGGAATCCGATGATGAGGGCGAGCAAGATGACGATGCCTCCCATCGTCGGAGTGCCTGATTTCTTTTGATGCCAACCCGGACCTTCGTCACGGATTTCTTGGCCAAACTTTAAGTTACGCAGTGCCGGGATGGCCCGCGGCATGACGACCAATACGGTCAATAATGAACTGATTAAGACGATTAAACTGATTAGCATGTTCGTACCTCACTACTCTCTTTATTGAACTAAGCGCTCAAGCGCCAGTCCTCGCGATGCTTTTAACAATATCACAGTCTGGGGGCGTTGATAACTGCCGAGAAGCACTTTCGCTTCCTCGACGGTCGGCACCGTTGTCACGTTCACACGCGGGTCGGTAATGCCGTTCGCAATCCATTTCGCCTTCTCTCCGATGAGCACGCAATCCGTGACCGGGGCCGTGATGACACGGCCGACACTTTCGTGTTGCGTGACTTCATCTGCGCCAAGTTCATACATGTCCCCGAGGACGAGGACACGTCGCGTGAACCCTTCAAGTGTTTTCATCGTCTCGATGGCGGCGATCATCGAGGTCGGGCTGGCGTTATAGGCATCATTGATCAAGTGCGCATCACCGAACATCCGCTTCTCCATCCGCATCGATGTCAACTGGACCCGATCGAGTCCGCGTTGGATCGTATCGTGTCCCAATCCGAACTTGAGACCGCAAGCGATCGCATAGGCGGCGTTGCGGATTTGATGGGCGCCGAGCACTTTCAATTCATATAACTCGTTGTTGTAACGGAAAATCGAAGCATCGAACGTCGCCTCCACGACCTCGAGCTTCCCGTCAGCCGTCGCCTCATAACCGACGCGGTACCCGCCTGCTTCACTGAGGAGCGGCTCGTCGGCATCGACGATCAGGACGCCATCCGGTTTCAGACCGGCTTTGATCTCGAGTTTCGCCTTGGCGATCCCTTCGCGTCCCCCGACTTGTTCTCCGTGCGACTCTCCGATATTCGTGACGAAAGCGATATCCGGTTTAGCGAGCTTCGACAACAATTCAATTTGACCGAATCCGTTCATCCCCATCTCGAGGACGGCGACTTCCGTATCGCGTGGCATCCGTAACACGGTGAGCGGCAAGCCGACATCCGAGTTGAAATTGCCTGCCGTCTTGTGTGTCTTGAACGTCTCGCCGAGCACGACGGCGATCATGTCTTTCGTCGAGGTCTTTCCGTTCGATCCGGTGATGGCGACGACTTTTGGATCAATCTCTGCCAAGTAGCGGGCTGCCGCCTCTTGAAGCGCCTGAAGCGGCGATGCGACCGGAATGGCGACAATCCCTTCCGGCAACGGCCGGTCTTGCTCCCAAAACGTCACGATCGCACCTTGTTTGACGGCAGCCTCGATATAATCGTGTCCATCGACACGCGCCCCGATGATTGGGACGAACAAGCCGTCGGCGTTATCGTCTCGCGAGTCGGTTGCGACGTGGCGCACCTCACGCGTATCGTCTGTCTTCATGCCGAACCAAGATGCGAGTGTTTGTATCGTCAACTGTTCCATAACCATTTCCTCCTGTGACAAAGGAAAAGAGAGCCGAGGCCCTCTTCATCCCTTTGCGTTAGTTCGACGGTGACCGGAGCTTCACTTTTAACGTCGCCCCGGTCTTGACGGGCTTGCCTTTCCCAATCGACTGGGACGTGACGAAGCCGGTACCGTCTATTTCTAAATTCAATTGGTAAAGCGTCGCCAACCGTTTCACATCACGGAGCGACCAGCCTTTCAAGACCGGCATCGTGAACGACTCATCCGTCTTCAACAGCAAGCGCTCGCCGACGACGTACGGTTGACCCTCGACCGGACTTTGCGCGATGACCGTTTCGCCACTGCCGAGTGACACCGGTGTGAATGCCGCCGCCTTGGCTGCCTTCACCGCCTCGTCACGGCCTTGCCCGACGAATGACTCTGTCGTCTTCGTCGACGCATCGATCGTCTTCGCCTGTTTGTCTGGCTCGACACTCCGGTAACGGAGCGCGACGTCCATCACGTCTTTGAACAGCGGTGCCATGATGCGTGGTCCCGTCGTCGACGAGTCGCTGTTCGGACGGTCGACGGCGATATACATGACGAGTTCTGGATCGTCCTCCGGCGCCATGCCGACGAACGAATGGATATATTGTCCACTCAAATACTTCCCGTTCTCCGCGATTTGCGCGGTCCCGGTTTTCCCGATGACGCGGTAGTTGTCAAGGGCGTACAATTGCCCCGTCCCCACGTCACTGTTGACGACGCCGTCAAGTGCTTCCCGCGTCTGCTTCGCCGCTTCGGCCGTGATCGGTTGCCCGACGACTTTCGGATTCGTCGTCCGAATCGTCTCGCCCGTCTCACGGTTCACGACTTTTTTAATGACATGAGGTTGCTTCATCGTCCCATCGGTCGCGATGGCCGACGTCGCTTGCAAGATTTGCATTGGCGTGACGGCCGTCGATTGACCCCATGCTGTGATCAAGACGTTGAGCGGGCTCTCGAAATCGAACTGGCTGTTGACCTCGCCCGGTAAATCGACGCCCGTGCGTTGGTCGAACTTGAACGCTTTGAAATAATCCTCGTAGCGACTGAGTCCGAGCCGTTCGTTCGCCAATATCGAAAAGGCGACGTTCGACGAGTGCCAGACGCCTTCTACCATAGGAATCGTACCCCATCCGGTAATGTTGTAATCATTGAATACGGTCTTGCCATACTTATATGAACCCGACTTGTACAGTTCGTTCGGGTTGTAGACACCTTCGTTGATGGCAGCGGCCAACGTGAAGATCTTCATCGTCGACCCCGGCTCGAAGCGGGACGATACCGAGAAGTTGCTGTATGAGCTGATTTCACGCGTGTTCGGATCGAATGACGGGCGATCCGACAAGGCGATGATTTCGCCGGTCTTCGGGTCCATAATGATCGCCGTCGCGTTCTTCGGCTTGTACTCTTTATACAGTTCCTCCATCTTCGTATCGAGCAGCTGTTGAATGCGGTGATCGATCGTCAGTTGGACGTCCGCCCCATCTTCCGGGTCAACCTTCAATTGCTCGTCACTCGAGACGAGTTGACGGCCGGCCAAATCTTTCTCGAACCGATACAGCCCATACGACTCGCTCAAGACGTCATTGAGTGACTTTTCAATCCCGAGTTCTCCGACGAGTTCGATCCGCCCATTCTGGTCAATCTTTTGGGCGTATCCGACGACGCTTGATGCGAACACTTTGTTCGGATAATAGCGTTTCGGTTCTTCGACGAACGTGATCCCGGGAATCTTGAACGTTTCAATCTCTTCTTTTTGTTCGACCGTCAAATCACGACCCGGCACGCCGAACTCGATTTGCCCACGGTCTTTGTTTTGCTCGAGCCGTTTCAAGATGTCACCTTCCGTCATCGGAAGCACGGTCGCAAGTTGCTTCGCGGCCTCAGGAAACGCTTCGGGCATGAGCGTCTTGTTTTCTACCCGCTCGCCGCCGAGCTTCAACACGGCCACGACTCGATACGACGGGATGTTGATGGCGATTGGTTGTCCGAACCGATCAAAAATCTCGCCCCGCTCCGCTTTTAACGTACTGACCGCTTTCCAGCGTTCTTCCTCGGCGAAGGCGAGCATGTTTTCCCCTTTGTACGTCTGGAAGACGGACAAATAAAGGAACCAACCGACAAAAAATAAAAAGAGTGGTGTGAAGCAAACAATCGCCACCCACGCCACTCTTTTTTTACTCTGTTGTAGAGAATTCATCAGTCAATCACCTTGACGTTGTTCTCATTGAATTGCATTCCGAGCTTTTCAGCAATCGCATAGATTCTCTCAGGTGAGCTTAGTTGGGCGATCTCATACTTCAATTCTTCATTCTCTTTCGCGATCGTGTTCGTCTCTTGTGTGATCAGAGCCGTGTCGCGCATGATGTTGTACGCTTCGTTATGTTTCGATACCGTGATGCCACCGAACAAGACAACTGAACAGATCATGGTCGGGTACAGGATGGATTCGAACAAAGTCAACGTACGTCGTTTTGGAGCTGGTATTGGTCGTTCTTGCGGAATCGGATTGCGATTCGGCGAAACTTGAGGCTGCAAAGCCTTGCGAGCAGCTTCTGGCATCAGGTATCCCTCCTACGTACAGTCTATTTTTGTTTTTCTGCGACCCGAAGCTTGGCTGAACGGGCCCGGCGGTTGTCTTCAAGTTCAACGTCCCCGGCCGTGATCGGCTTGCGCGTGATCAACTTCAACTCGGGTTCAAACTCTTTCGGGATGACCGGCAATCCTGGTGGTAACGGCGGATGCTGGCTTCTCTCTTTGAAGACTTGCTTACAAATCCGATCTTCTAACGAGTGGAACGTGATGACACAAATCCGTCCACCGATGGCGAGTAGATCGATCGCGTCTTGGACAGCGCGGTCGAACACGTTCAATTCATCGTTGACGGCGATGCGGATCGCCTGGAACGTTCGTTTCGCAGGGTGTCCGCCTTTTCGTCGTGCCGGCGCCGGAATTGCGTCTTTGATCAACTCGACGAGTTCAAACGTCGTCTCAATCGGCTTGACGGCACGGGCTTGCTCGATCTTGCGGGCGATCTGTTTCGAGAATTTCTCTTCCCCGTATGTAAAGAAGATGCGGGCAAGGTCCCCGAACGGCCATTCGTTGACGACATGGTAAGCCGATAGCTCACGCGAACGGTCCATGCGCATATCTAACGGCGCGTCGTAATTGTAGCTAAAGCCACGTTCGGCCTCATCGAGCTGCGGCGAAGACACGCCAAGGTCAAACAATACCCCATCGACCTGGGTGATTCCCCGTGCCAGCAGTTCATCTTTCAAATGGACGAAGTTGCTTTTAATGAACGTAACCCGGTCCTCATATGGAGCCAACCGCTCACTCGCGTGCTTGAGCGCGACGTCGTCTTGGTCAAAGGCGTACAGATGGCCTGTCGTCAAACGCTTGACTATCTCTTCGCTGTGACCGGCTCCTCCTAACGTACAATCGACATAAATCCCGTCTGGCTTAATATTCAATCCCTCAATGGACTCCATTTTTAAAACCGTTTCATGCTCAAACATACAAAAACCCTCTCAACCTACATTTTTCAACTATTTTATTACGTTTACTTTATCATAAAAATGTCAAGCGCCGCATAGGTTTTTAGCGAAAAGAGGAAACAAAAAGGTAACAAACAAAAAAGATTCCCTGATTGCTCAGGGAACCATCAAAAAACATTGGTATTTATTTTACAGTTTAACGAGACATCGCTCCGATTCAGACTGTTCGTAGGCGGCAAATAGCCGTTTGAACACATCGAGGCCATGACGATTCAAGAGCGGTACCATCGACCAGATCCGCTCTTGTGGCGCATCCATCGGTAAGAGCCTTGTCGACAGATGAATCCGCCGACTGTTCAACCGATATTGGTCACGTTTCGCCTCGGCCCGCATCTCGTCAGCGAGCCGATCAAGTACGTGTCGCGCCTTGGCGTCAAATCGATGGCCCCGCTTCCCGGCTTCGCGACCGAGCGCTTCCGTGAGCGTTCGATAGGCGTAAAGACTCTGGTCGAACGCCTCGTCATCGAACGTATGGTCCGGCAACGGGTTCGTCAAGTAATCGACGAGCGTCACGCCTTCTTGGGCAAGCTTCTTCTCATCGTTCGTCGAAACGAGGACGGCCCCGAGCCGTGGGATGAGGAGCGGCATGTTCCAACCAAAGAGATGGAACAGCGGGCGCAACTGAAGCCAGTAGGCGATTTCCCCCGGACCGGCGATATAAGCGAGCGTCGGGAACAAGAAGTCTTGCATGAGCGGACGTGACACGACGTTGTTCGAGAACCGCTCCGGGTGCTCCTCGACTTGTTGCAGCAATTCGGCCTCGGTGAATCGATGGCCTCGTTTCGTCGTGAACACCCCGTCTTGTTTCGTCAACAACTCGCGTGTGCCGTCGTGATAGAACAGATGGGCCGCGTCCCGGTTCAAGTCGACGTGTGGCATGCCATCCTCGAACGCCTCTCGTAGCGCCGTGTTCAGACGATCGTGTTCACGAATCAACCGCTTGAATGCGTCGCGCTCGAGCGCCCGGACTTCCGGTTGGTGCGGGTCGAACAGGATGAAGTCTTCTCCGACGAACCGGCGCATCGTCCGCCCGAAAAATTCGGCGAACGAATGGCTCGCTTGGAGCACGGCGACGAGCTCATGATAAAGTGTCGTCGTGTATGGCGTCTCCGTCTCTGATAACAGCACACGCTGTAGCATTTGCACGAGCTCAATTTTCAGTCGATCGAATTCTAACTCCCCGATCGATGCCTTGCCGGCGAGCGGGACCGTCGATAGCGCCTCTTTACGCAATTGACGCGACAACGGTTGGCTCACGAACACGTGGTTGATTTCCGCATAGTCGTGATCCTCGGTCGCCATCCAAAAAATCGGGATGACCGGTTTGTTCAGTTTCGCTTCTGCCTGTTTGGCTTTTTTGATCACGGTCAACAGTTTATACACCGCGAACAACGGACCACCGAATACCCCGACTTGCTGTCCGGTCACCATCGTCAACGCCTCACCTCGAGCCAACGCGTCGAGCTTTGATTCGAGCGCGGGAGACATCGGACCGTGGACGGTTTGTTGGTCTCGCAATATAGTTACAAGCGCGGGCAAATGCGTGAACGAACGTCCGGTCAGTTCGTCAGCCCTCGCCTCGAGTTCGTCCATCCCTTTATAGTCCAGCCATTTCGAATAGCCTGTCTCCACCTGCATCATCGGAGACGACGGGGCGTACATGGCATCTAGCGACTCTATCCTCACGTATAACGACTTCCTTTCAAACGATTAATACATCATCTCGCGTGCGATGCCGATCGTGAACAAGACGAAGTGGGCCGGGACGAGCAACAAAAACAATAGGCGCCACCCGTGCACGAACATCTTCGAATAGACGACATCCTCATGACGCACCCGTTGCCAAATGGCGTTGGCAGGGAAGATGGCGGCACAGACGGCGAGCAGCAGCCAGAACACATCGACCCCGGCAATCGCCTCGAGCAAAATCCCACACGCATAGAACCATAGGACCACGCCGGCATCACAGACGAGTTTGAACGTATTAACCGATTTCGGCATAATTTTTCTAAGTATCATATACACCATAAACCAAATGACGAGTGGAAATGAAACGATATACACTAGCACGATACGCTCGCTCCTAAAATTAATTTTTGTAGGACGGGAATGACGGTCAACGTGATACCTCGCTCGTCGGCCCGTTTCAACAGCGGTGTCAAGATGGCGTCGACCTCGGTCTGGCGCCCTGCTTCGATGTCACGTAACATGGAAGACCGGTTATGGGCCGTTTTTTCAATGATGGTCTCGATATATGTATACGGCACGTGACGATCGAACAATGTGGACAATTCCGCATAAACGGCATCGGCGATATCACGGCAAGGCGGCGAAGCGACCGCACCATTTTCGACACGACAGAGCGCTGTGATCGGATTGATGATCGCGTTCGCGAATAGCTTCTCGGTGACGACTTGCTCGATGTCTGTTTCCCAGACGACATCGAGTGGAGATGCGTTGAACGACATCTCTTCGAGCGAGCCGATGCTGCCAATCCGGATGCGTCCGAGCCCGGTATGCTGGAGCCGGTCGCCGTCGCGGCTCACGCCATGTTCGACCACGCCGAGATGAAACCCTCGTTTCCGTGCGTAGTCGAGATGGGCGATCCCGTTCGAACAGACGAAGACGGGTACGTCCCCTGACAATCGTTCCGTCGCCGCCTCGACCTGGTGTGCTTTCGTCGTCACAAAAAAAACGTCCTGCTCCGACTCGACGAGTGTCGTCACCGGACAAAGGCTTACATGAGCCGTTCCCTGCGTGACGCCGATTCGTTCGATCGTCACGGTCGTCACCTCGTCGACACGGCCATAGAGCGTCACCGTATAATCCGGTTCGAACAGCGAAGCCATCAGCATGCCGACGGCGCCGTTCCCGATAATCCCAATTCGTTTAATCGGCTTCATTGCCATCCCTCCACGTCTAGTCTGCACTCAAAAGTTTACCACAATCTGTTTCCACGACCCAAAAAGAAAAAAAGAAGCGATCTCCGAGGAGACCGCTTCTTTTCGCATTATTTGCTTGTTACTTCTTTACCGTTGTAGTGTCCGCAAGATTTGCATACACGGTGAGAAAGCTTCATTTCGCCACAGTTCGGGCACTCGTTCATACCAGGTACGTTGAGTTTGAAGTGAGTACGACGAAGACGTTTGCGAGTTTTCGACGTTCTACGGAATGGTACTGCCATCGTTGTCCACCTCCTTGAAAAGTTAGCCGTTCTCGTCCTCTTTTTTAGAGAACAAGTCGGCGAGGCCCGCGAGGCGCGGGTCAATTTTTGGTTGGTCGTCCGGCTGCTCGTCAATGACGGACCAGCCTTCCCCTTCAACCTGAGTTTTGTCTGTTTCGTTCCCGAAAACTTGCATCGGGACGTCTAACATGATGAGCTCTCTTACGATTGGTCGCAGATCAATCGTATTTCCTTCTGGCAAATTGACATCATCGAATTGCTCCGTATAACGCCCATTCTCCAAAAAGAAAGGCTCGAGCGATTCAATATCAAATTCATAGATGACATCGTCCAACGTACGCGCATCTGGCAACGTCAGGTCACCTTGAACCTTCAAATTGAATGTAACTTGATTAGATGTGAACGACGCATCCCCGTGCACATGCACCGGGCGAATCGAACGGATATCCGGATGGAGCTGAGTAAGCTCTGGTAGTTCGACCATCTCATCGATGGCAAAACTGTCACCCTGGTTTCGTAGCTTAAGTAGCTGTGCAATAGACCACTTCATCCGAATCACCTCAATTGCAACAATATGAATTATAGATAGGCCAACTTGTTTTGTCAATGTTTTTTCTTTACACTAAAATCAGTTGACGACGGCGCTTTGCCAAAGCGTACTTATCCATCTTACACCAATCCAATCGACAATGCAAAGGAGTAATTTTATGCGAAAAACGGCCATCATCGCTGAGTACAACCCGTTCCATAACGGGCATCTCCATCAAGCTGAACGAGCACGGATCGAAACGGGCGCCGATGCCGTCATCGCCGTCATGAGCGCCCAGTTCACCCAACGCGGGGAACCGGCGGCGTTCGACAAATGGAGCCGCGCGAAAGCGGCCGTCCAGACGGGCGCGATTGACCTCGTCGTGGAACTGCCGACCCGTTACGGGGTACAACGTGCCGACCGGTTCGCAAGCGCCGCTGTCGCCATCGCCGAACGCATGCAGTGCCAAACGCTGTCGTTCGGAAGTGAGAGCGGAGACATCACAGCCGTGAAACGGGCCGCGGCCGCAAACATCGAGGCGACGCCAGCTTATCAGACGGCACTAAAAGAAGCGCTTGACCAAGGACGATCCTCGGCCAAAGCGTCGAGTGAGGCGTTCGGTGCGCTCTATCCCGATTTCGACTTGACGCTCCCGAACAATATCCTCGCCTATCACTACGCGAAAGCGGCGACGACGATCGAGCTCCATACGATTCGTCGCCTCGGTGCGGGATACCATGACCCAAGCGTCTCAGACGTCATGTCGGCCACGGGGGTGCGCGGCCACTACTTGGAGACAGGTATGGTCCGGGCCGTCCCTGACGCCACGAGAGCCCTGTTTGCGGACGTGTCGATGGCACACTGGTCACTCTATTGGCCCGTCTTGCAGTACAAGTTACGGACCACCCCGAAAGACGTGCTCGACCAACTTGTCGGCATCGACAGTTCGTTATCACCGCGTTTGATTCAAGCCGGTCTCGAGCCGACGTTCGAGCAGGCGCTCGCTCGACTGTTGACGAGACGCTACACTCGGACCGCCATTCAACGTGCTCTCGTCTCTGTGCTCGTCCATTGGCGCCGCGATGAGCTGCCAGAGCGTTTCGATGAGGTGCCTTACGTCCGCCCGCTCGCGTTCAACGCGATTGGACGAACCGTGTTGAAAGGCATAAAAAAAGACGTACCGCTCATGAGCAAGTACCATCCTGACCTTGCGTTCGAGGCTCGAGTGACCGAGGCGTATCGCCTTCCTCTCGGAAATCGGTCACTCGTCGAACACGTACAAACCCCTCAATTCATTGACTCCAAATAATCGATGGCCTCCTCGACCGTCTTGACCGGAACGACTTTGATGTCACTGTCTAGGCGGTCGAGCGATTCCATCGCCTCATCGTAATTTGATCCGTCCGGCACGAAGAAAACCGACGCACCGGCCCGGTCGGCGGCGACGATTTTTTGCCACGCCCCGCCGATCGGTCCCACGGTCCCGGTCTCATCGACCGTGCCGGTACCGGCGATCACAGCCCCGCCCGTCAAATCACCCGGTGTCAACTGATCAAAGATTTCAAGCGTGAACATAAGACCGGCCGAAGGTCCTCCGACGTTCGTCAGTTCGAACGAGACTTCCGGGACTGTGCGCACGTCTTGAATCGGTAACGGTTCATAAATCCCGAGACCGACCCGGTCGCCGGTCCGGTCGAGCGGCTGGATAAGCGTATCGACCTCAAGCTCCCGTTCATCCCGTTCGAGCGTGACGGACACTTCATCGCCGGCTTCGAACGAAGCGACACGTTCGATGAAGTCGAGACGCGACGCGAACGACTGGCCGTCGATGGCGGTGATCACGTCACCCGGTTTCAAGACGTTCGCCGCGAGCGACCCGCTGATTGGGGCGGAGACATACATCCCTTCGAACGAAACCGTCACGTCGGCGTCCGCCAACTCATAGGCGTATTGAATCGCCGCCTGCTGGGACGATGCCATCAACAGTTCTTGTCTTCGCTCGTAGTCTGCTTCCCCTTCTCCCTCATACAAGTATCGACTGGCCGGGCTGGCATCGGTGAACGGCGTGAACCAACTGCCGACGAGCCAAAGCGGAGTCGCCCGACGTTGCGAGATGGTCACCATCTGTAGCTCGCCGGCTTCTTTGTCCCCGCCTTCGACCGTCATGAATTCTTCAATCGTCGTTGCTTCCCCCGGGTAGGTGATGTAATACGGGAGCGGCACAAACAAGAAAATCAAGACGGCCACGAGCAACCCGAAGCCGATTTTGAGCGACTTCATTGCCCTTGGCTCACTTTATACTTTTGACGCAAGGCGTGCTCGACTTGTTCAGGGACGAGTTCAGCGACGGACGCCCCGTATTTGGCGACTTCTTTCACGATTGACGAGCTTAGGAACGAATATTGGCTGTTTGTCATCATAAAGAGCGTCTCCACGTTCTCATTCAACTTTTTATTGATGGATGCGATTTGAAGTTCATATTCAAAATCAGAGACGGCCCGCAGCCCACGGACGATCGTTGCCGCCTCACGCTTCGCTGCATATTCGACGAGCAATCCCCCAAACGCGTCGGCGGTGACGTTCGGCAAATGCGTCGTCACTTCACGGATGAGCGACAGGCGCTCTTCTACATTAAACAGTGGTGCCTTGCTCGAATTTTCGAGCACGGCGACGATGACTTCGTCGAAGATGGCTGCCGCCCGCTCGATGATATCTAAATGGCCGTTCGTAATCGGGTCAAAGCTCCCCGGGCAAATCGCGATACGTTTTGACATGTTCTCACTCCTCGGTCGCCGCATACTCGTAGAAGCTGATCGTGATCACGTCCGAGTAGCGCTGCACCTTGATTTTTTCCAACTGCCCGACCTGATCCGGTAACGTCACATCGCTGCCATGTTCGCAGACGACGACCCCGTTGTCCGTCAATAGTCGGTTCGACTCAATGATGTGTAAAAACGGCACATGTTCTTCCGCATGATATGGCGGATCCATAAAAATCAATTTAAACGGCTGTCCTTTTAAGACGAGTTGGTCGAGGACCGACCGGGCGTCTTGTTGCAACACCGTCGCTTTTGACTCATAGTGTGTCGTCTTCAAATTGTCTGTGACCGTCTGGATCGCCTTTCGTTGCTTGTCGACGAACACGGCATGGTCACATCCCCGTGACAACGCCTCAATCCCTAACCCGCCGCTCCCGGCGTATAGGTCAAGCGCATCTCCCCCGGCGAAATAAGGGCCAATGATGTTGAATAATGATTCTTTCACTTTATCTGTCGTCGGTCGTGTCGCCGACCCCGGGACCGCCTTGAGTCGGGTCCCTTTTCGTTCTCCTGAAATCACTCGCATCTCCGTTCTCCTTCACCACAAAAGATGAAGGCGGTGCCGCCTTCATCTTTGTGTTATTTCTGCTTCGATTCGTACGTCTCCGCGACGAACGGCCGCTCACTGCGGACGACCGCTTCGACGAACGGCAACGCGCTCACTTGTTCGACAATCGCCTCATGTCCATCGAGGTCGGTATACAAGAAGGCGTACTTCTCCCGCTTTGACACGTAATACAGGTTCGCATAGCGACGCAACGCCTTCACTTGCTTCAACGATTGGACGTAGACGACGAACCCGATTCGACCATTCAACTCAAACGTCTCAGATGGCACATCCACAGCTTCCGCCTCCACAACTTCCTCCGCCTGAACATCCGCCTTCATCGAAGAACGGGTTTCCGGTCGGGACTTTGATTTTTGGAGAAACCGAGAAGGCCAACAGCTCACTCACTTCCCCGAGCAGTTTATCTAAACTGCGTTCCGCTTTTTTAAATGCGGCCACTTCTGGCTGGACATCGAGACGCCGTTTGACGAGATGCATCTCTTTTTTAATGCGATCGTGGTCCGGGTGATGTTTCCCGAACCGCTGTACGTACTCGTAATCTTCTTTCATCCGCAAGAACTCACGTTCCACGAGGCGCGCTTCCTCCGATTGGGCTCGCGCTTGTTTCGTGGCGATATATGTTTGGAACGACTCGCTCGCTTCAATCAAATCGGCTAACGATTCCGTTTGATCGAGCAGGGCGATCGTCTGTTCAGTAATAATCATGGCTTTCACCCTTTCTGCCATGATTTTAACACATTTGATTCCCTCTGTAAGCAATCGGCTTTATAATTGAACGTGACTGTCAAGCGTCCAACCAGAAAGGAAGTGAACAGGTGCATCCGTGCACCTCGCTATGAAAAAAGTCTCATTTAACATGATTCGTTCGGCCGGCATCAAGACCGACTATGCGAAACCTGAATATTATTACGACCAGCTCGATAAAGTAAGAGCGGCCGACCTCGTCTTGTTCCCTGAATATTGGATGGTCAACTCGATCATCTACGGACTGAATAAACCGATTTTCCCGTCGCCGGCCACGTATCACCTCGGGCACGATAAGATTGAGATGACGCGCGCCTTCAAGGCGACGTTCCCGCACCGCATCCCGAAGACGCTCATCTACGGGAAAAACCCTTACACGATTGAGCGCGTCTTGGAAGAGTTCGAGTACCCGTTCGTCGCCAAGACGGCCAAGTCGTCGATGGGACAAGGCGTCTGGCTCATCAAGCATGAACAGGACTGGCTCGAATACGTCGACAAGCACGAGACGTTCTACGTCCAGCAATACATCCCGAATGACCGCGACCTGCGGATCATCGTCATCGGTGAAGAAGTCGTCGGTTCGTACTGGCGCGTCAGCGAAGCGTTCTTGAACAACGTCGCCCAAGGTGCCCACTTCTCGTATGACGACATCCCGGAAGACGTCGTCGCGGAAGTGCTCGACATCGCCAAGACGCTTCACATCAATCACGCTGCCTTCGACGTCATCGTCGCGGACGGTGAATTTTACATTTTAGAGTTCAACGTCTTCTTCGGGTCGGAAGGGCTCCTGCCGCTCGGTGTGAGGCTTACAGACAAGATTGCCCACTACCTCGACACCCAGGCTTGAGGCGTTCATCTTTTTTTCACAATTTGAACACACATTATTCCAAGAACGTTTTCGAATATGATATGATGACATATGAGGTTTATTAGGGAAAAGGGGGATTATGATGAAATTTGAGCAGTTCCACATCGAGGGAAAAGAGATCCGCTTCGGTTTGCTCGAGACGATCATGGATCATCATCATTTCATCCGTGAAGGCGCTTGGGACTATGAGCGTGCAACGTATGACATGAAGTACGAGAAACAATCGACAGGCGAGACGTTCTACCTTCGCTTACCGGTATATGCGATTGAAGGACAAATCGAGGACCGTCATGCGGTCGTTAAAATGTTGACACCGATTCTCGGAAAACATTACTACCCGCACGGCGTCGAGTACGACGAAGAGTTCCCGGAAGAAATCGTCCGTGATTGCGAGCGTCGTCTTGCCGCACTCGCTGAGACACTCGAAGTAAAACCCCTTGCATAAGCGAAGGGGTTTTTCTTTTGTGCGCTCAAAAAAATGGAGAACCCGGCTGGGGTTCTCCATTTTTTATACTCCGATGACGTTGAGCGTCACATCGACCTGTCCGAGCAACAAGTCGAACTGATCGCGCACATACCGATACAGGCGTTCAGCCTCGACGAGCGAGACGGGTGCGATGATTTGATAATCGTATTGCTCTTTCGACAGAGACACGACTTTCACTTCACGCAATCCGAATTCGATCGCGCTGCAAGCGATCAAATCCTCGATCGCCCGTTCGGCAATCGTCACATCTCCGTAGGAATAATCATTTCCGATGACAGCCATCGTATCATTCATCTTCTTCACTCCTTTTCTGCCGCGAGTACTAACACGTCCTCCATAATGGTTTCGATGTCGACAGGTTTTTCTCCTGCCGTCGCCATTTGGGCGACCGCGCGCACGTCATGCTTGCGATCGATGATATACATCGTCGTCGCATGCGTGACGAGGCCACTGTTCGCTTTCGAATAGTAGAACTGAAGCTGACGCGTGATACGGTCGATATCGGCTTTGTCTCCGGTCAACATCTTCCAGCCCGTCGGTTCGGCTTGGAACGCCGCCCCGTAGTTCTCTAAGACGGGGACCGTATCGACTTCCGGGTCGACCGTGATGGCGACGAGTTCAACGTCCGTCCCGTATAGATCGTTCGCTTTCAGCTCTTGCTCGAGCTTCATGAAGTCGCGCAACGTGAGCGGACAAATGTCCGGGCAGTTCGTGTAAAAGAACGTGACGATTTTAACTTTACCGTTGTCCGAATTGTACGACTGACCGTCGAGCGCGTTCGTCAACGTGAACGGGGTCGGCTCTTGGATGACGGGCAAGTCCTCTTCTTTAAAGAATAAGAAGTACGAGGCCACGCCGATTGCCACCAAAATGGCGACCGTCAAACCGACCGTCATATAGCTATTCCGTTTCATCCTCTTCCCCCTCTCTCGATTCACCCACCGATAATGGCACGGAAGACGTTCGTCGTCTCACCTGGGTCATAGGCGACGTAGAGGAGAACGTATACCGTCACCCCTGTGATCGCCGTGAAGAACCAGACGACCGAAGCTTTCGGTCCGATTTTCCGGTGTTTCTCGACTTTGTTTTTATAGCCGAGGTAAAGCGTGATCAAGCCGAGGACCCCGCCTGTCGTCGCGAGTAAGATATGGAAGATCATGAACGCCAAATAGTATGGCTTCACTGAATCAGGTCCGCCGAAAGCGGTATTGCCGACAAAAATCGTACGCGAGACGTAAAGAATGAAGAATGTTGTCGCGGCAATCGCGGCAGCCGTCATGACTTTTTTATGTTTGTCGACGTTGCGACGATCACGCGCGATGATCGTCCATCCGATTGCGACTAAAATAGCACTAATGACAATGAATGTCACACTGATCAAGGCAAGATAGTTCATCGTAGTTTCCCCTTTGACTTAGTTCATTTTTTCTCTTTTGGTTCTTGCGGTGTGAACGACATGCCTTCATCGAGCGCAAGCGATTTTGTCCGGCGCACCCAGCCGAAGAACGTCCAGCCGAAGAAGAAACCGTAGACAACTTCTTGACCGAGCTTCATCAATACCCCACCGAAGCGTTGGTCTTCAAGGGCGCTGTTCGTCGCGCCCATGAGCGCGTTCAAATCAAGGCCGGATACGTCCCCGTTCGGCATACAGTAGCCGAGCACGGTCGCAAACGTTTCTGCGTCTGTATAGGCGTCATACAAGATGCCTTGGCTGAAGATGATAAACGCACACGCCGGTGTCAACAACACCCCGTTCGCGATGATGTATACCATCCGCTTCAAATCAGACATGCCTTCCTCTTCTTCCGAGATAAACGGTGCGATGACCGGATACCACATCGTCAAACTGAAGACGACGAGAGCGCCGTGGAAGATGCGGTGCACACCATAGTTCGTCAACACGTAGTCAAAAATGAATGGCATATGGTAGAACGTGAATAATGCATTGAACAAAACGAGTGCGATCAAAGGTTTTGTCATAAATTTGAGCGTCGGCCCAATCACCTTATAGCTAAATAATTTTTCAAACACCCAATATGGCATCCCGTACACGACGAGCGCCGGTGCGAGCACGTAGACGAGCACCATCTGCAACATATGCACCGAGAAGATGATATGCGCGAGCACATCGACCGGGCTACCGAAACCGATGTAATACAATAAAATAGCGGATAACATGCTGAACTTTTGTAGCAACGTGGTCGACTCGTACCCTCGCTTCGCCACGCTCTCTGTGACGACCGCATAGAGGACGTACAACCCTACCATCAACAATCCGAACCATGGACTCCAAAGCGTCGTCCAATCGAACTGTTTGAGTAGCTCTGATGTATTCCAGAGCATCCCTTCACCCCTTTTCTTTCTCTCCCAGACCGATGAAACCGTTCACTTCAAGATTACTATTCCTTTATTTTTGAAGTAAAGCAAAAAGGACTGAATCATCTATGTTTCCACAGATGTTCAATCCTTTGTCACATTTACCAAATGAGCAAGCGAAGGGCCGCGACCGTGATGATGGCGACAAAGATGCCGAGCCACATCATTCCGACGATCCACGTGTTGCCACGGTTGTTCATATGCATGAAGATATAAAGCTGCAAGAACACTTGGATGATGGCGAGGATGATCAAGAAGCCACCTGCCGCCCACACCGGCATGAGTTCAGCGTATACGGCGCCGAACGCGACGAATGTGAGCAAAATCATCATCGCGAAGCTAATCAACTGAAGTTGATACTCGCGTCTTGATTCGGCTTTTACTTCAAGCTCTAACTGTTTGTGCGTTTCGTTCATTGGTTGTTTTTCCATATTAGCTCACCATCCCTAAGAGGTAGACGATTGAGAAGATGAAAACCCATACGACGTCGATGAAGTGCCAGTACAGGCTCGACACGTAGAACTTCGGTGCGTTGTACACATCGATTGGACGGTTCCAGTTGCGAATCAACAGCGTCGTGATCCAAAGGAGACCGAACGTGACGTGTGCGCCGTGGAATCCGACGAGCGTATAGAACGCAGATCCGAACGCGCTCGATGTGAACGTGTGACCGATGTGGTAGTAGTGGATGAACTCATAAATCTCTGCTCCAAGGAATCCAGCCCCGAGGAGAAGCGTGACGACCAACCAAAACTTCATGCGGCCTGGATTGTTCGCTTTCATGTTCATCATGGCGAGAACACTTGTGAGCGAACTTGTGAGGAGGAGCATCGTCATCAAGAAGACGAGCCCCATCTCAAAGATATTGTACGAACGAAGTTCCTCTGGCGCACCAGAGTTCAGTAGACCGACGTACGTTCCGAATAGCGAGGCGAAGAGAACAGTCTCTCCACCGAGGAAGAACCAGAAGGCCACATATTTATTTTTCCCTTCCAGCGTGGCTTTCTCTGGATTGGCCGGAATACCGGTCACCGGGTGTTTTTCGACTGCATGTGCCATTTATTGGTCTCCTTTCTCACGAATCGCTTTCAAATCCGCTTCAATCTGTGATTTTGGAATATAGAAGCCATGGTCGTCGATCCATGAACGGAGGAACATCGACACGAATGTGATGAGTAATCCAATCACGATGAGTGACCAACCGACAACCGCGTTATCCATTTGGAAGATCGCTCCAAGTCCGGCGATGAAAAGACCGAGTGACATGAAGAATGGAATCAACGAGTTGTTCGGCATGTGGATGTCTGCTACCGGTTCAGCAACAGAGACCCGTTTGTTGCCCGCCATTTTCTCGAGCCAGAACGTATCGAGACCTTTGACAAGCGGTGTTTGTGCAAAGTTGTACTCTGGTGTCGGTACAGGAAGCGTCCACTCCAATGTACGTCCATCTTCCCAGTGGTCTGGCTTGACGCGTTGTTTCGACAAGAATGCCTTGACAACAGCGACGAGCAAGATGATTGTCGATACACCCATGAAGAAGGCACCGATCGTCGACAGTAAGTTCATCGTCTCAAACCCTTGGTTAGGAAGGTATGTGAAGACGCGGCGTGGCATCCCGAACAATCCGAGGAAGTGTTGCGGGAAGAACGTCAAGTGGAACCCGATGAAGAACAACCAGAACTGCCAGTAGCCAAGCTTCTCAGAGAGCGCTTTGCCGAACATGAGCGGGAACCAGTAATAAAGTCCTGCGAATAGACCATAGACAACCCCACCTACGATAACGTAGTGGAAGTGAGCGACAACAAAGTAACTATCGTGATACTGATAGTCGGCCGGTGCGACCGAAAGCATGACCCCTGTCATCCCCCCGACGAGGAACGATGGAATGAATGCGACCGAGTAGAGCATCGCGACGTTGAACTTGATTTGTCCGCCCCATAGCGTGAACAACCAGTTGAAGATTTTGACCCCTGTCGGAACGGCGATGGCCATTGTGGCGACAGCGAAGATCGAGTTGGCGACCGGTCCGAGACCGACCGTGAACATGTGGTGGACCCAAACCATGAATCCGAGGAAACCGATGAGCATCGTTGCGAAGACCATCGTTGTGTAACCGAACAGACGTTTACGAGCGAATGTCGGAATGATTTCCGAGAAAATACCGAACGCAGGGAGTATCAAGATGTATACTTCCGGGTGTCCGAAGATCCAGAAAAGGTGTTCCCAGATGACGACGTTACCGCCGGCTGCCGGATCAAAGTAGACGGCACCGAACAAGCGCTCGAACATCAACATGAACAAGCCGACTGTGAGCGGCGGGAACGCGAAGACGATCAACGCCGAAGCGACGAACGTCGTCCACGTGAAGAGCGGCATCCGCATGAGTTTCATGCCTGGTGCACGCATGTTCAAAATCGTGACGAGGAAGTTAATCCCGGCCATGAGTGAACCGAAACCTGAGATTTGAAGACCGAGGGCGTAGAAGTCGACCCCTGATGCTTCAGGTTGTGTCGAGAGCGGCGCGTACGCCGTCCACCCTGCGTTCGGTGCAGCGCCGAAGAACCAGCTAAGGTTCAGCATGACACCACCGAAGAAGAACAACCAGAAACCAAGTGAGTTAATGAACGGGAACGCGACGTCGCGTGCCCCGATTTGTAGCGGTACGACGGCGTTCATAAATCCGAATAGCATCGGCATGGCCGCTAGGAAGATCATCGTCGTCCCGTGCATCGTGATCAATTGGTTGAACGTTTCGCCGCTGACGAAGTCGTTCATCGGACGAACGAGTTGCCAGCGAATAAGTAAAGCTTCAATTCCACCGAGAAGGAGGAAGAAGATTCCTGAGAACAAATACAAAATACCGATTTTTTTGTGGTCAACCGTCGTAACCCAATCCATGATGCCATTGTATTTACGCGGTTGCTGCATAGCAGTGGTCTGTGCCACGTGAAATCCCCCTTTTCCCGTTAGTCAATCTTCTGATCGTACAAGAAGTCAACGAGTGCATCTAACTCTTCATCACTGATTTGGCCTTCACCGAAGCCAGGCATGAGCGCGCCTTGTTTCAATTCTTGTGGGTCGCGAATCCATTCTTTCAACTTCTCTTCGTTGTTTTCGAGGTAGCCCGCCAACCATTCGCGATCACCAAAGTTCGTCAAGCTCGGCGCGACTTTCCCGCCACCGTGACAGCTCAAGCAGCTCTCGACGTACACGGCTTCGCCTGTCGTCAAGTTTTGGTTATCTGCAACGAGGTTTTCTGTGTTTGCGTCCTGCTGTGCTTTCATGTCTTCGAGCCATTGGTCGTACTCTTCTTGCTCGAGTGCGATGACTTTGAAGTCCATGAGTGCGTGTGAAGGTCCGCAAAGCTCGGCACATTTCCCGTAGAACGTACCTGGTTCATTTGCATGCAACCACATTTCGTTATCAAGGCCTGGGTTCGTATCCGTCTTACCTGACAAGGCCGGTACCCAGAACGAGTGAATGACGTCTTTCGATGTCAAGTTGATGCCGACACGCTTACCGACTGGGATGACGAGTTCTTGACCCGTGACCACGCCTGCGTTCGGATATTCAAATTCCCACCAGTAAAGGTTGGCCGTGACATTGATTTCTTCTTCTTTTTTCGCTTCTTTCGCTTTCGCGAGCTCGACTGTCGTCGTGATCGTCGGAACAGCGAGAATGATCAATAAAATGATTGGAACGACTGTCCAAATCATCTCAAGCGTGCTGCTTCCTTCGACTTGCTTCGGAATCGATTCATCTTTCCGGCGGAATTTCATGAGCACGTACACGTAAATAATCGTTACGATGACAAGTACAAAGAGCATGATTGCCAAACTGATGAGAATGATGCGAAGCTGAATCTCAGCTCCCTCTCCCATCGGCTTCAATGCAGACAATCCCTCTACGCCGCACCCTGATAACAGTAGTGCGAACATCATCATCGGGACGATGCCAAACAGAAGCTTCTTAAATGATTTCACAACAATCCCCACTTTCTCCCAAAATGATGTGCAATGGTTTCTATATAGTGAGTGCGACTATCAAAGTGCCGTCAATACCAGCGTGACAATCCACACGACTAAATAAATCAATGAATAAAAGAACATTTTGTTTGCCCACTTGATCTCATCTTCGGCCTTGAAACCTTTCAAGCCGAGATATAACCAGTAGCCCCCAAGACCGGCCGCGACGATCACGTAGATCAAACCGTAATGCAAGAACAAGAGCGACGCTGGAATGAGTGTCGCGATCCACCAAATGATTTGGCGCTTGGTGATCGCAAAGCCGTTGACGACCGGTAGCATCGGAATGCCGGCCGCTCGATACTCCTCGACACGCCGCATGGCGAGCGCGAGGAAGTGTGGCGGTTGCCACAAGAACATGACGAGGAACATGAGCCACGCATCGATATGAAGCGCGGGATCGATGGCTGCCCAACCGATGAGCGGTGGTACCGCTCCGGAGATGCTGCCGACGACCGTGTTCAACGTGTGCGTTCGTTTAAGCCACATCGTATAAATGACGACATAAAAAAATGCCCCGATTAAACCGAAGACTGCTGCCACATACGACACGATCAATAAGAGCAATGTTCCGATCGCGAGTTGCGTTAATCCAAGGAGCAAAATCCGTTCTCCCGAAATTTTCCCGGTGACACTTGGTCGGTTGTCTGTACGTCCCATCAAGTAATCGATATCACGGTCCACGAAGTTGTTTAGGTAACAACTCCCGGAGATGACGAGCGCGCTTCCTAACATCGTTAATAAGAGTTGTGGCCAAACTTCAAACAAATAAAGTACTGGCGTATCACTCTGATATGTTGCTGCTACAAAGAAACCGGCGAACACCAACAATAGATTGGCGCGGACGATTCCCATTTTTGCCAGAGCAACATAGTCGCGGAACGAGGCGGATTCTGTATATTCTACTTCTGCCATTGTCCCTGGGTTGACTTTTGTCATACTGACCCCCCTACTAATCACGAAATCCTCGTATTCTTTTCACAGAAAAAACACAATATGAACAAAGTTCACCTAACTCATAACAAAGATACCATATTTTCAAAAAGAATACGTCGTTTATGCTTGTAAAATAGCTAGTTTTTTGTGACAGACGTGTGATAATTGTCACAGTAAAAACGCTACGCTAATACTAGAATAACGATTTTGATAGCGATTGCAAGCTTTTCCGTTTCGTTTTTACGACGTAAAGCCGTATAATAAGTATGGCGAAAAAAATATAAACTGACAAGGCACAATTCTAGTGATTTTTCTCAAAAGCAGGTGGAAACGAATGCATAAAAAACTCGCACTATTTTCAGCACTCGTCACGCTCGGGATGATGCTCGTTCTCATCATGGGTGGAACCGTGACGAAGACCGACTCCGGCGACGGGTGCGGTACAGACTGGCCGCTCTGCCACGGGAAACTGATTCCGACCAATCCGAGCGTCGAGACGATGATCGAGTACAGTCACCGTGTCGTCTCCGGCATCGAAGGACTCCTCATCATCGCATTGACGGTTTGGACGTTCGCGGTCGTCAAAAACCGCTATGACGTCAAAGTGTTCGCGTTCCTCGCGTTCATCTTTATGCTCATCCAGTCCATCATCGGCGCCGGTGCCGTCATCTGGCAACAGTCGGACGCGATTCTCGCGCTCCACTTCGGCATCTCGCTCGTCTCGTTCGCGTCGCTTCTCATTTTGACGATTCTCTTGTTCGAAGGAGAACGCGTGCATCGGGCCGTCTCCGAACGGTTGAAGATTCACCTTTACGGCTTGACGATCTATACGATGGTCGTCGTCTACACGGGTGCTTATGTCCGTCACCTCGGCGCGACGTATGCGTGCGTGGGCTGGCCGGTATGTAGCCAAGACGTCTGGACGTTCGAGTCGTACGTCCAAATGGGACACCGGATCATGGCGGGACTGCTCGTCTTCTATACGCTGTACGTGTTGTACTTGGCGCGACGGGAGACGAATCGACTCGTCGAGACCGGGATGTGGGCGTCCTTGTTCTTCATCTTGCTCCAAGTTGGCACGGGGGCGTGGATTGTACTTGGGGGACATGCCACATACGTACCGCTCCTCCACGCGTTCTTGATTACCTGTTATTTCGGGATTGTCTCGTACTTGGCATATCATGCGTATCGGAGTCAGAAGCAGACGACCGCGTCCGCTCGACAAAAATCAGTTTAATCGAACACACGAAAAGGAGCGACGTTCATCGCTCCTTTTTTCTATGCCTATTTACTGTGCATCCTTGAACCGTTCGAGCGCTCGGGCCCGCGCTTCCTTATGGTCGACGATTGGGTCGATGTATCCGTCCCGCTCGCTGAGGTCGGGAAAGTGAATCGACTTTTTGTCGAGGTCGGCGAGTTCAGGCACATACTTCCGAATGAACGTCCCTTCGGTATCAAACTTCTCGGATTGCGTCGTCGGATTGAAGATGCGGAAGTACGGAACCGCATCCGTCCCGACCGAGGCGGCCCATTGCCAGCCGCCAATATTCGAGGCTGCCTCATAATCGATCAGTTTCTGTTCGAAATAGCGTTCCCCTTTTCGCCAGTCGATCAGTAAATGTTTCGATAAGAACGAGGCAACGATCATCCGGAGCCGGTTGTGCATCCAACCTGTCTCGTTCAGTTGCCGCATCGCCGCGTCGACGATCGGGTAACCCGTCTTCCCCTCACACCACGCCTGGAAGTTCTCGTCATCGTCTTCCCAGTCGAGATGCTTATACTTGTCGTTGAACGGACGGTCTTTCAGTCCCGGGAATTGAACCATGATCATATAATAAAATTCGCGCCATAACAGCTCATCGTAATACGTGTCGCGTCCGCTCGATTTCGGCGCCGACAGCACCGCTTCCGCCACGGTGCGGATCGACAACACCCCGGTCCGTAGATATGGAGAGAGCCGGCTCGTGCCGGCGATCGCCGGGATATCGCGGTCCTCATCGTAGGCGTCGATCCGGTTGGCGACAAAGTCATGCAAGCGTCGTTTCGCGGCCGCTTCTCCGAGCGCTTTCCACGAACGCTCGCACCGGTCGAACTGACGCCGCAATTCAGCAGGCACGACATGTTCGGTCGCAACGAGTTGCTTCAGCGCTGTCACATCGACATCATACGGTGCGGGCGGTGTTTCGGCGTAGGCCGCCTTTTTGAACGGCGTATACACTTTGTACGGGTCGCCGTCTTTTTTCGTGAACGCGTTCGGGGCAAACAAATGCCGATCGAGCAGACGGATGACTTTGACGTCTTGCCCGAGCGCCTCGATGACGGCATCGTCGCGCTGCTTGAACGGTTCAACATACTCGGCGTTAAAGTATAGCGTGTCAAACTGACCGAGCGCTTCGACGAACGCTTCGGCCGTGTCGGCGACGATGACACGCAGGCCGAGGCCGTTCTCCTTGAGCTCACCCATAAATTGTCGCATCGTCGCGAAAAAGTAATCGTGCCGCGTCTCGAACGGCTCGCAATAGTTCGGATTGAGCCAAAAGACGAACTCCAATTCATCGCCTGAAGCAGCGTCTTTCAATACCCGGTGTAACATATGATTATCAGTCAATCGAAAATCCGATCGAAACCAACAGACTCGTCTCATCTCTCCCACTCCTATCTAAAAAAGAAGCATAGCCGCGCTATGCTTCTTTCCATTATACAAACTCAATCAATAAGTCGTCACTTTGGATTGTGTCGCCTTCTTTAATATGGACCGCTTTGACTTCACCGTCTTGAGCGGCTTGGACCGTCGTCTCCATCTTCATCGCTTCCGTGACGAGGAGCTGTTCCCCGCGATGGACACGGCTACCCGGTTCGACGAGCACTTTCAACACCGATCCCGGCATCGAAGCACCAACTTGTTTCGGGTTCGTCCGATCAACTTTCGGTCGGCTCGTCGTCGCCGACTTCACGTTCACGTCTTTGATTTCGATTTCACGCGGTACCCCGTTCATCTCATACGAGACAAGACGGATACCGTCCTCGTTCGCCGCACTGATTTGAACGAGTTTGATGATGAGCGTCTTCCCGGTCTCGATCTCTACTTGAATCGTCTCTCCGACGTTCAAGCCGTAGAAGAACGTTAACGTGTCGAGGACGGATACATCGCCATACGTCGTCGAATGGGTGACGTAATCCTCGAACACTTTCGGATACAACGCGTTCGAGAGCAGTTCGAAGTCCGTCACCGGGCGCTCGAGCTTCTCGAACAACTTCGTCTGCGCCGCCTTGAAATCATACGGTTCGATCAGTTTACCCGGACGTACGTCGAGCGGTTTTTCGCCTTTCAAGATGGCTTGTTGCACGTCTGTCGGGAATCCGCCTGGAGGCGTTCCGAGCTCACCGCGCATCATTTCGACGACCGAGTCTGGGAAGTCGAGTTGGTGACCCCGCTCGACCACATCTTGTTCGTTCAAGTTATGTTGGACCATGAACAGTGCCATGTCCCCGACAACTTTTGACGATGGCGTCACTTTGACGATATCGCCGAACAACATGTTGACGCGGGCGTACATCGCTTTCACTTCACTCCAACGGTCGCCTAAACCGACCGCTTTCGCTTGTTGTTGCAAGTTTGAATACTGACCGCCTGGCATCTCATGCTCATAAACCGATGGGTTCGAGGCACGCATATCGCTTTCGAACGGCTCATAGTTATGACGCACGTCTTGCCAGTAGTCGCTGATGACCTCGTAATGCTTCGCATCGATTTTCGGTTGACGTTCATGGTGATCGAGCGCATAAATCAAGCTGCCGCCTGAAGGTTGTGACGTCATGCCTGACATCGAGCTCGCAGCCACGTCGACGATGTCGACGCCCGCATCCGTCGCCCGGGCATACGTGAAGATTCCGTTGCCGGAAGCGTCATGCGTGTGCAAGTGGATCGGCAAGTCGACGGCATCTTTCAAGGCTGAGACGAGCGCGTACGCCGACTCTGGCTTGAGCAGACCGGCCATGTCTTTAATCGCAAGAATATGAGCCCCGCTCGCTTCGAGTTTCTTCGCCAAATCGACATAGTACGGCAAGTGGTACTTCGGACGGTTGCCATCGTACAGGTCGCCTGTATAACAAACGGCCGCTTCCGCGACTTTTCCTGTCGGTAACGTCGCGTCGATCGCAAGTTGAATCGACTCGAGGTTGTTCAAGCTGTCGAAGATCCGGAACACGTCGACACCCGCATAGGCCGCCTCATGGACGAACTGTTCGATGACGTTGTCGGCATAGTTTTTATACCCGACCGCATTCGCGCCGCGAAGCAACATTTGAATCAAGACGTTCGGCATCTTCTCGCGGAGCCGCATGAGGCGAACCCATGGGTCTTCCGAGAGGAAACGATAGGCGACGTCGAACGTGGCCCCGCCCCATGCCTCGACCGAGAATAGCTCTGGCATGAGTTTACTCGTCGGTTCGGCGATATTGACGATGTCTTGTGTCCGCATCCGCGTCGCAAGAAGCGACTGGTGCGCGTCTCGCATCGTCGTATCCGTCAACAACAGTTCAGGCTGACGTTTGATCCAATCGGCAAGGCCGTCCGGACCGAGCTCCGTCAAAATCTGTTTCGTACCCGGTTTGGCTTCAGCCGGAAGGTCTTGCGGAATCCGGACCGAGCGGCTAATCGGCTTATCTTTCAATCCGACACCCGGGAATCCATTCACGGTGACGTCGCCGATATAGTTGAGCAACTTCGTTCCACGGTCTTTCCGTTTCGGGAAGACGAACAATTCTGGCGTCTCGTCGATGAACGACGTGTTGTAGTCACCGCTGATGAAGTTCTGGTGCTTCATCACGTTAATCAAGAACGGAATGTTCGTCTTGATGCCGCGAATCCGGAACTCGTTCAAGTTACGGACCATTTTCGAAGCCGCCTGTTCGAACGTCATGCCGTGTGTCGACAGCTTCACGAGAAGCGAGTCATAATACGGTGAAATCTCGGCCCCGACGTAAGCGTTCCCGCCGTCGAGTCGGACCCCGAAGCCGCCCGGAGAGCGGTACGCCATAATTTTGCCTGTGTCCGGCATAAAGTTGTTGCCCGGGTCTTCTGACGTGACACGTGACTGGATCGCGTAACCGAGCAATTTGATGTCTTCTTGTTTCGGCATATGGATGACGTCGCCGTGAAGCGACTCGCCTTGCGCGATCATGAGCTGGGTCTGCACGATATCGAAGCCGGTCACCATCTCTGTGATCGTGTGCTCGACTTGGATACGCGGGTTGACCTCGATGAAGTAGAACGACTCGTCTTCCGTGACGAGGAACTCGACCGTCCCGGCGTTGATGTAGCCGACGTGGCGCATGAGCTTAACCGCCGCGTCACAAATCGCTTGGCGCGATTCCTCAGACAACGTCACACACGGTGCGACCTCGACGACTTTTTGGTGTCGGCGTTGGACCGAACAGTCACGTTCGAACAAGTGGATGATGTTGCCGTGGTCGTCCCCGAGGATTTGGACCTCGATGTGTTTCGGACGCTCCACTAATTTTTCTATGTACACTTCGTCTGAACCGAACGCTTGCTTCGCCTCTGACTTGGCACGTTCAATCAAATCTTTCATCTCGGCTTCCGTGCGGATGACACGCATCCCGCGGCCGCCACCGCCCATCGCCGCTTTGACCATGAGTGGGAATCCATGCTCGTTCGCAAACTCGAGCGCGTCTTCGTATGATGTGAGCGGTCCGTTCGAACCTGGAATGACCGGGAGACCGGCCGCGATTGCGCTTTGACGGGCCCGAACTTTATCCCCGAACGCATGAAGATGCGATTCATTCGGACCGACGAAGATGATACCTTCTTCGCGGCAACGACGTGCGAGCTCGATGTTCTCAGATAAGAAACCGTATCCTGGGTGAATCGCGTCAGCCCCCGACTGTTTCGCGATTCGAATCACGTCCTCGATATCGAGATAGGCGTCAATCGGCTTTTTATCGAGACCGATCAAATATGCCTCGTCCGCTTTAAAGCGGTGTAACGAGCCGCTGTCTTCTTGTGAATAGACGGCGACTGTGCGCATTCCTAGTTCAGTGGCTGCCCTAAATACACGAATGGCGATCTCTCCACGGTTGGCTACAAGTAATTTGCTAATTGGTTTCAACATAAATCCCCCCATTTAAGTAGTTCGAACCTTCTTACCTGACAACATGTAACGATGAACCTTGCACATTTTCGGCTGATTTCTCACGAATCTCAGCCCGTCTTGTCGCTTCCCGGTGCCGGTTTCGCATCGAGATGCTGCTGAGCACTCCGAGAATGCCCATCGTCATGATGAGTGACGTCCCGCCGTAACTGACGAGCGGAAGCGTGACCCCCGTCCCCGGGAACCAGCCCGACATCGCCCCGATATTGATCCCGGTTTGGACCATGATTTGGGCAGCGATGCCGAATGAGACGAACATCGCGAAGTGACTATCGCTATGGTTGGCGATATTGACGGCGCGGAACGCGATGAAAAAGAGCAGGACGAGGACGACGACGACACCGACAAAGCCGAGCTCTTCCGCGATGATGGACATGATATAGTCCGTCTCCGGTTCGGGCAGATACCCATACTTCTGATAACTGTTGCCGAGGCCGACACCGGTCAACCCTCCGTGCACGATCGAGATGATCGACATGAGCAATTGATGGCCATAGCCTTCCGGATCCATGAACGGATTGAAGACGACCTCGATCCGACTGCGCTGGTTTTCCGAAAAAATTGTCGTGAACATCAAATAGACGGCCCCAATCCCAGCGATCACCGATGGGATAATGATTCGGAGCGGCGCCCCAACGGCGAGCCACATGAGGAACATGATGGCGCCAAGGACGAACAGCCCCCCCATATCCGGTTGCCCGTTGATGGCGATCGCATACGGGAGAAAGAAATAGATGACGGGAATCACGAAGAAGGCACCGGCTTGGGCCCGTAATCCTTTTTTCGTGATCGCGGCTCGGCCGAGGCGTCCCGGCAACCCTTTCAGTTCATTGTTCCACAGTTGGTGATAATAGTTCGCGAGCAATAAAATCAACACGAACTTGGCGATCTCGACCGGTTGCACCGTGAATCCGCCGATGATGAGCCACGCCCGTGCCCCGTTGAGTGGTGGCATCGCCCAAGTGACGAACAAGAGGACGACCGACACGAGGTAGAGACCGTACAAAATATTTGGTTTTCTAAAGTTCTCATAGCGGAACATCGTCGCAATCAAGTAGACGACAATCCCGAGTCCGGCGTAGAAGAGTTGCCGATAGAACAAACCGCTGTTCGCGTAATCCCCGCGATTCCATACGCTCGCACTGTAAATCATGATCGAGCTGATTCCGACAAGCATGAGCACCGCAATGAACAGTGAGAAATCAAAGTACCGAAACCGAGTTTTCATGTTTTCACTTCCTTATGTACAACAATCCTTGACCCATTATAAAAAAATACTCAAACAGCGCCGCTTGCACAGTTTGAGTATAAGGTTCATAAATCTGAAGCTTCCGCGAGGGCGGACAGCTTTTGTTCCAATGAATCGAGCAGTCCTTTACCTTCAATGTCTGAAATGAGTCCAAGACGGACCGCAAAATCAATTTGGCGTGATAGACCGAACATATGTGTATCAAGCACCTCTTCATAAAGCGGGCACTTCGGCATTTTTAGGTTTTCTAACTGCACTTCAATCAAACAACGGATTTTTTCAGCGTCTGCCTCTAATAGTTGAAGCGCTTGCTCCCGTTGGACTGCAGCCAAATTTGTCGCCACTACGACCCCTCCTCCGTACAATGACAGACTGTTTGTCATAACTCAACTGTACATTATATTTCATCATAATTCAATGAACAGTCTGGATTCACTACGAGTTTCTCGCAGTTTCCCTTTTTCCCCGGAAGAGCTGTATAATATACAGTGTATCGTGAATAAAGGGGGCGTATCAATGATTTTTCCACTAGACGGAGCGGTTCGTCACGCGTTGACGATCGACCCGACCGTATGGATTTTCGACGACCGCAAGCGGAACATCGAGGAACTCGACCGCGCGGTTGAGAATGATAATGAAGCGTATTATGCCAAGATGGGGAAGGCATGGGACGACGGCTTGACACAAGGGACACGTGTCGACCACAATAAACCGATGACTCGGGCCGATAAAGACGCGGCGCTTCGCGACTCGTTCGCGATGCCGTTCGCTCCGTTCCTGCAAAACGCTGAACCAATCGCTACGGCGACACACGTCAGCTTTTATGGGGAATCGGTGCTCACGCTACCAATCGATGAGGCGCGCACCGTCTATCTACAGTTCTCGAAGGACGGGAAAGTGCTCACGGACGGCCCGGTATACGTCTTGCATAATCAGCAAGTTTTGCGCGGCGTCCACCATATCGCAGTGCGAACAGAAGCTTGATCGAGAAGGCCATAGCGCCTTCTCATTTTTTTGGACTTTTTACTTCACAAAGTGTAACATATAGGTTATGGAAAAACTTCATGTTTGAAAGGTCGTGACGCTTACGTATCCTTTATGGAAGAAAAACTTAATCATCGTTTGGATCGGTAGCTTTTTGACGGCGGCCTCGATGAGCCTCGTCTTACCGTTCCTCCCCTTATTTATCGAAGAGCTCGGGGTCACGAATCCCGATCACGTCGTCACCTGGTCAGCCGTCGCTTTCGGGGCCACGTTCCTCGTGGCCGCCATCGTCTCCCCGCTCTGGGGAAGGCTCGCCGACCAAAAAGGCCGCAAGCTGATGCTCATTCGGGCAAGTCTCGGCATGGCTGTCGTGATGACGCTCATCAGTTTCGTCCAAGACGTGTATCAACTCGTCGGGCTTCGGCTCCTCATGGGTGCCGTCTCCGGGTTCATCTCGGCGGGGATCACTCTCGTCGCTTCACAAACGCCAAAAGAGAAAAGTGGCTGGGCGCTCGGTACCTTGTCGACCGGTGGCATCACCGGCGGACTCCTCGGTCCATTGATTGGAGGACTCCTCGCCGACTGGATTGGGCTTCGACCCGTTTTTCTCTTGACCGGCAGTGCCCTATTTATCACGTTCATCATCACACTCGTGTTCGTCAAAGAGGACTTCGTCCCGGTGGCGCGCGAACGGCTAGATTCGACCAAATCGATCATCGCCTCGCTCCGCCATCCGCAACTGATCTTAAGTCTCTTTTTAACGACGTTTTTAATCACCTTCTCGACGCAGTCGGTCGGTCCGTTACTGACACTGTATGTCCGGGAATTGAACCCGTATACGACATCGCTCGCCTTTATCGCCGGCATCGTCGCCTCGGCACCGGGTGTGGCCGCACTCATTTCCGCACAGCGGCTCGGGCGGCTATCGGACCGGTACGGGGCTGAACGCATCTTGTTTTGGGCGCTCATCGTCTATAGTGCCTTCTTGATTCCACAGGCGTTCGTGACGTCGACGACGCAACTCGTCGTGTTGCGATTCGGCCTCGGTTTTGCCACCGCGGCGCTCATGCCGTCCGTGCAGTCGCTTTTGCGACAACACACGCCGAGCCGAGCGGCCGGGCGCATCTTCTCTTATAATCAGTCGGCCCAGTTCATGGGTAACTTGCTCGGACCGTTGTTCGGGTCTCAAGTCGTCGCACATTTCGGCTTCTCCGCCCTCTTCATCGTGACCGGTTTGATTATGTTGACGAACGCCTTGCTCGAAAAATCGAACGTGCAAGTGGCACTTCATCCGAATACGAAATAAACGCCGAGCAGCCGCTCGGCGTTTTTCGTTATAGTAAATCGGCTGCCAACCGGGCGAGCGACGAGCGCTCCCCTTTGATGAGTTGGACGTGGCCGAATACGTTTTGCCCTTTGAACCGTTCGACGGCGTACGTGAGACCGTTCGAATATTCATCCAAATAAGGGTGATCGATTTGATACGGGTCGCCGACGAGGACGATTTTCGAATTCTCCCCGACGCGGGTCAGAATCGTCTTGATCTCGTGTTTCGTCAAGTTCTGGGCCTCATCGATGATGATGAACTGGTCCGGCATGCTGCGGCCACGGATATACGTGAGCGCCTCGAGCTGAATCGATTTGATGCCGGCCAAGATGTTCCCGAGCTCGTCTTTCGAATTGGCATTAAACAAAAACTCTAAGTTATCGTAAATCGGTTGCATCCAAGGCCGCAGCTTCTCTTCCATCTCCCCCGGCAAGTAGCCGATATCGTTCCCCATTGGGACGACCGGACGGGCGACGACGAGCTTATTGAAACGACGCTCGTCTTCAACGAGCGACAACCCGGCCGCGAGCGCGAGAAGTGTCTTCCCGGTTCCGGCTTTCCCGAGCAACGTCACGAACGGGATATCGTCGCGAAGCAACAAGTCGAGTGCCATCCGCTGTTGGACATTGCGCGGATGGATGCCCCAGACGTGTTCGACGTCTAGGGAGAGCGGACGAAGGATCGGTTGCAGCGCATCGACGACCGCGACTGCGCTCGCTTTCGAGACGTTGCTTTTTAAAACGACGAATGAATTCGGGTACAGTTGATTTTTCGTCAACGCAGACAGCGGCAGCTGCCGGACTTTGTAAAATTCATCGATGACGGCTTGATCGACCTCGATCTCCCGGTAGCCGGCATATAGGTTCGTCGTATCGACGATATGGTCGGTCAAATAGTCTTCGGCTTCAATACCAATCGCGTCCGCCTTGACGCGGACAAGTATATCTTTCGAGACGACGACGACTTTACGGGTCCGGTCGTGCTCGTATTGTTTCATCAGGCCGAGCGCCACGGTCAAAATGCGGTTATCGTTCGTCATGACGTCGAACGGGAAATCGACGGTATGTTCATGGCCGATCTCGACGAACAAGTGACCGCCATTCTCGAGCGGCACCCCGTCATGCAGTTTCCCGGTCGTGCGGAGTTGGTCGAGTACACGCGCCGTCTCACGGGCGTTACGTCCGACCTCGTCCATATTGCGTTTTTTGCCGTCAAGCTCTTCTAATACGATGGCGGGGATGACGACATCGTGCTCATCGAATTGGAACAAGGATAGTGGATCGTGTAAGAGTACGTTCGTATCGAGCACATACGTTTTTTTCATAGACTTTGCCGCCCCTCGAAAATAGGATGGTGATCAAGAATTCAAACTCTCCTTGACTTCACGGTCCAGCTTTTCTGCTGCTTCGACATCGTACGTCTTGACGATGTCCGGTTGTCCATATGTCGCCCCGTAAAAGGAGACGTTACGGACTTCTTCAACGTGCCCTTCAAAAAAGCGAAGGTGCAATCCCGGCTTCACGCTTGGCTCGAACTCGGCCACATGCGACAAGGCCACACTGTAAGCCAGGCCTCCTTCTATAAAGATGAGACTTGCGGTCCGTTCATTCCCAAGCAACGTGATCAAATGCGAATTTTTCGTCAAGGCGAAACGTATCGTCACTTCATTCGGCGCTTGCACCCAGCTGATGGCATGGGTGATCGGCCACCGTTTCGGTTCGTCAAATGTGATTAAAAATGTCAATGGCATATCATTCAACGTACCTTGTTGTGCCTTTGAGAGTTCGAACGCGGCTTTGCTCGCCATATACTCCCCTCCTCCCGAACGGGTATACGAAATGGATTCGCCCTTACAAACCTCTTTCCCTGCTTTTCTCTCCTGAAATCATGCTATAATCAACGAAGAGGAAGGTGAGACCATGCGCGTAAAGTGCTCTCTTTGTGACAAAATCGATACGATTGATTCGTGGTCGTTCGAAGCGAAACGACTTCGTAATAAACCTGCTAAAACGTATATGTGCCAGACGTGTCAAGAACGCATCACCGCGCGAACCGCGGAGCGTGCCGCGACCGGCCAATTCCACCTATATCCATCGTTCCGCCAAAAACGGAGATGGTAAGCAAAAATGGACGTTTCACCCGAGGGCGAAACGTCCATTTTTTAATGTGATTCGATGCCTTGTCGACGGTTCCACCAGAGGCGGCCCCGGTAAATCGCCAAGACGACAGCCATGACAAGGAGAACTTCTGGAATCGGCCATGTGAAGAAGACGAGCGCCATCGTGCCTGCCCCAAGTGCGAGCAGCATATAGACGACGAGCGACTTCCACCACGTCAATTGTTTGGCAAAACCTAATTTAAACACGAGTATCGTCAATAAGATGACCGTGATGATCAAGGCGTTAAACCCGACCGAGAAGTCGTTCGCGTCACTGCCGACGCCAAGTAGCGAGGCAATCCACGGCACATCGATTTGTGTGATGTCCATCGTTTGAGAAGCTTTCAAGCTGATAATCCCCCTTTATTTCCTTCACAATCATTCTACACTATCCAAAACAAAAGGGAACGCCTAGGCGCTCCCTTTTTTTCCGACTTATTCTTTACCAAGTTTACGACGCTTGTCAGCTTTCTCGCGTTCGTTCTTGTTCAAGACTTTTTTACGGAGACGGATTGACTCCGGCGTGATTTCACAGTACTCGTCATCGTTCAAGAACGTGAGCGACTCTTCGAGTGAGAAGACGCGTGGACGTTTCAAGACTTGTGTCGAGTCTTTTGCTGAAGCACGCATGTTCGTCAACTGTTTGCCTTTGACAGCGTTGATCGCGAGGTCGACGTCGCGGTTACATTCACCGATGATCATTCCCTCGTATACTTCTACACCTGGCTCGATGAAGATCGTTCCACGATCTTCAAGGGCACCGATCGAGTAAGCCGTCGACTTACCAGGTTCGATACAAACCATGACACCACTGCGGCGGCCGCCGATGTCAGCAGAGATGAACGGACGGTATTCTTCGAACGTGTGGTTCAAGATTCCGTATCCGCGTGTCGCTGACAAGAACTCGTTACGATATCCGATGAGGCCACGTGAAGGAACGATGAATTCCATACGTGTTTGACCGTTGTCGTTCGTGTTCATGTTAGCAAGTTCACCTTTACGGAGACCGATTGATTCCATGACTGAACCCGTGTACTCTTCTGGGACGTCAACGATGACGCGCTCGAACGGTTCGATCTTCGTACCATCTTCGTCTTCACGGATGATAACTTGTGGTTTCGAAACTTGAAGCTCGTAGCCCTCACGACGCATGTTCTCGATCAAGATCCCGAGGTGAAGCTCACCGCGTCCTGATACGATCCATTGGTCAGGCGAATCTGTGTTCTCGACACGGAGTGAAACGTCCGTCTCAAGTTGTTTCATCAAACGCTCTTCGATTTTACGTGCCGTCACGAAATCGCCTTCGCGTCCTGCGAATGGAGAGTTGTTCGTCATGAAACGCATTTGAAGTGTTGGCTCATCGATGCGAAGGAGCGGAAGTGGCTCTTCTTTACCGACTGGCGTGACCGTCTCACCGACGTTGATGTCTTCCATCCCGGCGATGGCAATCAAGTCACCAGCTTTGGCTTCTTCGATTTCAACACGTTTGAGGCCGAAGTAACCGAACAATTTAGTGACGCGCAATTGTTTGATTGATCCGTCTGTTTTGCAAAGTGAGACTGACTCGCCAACTTTGATTTTCCCACGGAAGACGCGACCGACACCGATACGGCCAAGGTAGTTGTCATAGTCGAGCATCGTGACTTGGAACTGAAGCGGCTCATCCGAGTTATCGATTGGTGCCGGTGTGTTCTCAAGAATCGTGTCGAGCACGTACGTGATTGTATCTTCTTGCTTCTCTGGATCAGGATCGAACGAACTTGAACCGCTGACAGCAGACGTATAGACGACAGGGAATTCAAGTTGATCTTCATCTGCTCCAAGGTCGATCAACAAGTCGACAACTTCATCGACAACGTCGAGTGGGCGTACCATCGGCTTGTCGATTTTGTTAACGACAACGATTGGACGGAGACCTTGGTCGAGTGCTTTCTTCAATACGAAACGCGTTTGTGGCATGCAGCCTTCACGTGCATCGACGACGAGGATAACGCCGTCAACCATACGCATGATCCGCTCAACTTCACCACCGAAGTCGGCGTGACCTGGTGTATCAACGATGTTGATGCGTGTATCTTTATAATCGATTGCCGTGTTTTTCGCGAGAATCGTGATTCCGCGCTCACGTTCGATGTCGTTCGAGTCCATGGCGCGTTCTGCGACCATTTCGTTTGTCCGGAAAGTACCAGACTGTTTCAATAATTCATCGACAAGCGTTGTTTTACCGTGGTCAACGTGGGCGATGATGGCTACGTTCCGAAGGTTAGTTCTTACATTCATGTAGTTAGTCCTCTCTTATTTAAAAAAGTTTCATCTTTTATTCAACTTTAAGAGTATAGCACACGTCCCACCACCTTTGTCGAGTGTTATCAACTGTTAACGTTTCCAAACGCATCATTTTTGACTACAATAAAGAAGACTAGAGAAAAAAGGGGGAATCTCCATGCAACTCATGTTCGTTTTAATCGCGACCGCGGTCGTCGCCGGTTTTGTCGGCATCGGAATTGGGGTGGCCGAAGGAAGTGCCGCCATCATCATCGGCAGTCTCGCCTTGAGCGGCATCGCCACGTTCTTCGGTATCAACTTACGCCGTCGCGTCCTCTCTGACCGACGTCCATAACAGAAGGCCCGGGCGCAGCGCCCGGGCCTTGTTTATGAGCTTGTTCTTCTGTCTGACACGCTTATAAGTCGCGTGTCAGACAGATGCGGTCACGCAAGGCGAGCCCGTCCTCTTCGATTGGCGGATAACCATGGCTCGGGAAGTAGTCGCGCTCGACCGAGTCGAAGCGGAAGCCAGCTTGTTGATAAAATCGCAACTGGACGATGCTCGAGTTGCCCGTACAGACGAGCATCTGCTTCGCACCGCTTTGCTCGGCCCGACGAATCGCGTCTTGGAGCAGCCGTTGTCCGATCGTCTGGTTTTGCCGCTCCGGCTTGACGGCGATATTGACGAGCTCGAGCAGCGTTTCACTGCGCCGCACCAACATGTACGCTCCGACGCGTTCTCCACCGAGCGTCGCTTCATATGTCTCCCCCGCTTCATACTGCTCACGCACCATCGCCTCGTTCGGATTGGCCAAGACGAGCAAGTCCCGAACACGGTCGTAGGAGCCGTTAATCCCAATCTGAAGATCCGGTCTCACTTCCGGCGCCGCCCCTTTGGCGATGACATAGTGTTTGACGACATCTTTGACGAACGTCTCGCTACCGGCAAGGACCGACGTCTTCCCGTCATAACGGACCGGCTCCCCGTAAATTGAGACGACTCTGCCTCCGACTTCCTCGACGAGCAGTTTTCCAGCCGCATAATCCCACGGCATATTCCGCATCGTGATGTACCCGTCGACCCGACCCGCGGCGAGCCACGCGAGTTCGAGCGACGCGGCCCCATGCGCCCGCGTGCCGACCGAGTCGCGCACGATTGGGGCGAGTACTTCCGGAGCGATCTGCTGATTCGGTGTGACCCAAGTCGCGTTCATGCTCAGGAAGGCGTCACGGACATGATGTTCTTGGATGGCCGGAAGCTTGCGACCGTTCAGCGTCGTCCCAACGCCGCGACGCGCCACGAACAGCTCATCCGCCATCACATCATAGACGAAGCCGTATTCGACGACCCCATCGATCATGACGGCCACTGAGATGGCGAACATGCGCTTCTGATGGATGAAGTTCAACGTCCCATCGATCGGATCGACAAACCAGACCGTTCCGGACAAGTCGTCCGGTCCTGTCGAGATCCCTTCTTCCCCGATAATGTGATGCTCGGGATACGTTTCACGGATACGGTCGACAATCAACTGTTCGACGGCTCGATCGATTTCTGTGACCAAATCCCCTTTACCTGTCTTTCGTTCGATGCGATAGCTCTCATCGATTTTTTGCCGAATATATTCCCCTGCTTGTTTAATCAAGTCAATCGCGAACCATTCCAACATGTTTATCACCTCTATTATGTATTGTACCAAACAAAAACCAGTATCCGCATGGAATACTGGTTGAATGAGTGGTTGTGGGTCAGGCTTCGAGACGCAAAAGTTCTTGGCGATATTTCTCTAACCGATGCTTGCTAGCCTGGACAGTGGCATCGTCTTGTGACGCCATCGCATCGAAGAGAGTTGCCAATTCATAATCAATCTCTAAGCGCAGCACCGGAATCCGTTTTTCTGCGTCTTTTCTTTTGAATGCCTCGATCACTTGTTTCATGAGATGCCACACTCCTTTAGTTGGGCTACAAGTTACGGTTTAGTGAGTTGAATTGAGTATATCAGATGAGATTCAAAAAGGAAAGAGAATTGTCTGACTATTTTGAATTTTTTATCTTAGTGAGTATATTCCCATTTCAACTGACGCTAAACCTGAAATAACTGTTAATAATATGTACCCTATTTAAAAGACAAATAACAAAAAAAGCATGAGAAAACTGTTCTGTTCTCCCATGCTTTCCAGCAGTTACAATTTTATAATCTTTGCATTTGATTTTAGGGCCGCTTGGACCGTACGATAGGTAGAGTATCCGGTCTGTTCGTCGTGCACGGCGCTCAGTTGTTTTTCTTCTGATTTCGATGTCACGATTTGTTTGAACGACCGATACGCATCCAAAAACGTTTCGCGGTCGACACCGCCTTCATTGGCAAGGGCGACTTGATTATAGAACTCGACGACTTCTATGAGCTCATCCGTCGTCCAGTCCGGATTAATCGGATAGTTGATTTGCATATTCTTCACCTCGACAACCATTGTATCAACAAAAAAAACTATTGCAAGTTGGGATAGAAATCACTATAGTTTTTTTGTTGCATTGTTTTTTAAAACGAAACGTCTAAAATGACATGAGATTGAACCTAAACCGACAACCCATATACAAACTGTTATCAAGGAGGACTTACTATTGAAACTTAAAGGTGCTACACAGCTCGAGACACCGCTCTTTGACACGTTGCTCACGCACGTGGATACGAACCCGATCGCATTCCATATCCCTGGCCATAAAGGCGGAAAAGGGATGGACCCTGAGTTCCGCGACTTCATCGGCGAAAACGCTTTGAAGATCGACCTGATCAACATCGCCCCGCTCGATGATCTCCATCATCCGAAAGCGGCGATTGCCGAGGCCGAGCGTCTCGCTGCCGAGGCGTTCCGTGCCGACGAGACGTTCTTCTCAGTTCAAGGGACATCAAGCGCCATCATGGCAATGATCATGGGCGTCGTCGGACCGAACGAGAAGATCATTGTGCCGCGCAACGTCCATAAATCTGTTATGTCCGCGCTCGTCTTGACCGGGGCCCACCCTGTCTTCATTCACCCTGAATATGATGAGACATACGGAATCGCCCACGGAATCACGGCAAGTGCCGTCGAACGCGCCCTCGAGATGCACCCTGACACGAAAGCCGTCCTCGTCATCAACCCGACTTACTTCGGGATCGCTGGTGATTTAGAACGGATCGTCGCCGTCGCCCATGCCCAAGATGTACCTGTCCTCGTCGATGAGGCACACGGTGTCCACTTGCCGTTCCACGACGAACTCCCGCTCTCTGCGATGCAGGCCGGCGCGGACGTCGCGGCAACGAGTGTGCACAAACTCGGCGGTTCGATGACCGGGAGTTCCATTTTGAACGTCCGCCGCGGACTCGTCTCACCAGAACGAATTCACGCGATGTTGTCGATGATCACGACGACGTCGACGTCTTATCTTCTCCTCGCGTCGCTCGATGCGGCCCGTCGCCAATTGGCGACAAAAGGAGAGGCGATGAACGAACGTGCCCTCACGCTCGCACGTACGGCTCGTACGGCCATCGACAACATGCCGCACTTGTCGGTCTACGGTCACGCCGAACTCCATTCAGAGTCGACGTACGCGCTCGACGAGACGAAAATCCTCGTCTCGGTCCGCGAGCTCGGGATCACCGGCTTCGAAGTCGAGAAGTACTTGCGCGAGACGCACCGCATCGAAGTCGAGATGTCAGATTTGTTGAACGTCTTGTTCATCGTGACGAGCGCCGACGACGAGTCGACTATTCAAGCGTTGATTGACGGGATGCGTGACGTCGTATCGGTCTACGACCAGTCTGGAAACGATTCGTTGTCGATCATGCTCCCTGAGATCCCGCCACTCGCGCTCAGCCCGCGTGACGCCTTCTACGAGGAAACGGAGACGATTCCACTCGAGAACGCCGTCGGACGTATCTCGGCCGAGTTCATCATGGTATATCCCCCAGGAATCCCAATCATTATTCCGGGAGAGCTCATTACGACATCGACGCTCGAATATATTATGGCCAACATCGAGGCCGGTCTACCGGTCCAAGGTCTAGAAGACGAGTCGCTTCAAATGATTAAAGTCATCCAACAAACAAAAGCTATCCGCTAAGACGAAAGCGAGCCGGTCCAATGGACCGGCTCGCTTTGTGTCATCAGAAGAAAAGGTGGCTTATGATGATCGAATTGCTTCCCCTACGTTCCATTATAAGAAAACGCTTACATTTTTTCAAGGGGTGAATTTTCAGTTTGGTTGGATTCAGTCTCATTTTCAGTTAGACAAAGGCGTAAAAACTCGGCGACGTGTCCGGTGTCTCGCAAGGCGATGCCGAGCATCGGATAGAGCTGTCTCGGTTCTTCGAGCGCATGGACGTCAAGAAGGGCAGACTGTCCGGTCTGCATGCAGACGACGAGCACTTTCCCCATAAATTGATGTGTATACACAAAACCGAAATCATAACGTGACGTCTCTGTCTCGATCCCCGTGAATCGGACGCGGCTCGTCTCAGAGACGGTGTATAACAATTCTTCATCGAACGCCATCATCGTTCCCTCCTTTCTCACTTCATTCCTTATTTTCCTTTATACTGAACGTACGAAACATAAGGAGGACGACTTATGAAGATTCGAAAAGCGAACGAACAAGATTGCGACGAACTGGTGCGACTCATGCGGCAACTATGGCCAGACGCGCCTGAAGCCGAACTGATCCCTGAGGTCCGGCTCGGGATTCGTTCCGGCAAGATGCACTATTTTATCGCGGAAACGGATGAAGCGGTCGGCTTTTGCCAGCTTAGCTTCCGTCATGACTACGTCCCCGGAACGACCGCTTCCCCGACCGCCTTTTTAGAAGGGATTTATGTCGTCGAAACCGCTCGGCAGAAAGACGTGGCGTCACGGCTCGTCGAAGCGGCCTCCGCGTTCGCCCGGTCAAAAGGATGTGACGAGCTCGCCTCCGATACGGAAATCGAGAACGACGGCAGCCAACGGTTCCATGAACGCATCGGCTTCCGAGAAGTCGAACGGACCGTCCATTACGTAAAAAAGCTCTCTCGCGAGTAAGCGAGAGAGCTTTTGACTTATTTAACGACGTGGATTGGCATACCCATTGCGATTTCTGCCGCTTCCATTGCCATCTCACCGAGTGATGGGTGAGCGTGGATTGTAAGCGCGATATCTTCTGCAGTCATGCCTGCTTCGATGGCGAGACCAAGCTCGGCAATCATGTCTGAAGCGCCAGTTCCCGCGATTTGAGCACCGATCAAGAGACCGTCCTCTTTACGCGTGATGAGCTTCATGAAGCCGTCTGGCTCGTCAAGAGCGAGGGCACGGCCGTTCGCTGCGAATGGGAATTTCGATACAGTGATCTCAAGTCCTTCTTCTTTTGCGAGTGGCTCTGTGTAACCGACTGTTGCAAGTTCAGGGTCAGTGAAGACGACCGCTGGGATTGCTGAGTAGTCGAGGTAAGCTGGCTTACCGGCAGCTGCCTCCGCTGCGACTTTCGCTTCGTAAGAAGCTTTGTGCGCGAGCGGTGGTCCAGGTACGATGTCGCCGATTGCGTAGATGTTTTCGTTCGACGTCTTGCACTGGTCGTCGATTTCGATGATGCCGCGGTCGCTGATTTTAACTTCCGCGTTTTCGAGACCGATGTCGCCAGTGTTTGGACGACGGCCGACTGTGACGAGGACGTAGTCCGCTTCAACAGACTGCTCTTCGCCGTTCACTTCAAACTTAACTGTTACGCCGTCTTCTGTTTCCTCGACGCCTTTTGCAAGAGCGTTCGTGTGAATCGTGACGTTGCCTTTTTGTTTGAGTTTCTTTTTGACGATTTGCGTCATTTGCGGCTCGAAGCCAGACAAGATGTCGCTTGCGCCTTCAACGACGACGACTTCTGTATCGAAGTTCGCGTACGCTGTGCCGAGCTCCATACCGATGTATCCGCCGCCGATGACGACGAGTTTCTTCGGTACTTCAGGAAGAGCCAATGCGCCAGTTGAAGAAAGGACGCGTTTTGACCATTTGAACGATGGAATCTCGATAGGTGTTGAACCAGTCGCGATGATCGCTTTTTTGAACTTGTAAGGAGTCGAGCTATCTTCTGTGATGACACGTACTGTGTCTTCAGATGCGAAGAAAGCTTCACCTTGAACGATTTCAATCTTGTTACCTTTCAAAAGGCCTTTGACGCCGCCAGTCAATTTATTGACGACCGACTGTTTCCAGTCTTGGACTTTTGTGAAGTCGACTGACACGTTATCAGACGTGATCCCCATTGACGAGTGACCTTTAGCGTGCTGGAAGTTGTGACCAGCAGTGATCAATGCTTTCGATGGGATACAACCGACGTTCAAGCAGACGCCACCAAAGTTTCCTTTTTCGACGATCGTGACTTTAAGGCCGAGTTGTGCGCCACGGATGGCTGCGACGTATCCACCAGGACCGGCGCCGATGACAAGCAAATCAGTTTCTTGTGCGAATTCTCCTACTACCATGTTCTTATCCCTCCATCATTAGAAGTGCTGGATCTTGAAGCAAGCGTTTCACCATGTTGAGTGCGTTTTGAGCTGTTGCACCGTCGATGAGGCGGTGGTCAAAGCTGAATGAAAGCGCGAGGACTGGAGCCGCGACGATTTCACCGTCTTTAACGACAGCTTTTTCAGCGATGCGACCGATACCGAGAATTGCAACTTCTGGGTGGTTGATGACAGGTGTGAACCATTGTCCACCAGCTGAACCGATGTTCGTGATTGTGATCGATCCGCCTTTCATGTCGTCCCCAGCAAGTTTGCCTTCACGTGCTTTACCGGCAAGCTCATTGATGTTTGTAGCGAGTGCATAGATTGATTTACGGTCCGCTTCTTTGACGACAGGAACAACGAGACCGTTGTCCGTATCAGCAGCGATACCGATGTTGTAGTAGTTTTTGTAGACGATTTCTTCGTTGACATCGTCGATTGACGCGTTGATCGCTGGGTAAGCTTTCGCTGCAGCAGTCAATGCTTTAACGACGAACGGCAAGTACGTGAGTTTCACGCCTTGGTCAGCAGCCACTTGTTTGAACTCTTTACGGAGTGCGACGAGTTTCGTGACGTCGACTTCGTCCATGAGTGTAACGTGTGGAGCTGTGTGCTTCGAGTTAACCATTGCTTTCGAGATCGCTTTACGGATACCACGGATTTTCTCACGCGTTTCGAGTTCAGGCGTTGCTGACTCGTAAGGTTTGATTTCCGTTTTCGCAGCCGCTGCTGGAGCTACAGATTCTGTTTTCTCTGTTGTAGCTTCTGCTGTTGGTGCTTCTCCGTTTGCGAATGCATCGATGTCTTCTTTCAAGACGCGGCCGTTGTCGCCAGAACCCTGGACTTCACGGATGTCGACGCCTTTTTCACGAGCGTACTTGCGGATTGAAGGCATTGCGATGACGCGCTCCGATTTGTGAAGTTGAACTTCACGCGGGCCGTCTTCTTTCACGTCTTCTTTCACATCTTCAGTCTTCTCTTCAGCTTTAGGCTGTTCAGGAGCTGCTTCTTCTTCACCGGCTGGTGCGTCACCTTCGATATCGAACGTGATGAGGACGTCGCCGACGACCGCAACTGTACCTTCAGAGACTTTGACTTCTTTAACTGTTCCATCAACTGGAGCAGGAATCTCAACGACGGCTTTGTCGTTTTGTACTTCAAGAAGAATGTCATCTTCTTTTACTGTATCCCCTGCTTTTACGAACCACTTGACGATTTCACCTTCGTGAATTCCTTCACCGATGTCTGGTAATTTAAATTCAAATACTGCCACTGGTTTTTCCTCCCATCAATTAATCATGTAAACACAATGAGGGAGACAATTCTCCCTCATCGTTAAATGAACACGATCAGAAGTTGATAACTTCCTTAACTTTTGCAACGACATCTTTATGGTCAGGTAACCATGCGTCTTCACCTTGTGCGAAAGCGAAGACTGTGTCTGGTGCAGTTACACGAAGCACTGGTGCCTCGAGGTGAAGAATTGCGCGTTCTTGAATTTCAGTTACGACGTTAGCCGCAATACCTGCTTGACGTTGTGCTTCTTGAACGACGATGGCACGGCCAGTCTTTTTAACAGACTCGACGATTGTATCGATATCAAGTGGGCTCACTGTCATGAGGTCGATGACTTCGACGTTGATGTTTTCTTTTTCGAGCTCTTCTGCCGCTTTGAGTGACGTGTGGACCATTGCACCGTAAGTGATGATCGAAACGTCAGTTCCTTCGCGTTTCACGTCTGCTTTTCCAAGCTCGATCGTGTATTCGCCTTCTGGAACTTCGCCACGGAATGAACGGTAAAGTTTCATGTGCTCGAGGAATACGACTGGGTCGTTGTCACGGATTGCTGAGATCAAAAGACCTTTTGCATCGTATGGCGTTGACGGGATGACGACTTTAAGACCAGGTGTCTGAGCCATCAAGCCTTCAAGGCTATCCGCGTGAAGTTCTGGTGTTTTAACACCGCCACCGAATGGTGAACGGATTGTGATTGGCTGGCTGTAAGCGCCGCCTGAACGGTAACGCATACGCGCCATTTGAGCTGCGATCGAGTCGAACACTTCGAATACGAATCCGAAGAATTGAACTTCCATGATCGGACGGAAGCCTGTAAGACCGAGACCGATGGCAAGACCACCGATACCAGACTCAGCAAGTGGCGTGTCGAAGACACGGTCTTCGCCGAGCTCGTCTTGGAGACCTTCCGTTGCACGGAAAACCCCACCGTTTTTACCAACGTCTTCTCCGAAAAGAAGTACTTTCTCGTCGCGCTTCATTTCAACGCGCATCGCATCAGTAATCGCTTGGATCATTGTCATTTGAGCCATAACTTACTTCGACTCCTTTGCTGTATATTCTTCAAGCTGCTCTTTCAAGTTTGAAGGAAGTGTTTCGAACATGTTGTTGATGAAGTCCGAAACTTTTTGTTTTGGTTCTTTGTCAGCGAGGCTGATCGCTTCTTTCACGTCTGCTTTCGCTTGTTCGATGACTTCATTCTCCATGTCTTCGTTCCAAAGCTTCTTGCCTTCGAGGAAGAGGCGGAAACGAACGAGTGGATCTTTCTCTTGGTACTCTGTATCGAGTTCTTTTGTACGGTAACGCGTTGGGTCATCCCCTGCGAGCGTATGTGGTCCGTAACGGTATGTGAGTGCTTCGATGAGCGTCGGAGTTCCGTCAAGTGCGTCTTTACGCGCTTGTTGTGTTGCGGCGAGGACAGCAAGAACGTCCATTCCGTCAACTTGGATTCCGTTGATTCCCGCTGCGACAGCTTTTTGCGCGATCGTTTTAGCTGCAGTTTGCTTCTCAACAGGTGTCGAGATGGCAAAGCGGTTGTTTTGAACGACGAAGATGGCTGGTGATTTGAATGCACCTGCGAAGTTCAATCCTTCGTAGAAGTCACCTTGTGATGAACCACCGTCACCCGTGTAAGTAATGGCGACGTTTGTGTTGCCGTTGCGTTTGAGGCCCATTGCCACACCCGCAGTTTGAATGATTTGTGCCCCGATGATGATTTGCGGCATCAAGACGTTAACGTCTTCAGGAATACGGTTACCTGCGACGTGACCACGTGAGAACAAGAACGCTTGATAAAGCGGAAGTCCGTGGAATACGAGTTGCGGGATATCACGGTAGCCTGGAAGAATCCAGTCTTGTTTGTCGAGCGCATATTGCGTCCCGATCATCGTTGCTTCTTGACCAGCCACTGGCGCGTAGAAACCTAGGCGTCCTTGACGGTTGAGCGAGATGGCACGTTGGTCCCAGATTCGTGTATAGACCATGCGGCGCATAAGCTCCTGAAGTTGCTCGTCCGTTACATCTGGCATTGCGTCTTGGTTGACGACCTCGCCCTTCTCGTCGAGAATACGGAACGTTTGGAAGTTTTCTTCCACGTTTTGAAGTACCTGAACGTTGTTCATTCGTTTCACCTCATCCTTTCAACTATGAGACAATTGTCTTTTTTGTGATCAAACACTACCTCAAATCTTAAGTGTATCTGTCCAAAAAAGCAATCTGTATTAACGTGATTCAGGAAAGTTACACTTATCCTGCCGTTTCCTAGTCAGTATAAAACGGGTTGTTATAATAACGCAAAAAATATGCTCACTCTATAAAAACGCTTACATCAACACATCTTTTCCCTTATTTCGCCTCTGTATCATTTTCATTTCACCTTCTGTACCATCTAAGCGAAATGACTAATAAATATGATATAATTGGTCATATCGCAATGGGAAAGGAAGTTTTGCATGTTAACGATGAAAGATGTGATTCGTGAAGGAGACGAGCGGCTCCGCGCCCGCTCAATCGAAGTGCCGGTCCCACCGACGGCAGAAGACCTCGCGCTACTCGACGAGATGGAGACGTTCCTCGTCAACAGCCAAGATCCAGAGATGAGCGCGAAGTATGAACTTCGGGGCGGTGTCGGCATCGCCGCACCACAACTCGGCGTCAATCGCCGCTTTTTCACGGTCCTGCTCCACGAAGAAGAAGAGACGTTCAAACTATCCATCTTCAATCCGAAGATTACGAGCCACTCGGTCGAACAGACGTACTTGAATGGCGGTGAAGGCTGTCTATCTGTCGACCGTGTCGTCAAAGGCAACGTGCCCCGATACCGACGCATCACGATTGAAGGGTTCGACCGTGACGGCGCCCCGATTAAATTGCGGCTCCGCGGTATGCGCGCCATCGTCTGTCAACATGAGCTCGACCATTTAGATGGGGTGCTCTTTTACGACCGCATCAACACGACCAACCCGTTAGAGACCTACGGTGAGCCGATTTGAGGTGACGAGCTTGAAGAAAAAGGCACTGTTGTTAGTATTCCCATTTCTGTTTCTTTTAATCGGGGGATGTGTCCGAATCGAATATGATGCGACCGTCCACTACGACCAATCGGTCACGTTAGAGACGACGTATGCTTTCCGCGACCATCCGGTCATGAAGCTGCTCAATTTGCGGCTCGATTGGGATACATGGAAACAACAGGCGAATGAGAACGGATATGCGACACGTGACTACTCGAGTCAAGACGACTATGAAGGCATGGTGCTCAAGAAGACGTTCGACAACGTCGATGACCTCCAAAACATTAAAGAGGAGTGGAAGACCGGTCCGGCCGGTATCCTCGTCCCACCTGATATGAAGTTTGATGTCGACAAAGAAGATGGGATTTGGTTTGACTCATACGTCATGAACACGAACCTCGACCTGCGGCTCGACCGCGTCGATTTGCCAGGTCTGAATTTAAGCGGCTCCCCGAAACAACTGGCCGAACGTTACGTTCGTCAAGCCGATATCCGGTTCAATCTGACCGTGCCGACCGGGGTGTTCGTCGAAGACGGTACTGGACTCGATGTACGGTCGATGAAACATGTCGAGTGGCAAGTGTACGGTGGCCGTCAAAATAATATGACGCTCGTCGCCCACGTGCCGAACGTCAAGGCGTGGATTATCACAGGCGTCATCATCGTCGTCCTTGGCCTAGTCGCTTTCTTTGTTTGGCGGAAATATCGTCAAAACGTCGGTAATCCGGACAAGACGTCGATTCGTTCTCGCATCTTCGGCGGCTTCATCCTCGTCTTGACCCTCGCGTTGATTATCGTGACGATTCGAGAAGAGTTGACGACGGAACGGAAATCTGAGGCGATTCGCCAAGCGGCGCAGACGGACGAGTTCATCCCGACGTTCGCCGTTCACGGCTTGCTCGGGACCGACCGCACATTCCTCCGCTTCTCGCAGTATATGGAACAGCGTGGGCTGGCGAAAGATGGTGCCCTCTGTACCGTGACGGTGAAAGGCGCGGCCGATTGCGTCATCAATGACTACAGCTCGAACCGACCGATTGTCCGGATTGAATATGAGGATGCCGAGGCATCGCTCAACAACCAGACGAAGTGGTTGAATGCGGCGATCGAACGCTATAAACAGGAACGAAACCGTTCGTTCGACCGGATGTATTTGATCGGTCACAGCATGGGCGGTGTGGCGGCAGCGAACTATATCTTGAATCAAGACGAATACATCGTCGATAAGTTCGTGACGTATGATAGTCCGTTCGCCGGAACACGACTTGCCAACTTTGGTCTGTCCGCCAGTAATTTCGGGATCAATACCGGCAGTCCTGCCATCCGGGATTTGTCCCCGAGTTCTGACGGGTTGCAGGCGTTCCAAGAAAAACTTGAGACGTGGCCACGCTCCGTCCAAGTGTTCTCCTTCTCGGGACGCGGTGGCGAGTTCAACTTGATTGAGCCAGCGAGTTCGCTCTTGCTCGAAGAATATACGAACAACATCGAGACGGAAACCGTCCCATACGATCACTTCTCGCTCCACCGGAAGACAGACGTCCTCCGCGACACGGGCCGGTTCCTTTACGAGTTCACGAACGAATTTAATCCAGTCGAAACGAAATGATGAAAACCCGCTCTCTTTGTGAGAGCGGGTTTTGTTCGTCGTCATGTCGATGGTAGCCCGTCCACAACAAAGCCCACCTTCACAGGAAGGCGGGCTTGTGTCAGTAGGTCATCGTCCAAGTGAGTTTCTGGATCCAATAAATCACATACTTTCCGATTGGCAAATCGGTCTGAATCTCATCATAGGCGAGCGTATACGTTCCTTGCTCGTTGTTCCAGAGACGCTTGAAGTACCCGTCGACCTCGCGGATGAACGCTGTCTCCTCGGTCGTGACGACTTCGACATCCGCCTCCAAGTTGTAATCGTTCATGTTGCGGGTCGTATAGTTGCCCGACCCGATGACGACGACTCGACGGTCCCCTTCCACGTACAGCATCTTCGGGTGGTACTGCTCTTCGCCGACTTCGTACCACCGAATCTCGATTTGCTCCGGGTTCACCGTGTTCAATTCCGCGGCGACCGGCAAGTTCGGCAATCCTGACTTGTCGCGCCCGAACGCGTTCGTATTCGGGTCAAGAATCAGTTTGACGAAGACGCCGCGCTCGGCGGCCTCATGAATGGCTTGAATGATGTTTCGGTCGGCCAAGTAGAACATGCCGATCCAAATCGTCTCACCTGATTCCGCTTCTTCCATCGCCTTGATGACGGCGTCCTGAATCTTGGATTCCGTGACGTAGCGGATTTGCATCGGGCCTTCCGACGGCTCGTCGCGCAGATTCGCGAGTTTCTCCTCGCTCGGGAAACGTTCGGCATCCCCTTTCGAGAACGTCGCGATCGCTTCCTCCCCTTCGAGGATGTCCGCTAAAATCGGGCCATCGAGCCGCACCCCGACGTTTGAATGATACCCGCTCGCATCATGCGGGTTGGCCGATAAGACGAAGCCGTCATTCTCGGTCACCATCACTTTGCGGTGGTTCGCTTTCACGTTCAACAGCCGTAAATACGACCGGATCGTGATGTCCGGTGCCGATTTGGCCATCGGGTTCGGCAACCAGCCGTTCTGGCTGTCCCCGAACCATTGAAACCCGATCCGATACAGCGTCGAGTATAAGATGTTCGGGTCGCGGAGCGCATCGAGGTTCGTGTAGACGATTTCCGCGCCCGCTTCCTTCAAGACGTCGAGATGATCGGACGCGTGTCCGTTATAAGTCGTATTGATTTCATCCGTGATTAAGACGACGTTCATGTCCGGATAAGCTTCCATCTGTTCGAGCAAAGCCGATGACAGTTTGGCCGTGATGTCCGGATATTGCCGGTCTTCATTCGAATATGGGTTGAATAAGAAAAAGTCCATGACGATATATTCCCGCGCCTCGCGGATTGACCGCTCGACGTCTTGAAAGATCTCTTGCTCGTTCACTTCCGTGTCTTCCCCTTGATACGTCAAATCAAATAAAAAATCGATTTGGTCATCCGAAATCGCGACCGGTTCCGACGCACGCGACACGCCGTCCGGCAACGGTTTGACTTGATGGTAAACCATCGTGATGAGGAAAAGTAAGGCAAACGCGGCAAGCCCCCATTTCACCCACCCCTTCTTCCGTTTTGGTCGTTCCATTCAGCACCATCTCCTTTTATTATAGTCCTCTAAAAAACGGGCTGTAGTCACCTACAGCCCGCTCGGTCATACTTCCATGATGATCGGAAGAACCATTGGGTGTCTTCGTGTTTTTTGTGCCAAGTATGGCGTAAGCGTATCTGAGACGAGTTGCTTCATCTCTGACCACTTCATCTGCTTGTTCGACAATCCTTGCTCGACCGTCTTCTTGAGCAAGCGCTCCCCATCACGAATCAAGCTACCAGATTCACGCATATAGACGAAACCGCGTGAAATGATGTCTGGACCGGAGACGAGTTTTCGTGTCTTGCCGTCAATGCTGATGACGACAACGACGAGCCCATCTTCTGAAAGGATGCGGCGATCGCGTAAGACGATATTGCCGATGTCCCCGATGCCGTTCCCGTCCACATAAACCGCGTTAGCCGAGATTTTACCCGTGATGGCCGCCGAGTCGGCGTCGACCGCGAGCACTTCTCCGTTATCCATGATGAAGCTGTTTTCTTTCGGGATACCGACCGACTCTGCGAGTTCAGCGTGTTTCACCAACATGCGATACTCGCCGTGAATCGGCATAAAGAATTTCGGGTTCAGCAAACGGATCATGAGTAATTGCTCTTGTTGCGAACCGTGGCCCGACGTGTGGATGTTCGTCAACTTGCCGTAGACGACGTCCGCGCCGGCTTTATACAATTGGTCGATTGTCTTCCCGACCGAGATGGCGTTACCCGGAATCGGAGATGACGAGAAGATGACCGTATCGCCAGGAATAACCGATACTTGGCGGTGTGTCCCGTTGGCGATGCGACTGAGCGCAGCCATCGGCTCACCTTGCGAACCGGTACAAAGGATTGCCACTTCATGCGGCTCATAGTTCCGCATTTGATTCGCTTCGATAATCATGCCTTTTGGCACGTTGATGAAGCCGAGCTCTTGGCCGATCGTCATGACTTTGTCCATCGATCGACCGAAGATAGCCAAATGGCGGCCTGTCTCGGCACAAGCATCGACGACTTGTTGCAGACGATAAATGTTCGAGGCGAACGTGGCGAAGATGATGCGGCCTTCCGCTTTCCGGAACGTCTCGCTGATCGTCCCGCCGACGACTTTCTCACTCATCGTGAAGCCTTCGACTTCTGCGTTCGTCGAATCAGACAAGAGACAGAGCACGCCTTCTTTCCCGATGTCTGCCATCTTCGCGATGTCAGCCGGTTCGCCGACCGGTGTGAAGTCAAATTTGAAGTCACCCGTATGAACGATATTTCCTTGTGGTGTCTTGACGACGACACCGAGTGAGTTCGGGATCGAGTGGGTCGTCCGGAAGAACGAGATGCTCGTCTTACGGAATTTAACGATCGTATCCTCATCGATTTCGTGAAGTTCCGCTTCGCGGAGCAATCCATGCTCCTCTAACTTCACTTTAATCAAGCCGAGCGCGAGCTTCGTCGCGTAGATCGGCAATTTCACTTGTTTCAACAGGAACGGGATACCGCCGATGTGGTCTTCGTGACCGTGGGTGATGAACACCCCTTTGACTTTATCTTTGTTTTTAATCAAGTACGAGTAATCAGGGATCACGTAATCGATTCCAAGCAAGTCATCCTCCGGGAACATGATGCCCGCATCGATGACGATAATCTCATCTTGGAATTGAACGACGTACGTGTTCTTCCCGATTTCTCCGAGTCCGCCTAAGGCAAACACAGCTGTTTGGTGGTTTTTTACAAACTTCATTTAATCTCTCCTTACTACAAGTAGTTGATGTTCATCTATGTGATACATAAGTGATTCTCGCTATAAAAATTATGTCTCCGTAAGATTCTTTCTTCATTATAGCTTATATTGTGACAATATTTCACTAATGACGTTAGATTGAGGGCGGTTTCTCAATTTCATGTTATGCTTTTTAGTATAAAACTGACTTCATAAAGACAGAGAAAGCATGGTGAAACAACATGGAAGATAAGAAAGTAGTCTTTTTTGATATCGATGGGACGTTGCTCCACGAAGGGTCGTACATTCCACCTTCGACAATCAAAGCCATCGAACAACTCCGCGCGAACGGCGTCGAGACGTTTATCGCGACCGGTCGCGGTCCGGCGATGTTGTCGGACATCCCCGCACAAGTCGGGATTGAGAGTTTCGTCTGTTACAACGGACAAATCGTCGTCCATCAAGGTGAGGTCGTCTACCGAAATGCCTTACCGACAGATGCTCTCCACCGTCTGACAACGCATGCGGGCTCGAACGACCACACGCTTGTCTACCTCGGCCAAGATCGGGGCGGAGCGACGAAAGCAAACGACCATGTCGTCGAACAGTCGCTTGGAGAACTCGATATGCCGATCCCGACTTACGAACCGAACTTCCATATCGAACAAGCCGTCTACCAGACGTTACTTTACTGTACACCGGAAGAAGAGCATCATTACTTGGACGCGTACGGCGAATTTGATTTCATCCGTTGGCACCCCCACGCCGTGGACGTCATCAATCGCGGGGCGAGCAAGGCCGATGGCATTCGCCACTTCATCGAGGCGAACGGGTACAGACTCGAAAACACGTATGCGTTCGGCGACGCCTTGAACGACTTGGCAATGCTCGAATACGTCGGGACCGGTATCGCGATGGGCAACGCCCGGACCGAGGCGAAAGAAGTTGCGGACTTCGTCACAAAGTCGATTCTCGAGGATGGCATCGAGTACGGCTTAAAACAAATGAAGCTCATCTAAAAAAACGAGAGGCGCGCGCCTCTCGTTTTTATCTAGACCGAAGGGTACGTTCGAGTCGGTCCAAGTCTGTATCTTTGCCGATAATAATCAAGATATCTTCTGGCAGAATCATCTCGTCGGCTTGCGGGGAGATGATGACGTCGTCGTCGCGGCGAACGGCGACGATGTTGACGCCGTATTTAGCACGGAGGTCCAAGTCGATGAGCGACTTGTTCGACAACTTATCCGACGCTTTGATTTCAACGATCGAGTGCTCGTTCGAGAGTTCGAGGTAGTCGAGGATGCTTTGACTCATCAACCCGTTCGCGATCCGAACACCCATGTCGCGTTCCGGGTGGACGATGTTATCGGCTCCGATGCGGCGCAACACTTTCTCGTGATAATCGTTCGTCGCCTTCACGGTAATGATTTGAACGCCAAGCTCTTTCAAAATGAGCGTCGTCAAAATCGAGGCTTGAATGTTTTCCCCGATCGCCACGATGACGTGCTCAAAGTTACGAATGCCGAGACTCTTCAATACGTTCTCGTCTGTCGTATCCGCGATGACCGCATGTGTCGCCAGTCCCATAAATTCGTTGACGCGTTCTTCATCGGCATCGATGGCCAACACATCATACCCGTTCGCCGACAATTCACGAACGATTGAGCCGCCAAATCGACCTAATCCGATGACTGCAAATTCACCTGTCATAATTTCATACATCCCTTTCCTACGCTGTTTCTGTTCCCGATTCTTCGTACAGTGTAACCGATTCCCTTCAAAAAAACTATACAAAAAAAGACCGGAATCATCCGGTCTTATGCTTTACCACTCGAACGCTTTCCGCGTACATAGTCATTGTCGAACAAGAACAGGCGAAGTAAGAGATACAGCGCCGGTACGAGGAGGAGCAATCCGAGGATGAAGACGACGACGAGTGCGACCGCCATCGATTCGTTGACGACGCTTCCGTTGATGTCGATGTACGGATAAAGGATATATGGCAAGTGCGTATAACCATATCCGAACCAAGCCATGAAGAATTGACCCATGACCATCAAGAAAGCGAGGCCGTAGTTCCGCTTCAAGTAGACGAATGAAACCGCTACGACGAAGAAGATGAAACTTGCGGCGAACCACCACCAGTTGCCTGCCAAGATGCTCTCATAATGCCAAGCCGCCTGCGACTTCAACCCGAAGAAGACGAGGCCCGAGGCAATAATCGTCGGCACGCTCCAGAACAAGGCCCACTTCCGAACGAGCGGGACCGCTTGAACGTCACGCGCTTTGTCCGCGTAGAATAATAGGAACATGGCACTGATGTAGAGCACCGACACGATTGCCAAGAAGACAACGGTCCACGAGTAGAAGTTGGTGAACAACTTCATGCCGTCAAAGAAGACGCCGGACTCGGTCTCATTGATGAACCCGCCTTGACTGACCGTGAGGACGGTCGACATCGAGGCTGGGATCAAGAGGCCGGTTGCCCCGTACAAGAACATGTAAAACGTGCTCTCTTTTGAACCGTAGTTGGCGAACGCATAGAAGCTCCCGCGAATCGCCAACAAAATCAAGACGACCGAAGCCGGAACGAGAAGTGCTGTCCCGTAATAGTAGGCCGTATCCGGGAAGAACCCGACGATTCCAACGAAGAAGAAGACGAAGAAGACGTTCGTCACTTCCCACGTCGGTGACAAGTACCGCTGAATCAGACGGTTGATCATGTGGTCACGCTTCGTGTACTTACTATAGAAAGCGAAGAAGCCGGCACCGAAATCAATCGATGCGACGATGAGATAGCCGTACAAAAACGTCCATAGTACGGCAATCCCTAGTTCTTGAATCTGCATGTCATACCCTCCGATCACACTTCATCCGCGAACATCGCTTCACCGCGATGCTCCGATTGTTTTAGTTCTTTCCCTACTGGGTTGTCCTTGAACAGACGAGTCAAGACGAGCACCGTGACTACGCCAAGAACTGCATACAGGATCGCAAAGGCGATAAGCATCCAACCGACGTTCGCTGATGTCGTGGCCGCTTCACTCGTGCGCATCAAATCATAAAGCGCCCAAGGTTGACGACCGAACTCGGCGAAGAACCAGCCGAACTCGATGGCCATCATCGCGAGCGGACCACCCGCTGCGATGGCGATGAGCATCGGTTTACTGAATTGCGGTAGCCGCTTGATGTAGCGTCCGAGGACGAACAAGAACGAAATAAGTGCGAGGAGCATCCCGATCCCGACCATCGCATCAAATAGATAGTGGATGAATAGCGGTGGCTGGTCTTCTTTCGCGAATTCATCAAGACCTATTACCTCGTAGTTCGGTACGCCGCCAGCTAAGATGGACAAGGCGTATGGAATCTTCAAAGCGCCACGTACTTCGTAACCGCCTTCCCCGTCTTCCTCGAGCCAGCCGCCTAGGATAAGCTCAGCTTCCGAGGAGGTTTCAAAGTGCCACTCCGCAGCCGCCAATTTGTCCGGCTGGTACTTCGCCAAGTATTTCCCTGAGAAGTCCCCGACAAGAGCAGTCGCGATTGCGAAGATGAGTGCGACGGTCATCGTCAAGCGTAGTCCTTTTTTGTGATACTCGATTGACAACTTGTCGAGCTGGTTCCGTCGCTGACGGAGCAACTGGACGGCCGCGATCGCCGCAAGGATGAACGCCGACGTCAAGATAGCCGACGTCAAGACGTGCGCCATTTTCGTTGGCATCGCTGGGCTGAACATCGCTTCAAGCGGGCTCACGTTGGCAAGCCGTCCGTCGACGATATCAAATCCGACCGGTTGGTTCATGAAGCTGTTCACGGTCGTAATGAAGAAACCTGAGAACAAGGCACCGACCGCGACCGGAATCCCGAGAAGCATATGGTGCCACGGGTTTTTAAATCGATCCCACGTGTACAAATAAATTCCGAGGAAGATCGCCTCAAAGAAGAACGCGAACGTTTCCATGAACAATGGGAGTGCGATCGTTTGACCGGCTACCCGCATCAAGTTCGGCCAAAGTAAGGACAGCTGAAGCCCGATTGCCGTACCCGTCACAACACCGACCGCTACTGTGACAACATAGCCCCGTGACCAACGACGGGCCATCAAGGTATATTTCGGATCTTTCTTTTTAATGCCTAGAAACTCTGCCAATAAAATTAAAAGTGGAACCCCGACGCCGATTGTGGCAAATATCACGTGGAAACCCAACGTGAGTGCCGTTAACGCCCGGCTCATCAGGACAGGATCTTGAAACATCTATTGATTACCTCCTATCTCTCTCTAGCGCTTTAAACCAATGTCTATCGCGCAACATCACAGATGATTTCCCTTGGATACCCTTATCATAATGATTTTATATAGCGCTGTAATGTCTCAATGCTTGAGTTCGCAAAATGTTCACATTTGAGCATGATTAACAATATCGACGCTTTACAAGTCTTATTTATTTCCCGAATTTTTAACCGTTCACGCACAATTCAACACATTTCGCACAAAAAAGCGGACACCGTCGTGTCCGCTCCCTTCATTTAATGATTGCCGTTCGAAAGAAATGATCGAACAGCTCGATGGCGACATCGATCGCCCGCTCGTCCGGATTGAGCGTTGATTGATGGAGCCCTGAACCCATATCGTTCACGCCGAGCCAGACCATGAAGCCCGGTACTTGCTTCAACATGTAACCAAAATCTTCGCCGGTCATGGCGGGGACACACGTCTTGTACGAATACCCGACTTCTTCGACTACTTCTTCAAACTGGAACAAATAACGTTCGTCATTGACGACCTCGTGATAGCGATTGCCGAACTCAAGGTCGATTTGAACGTTATACGTCATCTCCACTCCGGCGATGATTTGACGGATACGCCCTTCGAGCACGACCATCTCCTTATCCGACAGCGCCCGGATCGTCCCGTCGAGTTTCGCCGTGTCGGCGATGATGTTCTCTTTGGTGCCGGCCGCGACCTTACCGATCGAGATGACAGCACTTCCCATCGGATCGATGTTCCGTGAGATGACCGTTTGAAGTTGCATGATTAAGGCAGCTTGGACGATCACGGCGTCAATTCCGGCATGTGGGAAGGCCCCGTGCCCGCCTTTTCCGTGAATCGTCAGATGCAGTTCACGCGCACTCGCGAACAAGACACCCGGGCGCGAGGCGATCGTACCGACCGGATATTCCGGAGCCACATGAAGGCCGAACATCGCATCGGGACGGAAATGATAAAACAGTTCCGACACGGCCATCGGCTCAGCTCCGCCCGGACCTTCCTCTGCCGGTTGGAAAAAGATGACGAGGTCGTGGTCGAGCGGCTCCTCAACGGCACGTTTGATCAACCCAAGGGCAATCGCCATGTGAACGTCGTGGCCACAGGCGTGCATCATCCCTTCATGGACCGAGGCGAACTCAAGTCCTGTCTCTTCTGTGATCGGCAAGCCGTCCATGTCGGCTCGGTACCCAATCGTCTTCTCACCGACAAGACCATCGACACGGACGAACAGACCGGTGCGCCAGTGTGAGATATGCACCCGTGGCGAGTTCAAGGAACGAATCAACTCCTCAAGCGTCGCCTGTGTCTTGAACTCTTCATAACCTCGTTCTGGAATCAAATGTAACTGCCGTCTTGCTTCAATTGCCCAACTCATTCCACACTCTCCTTTGTCACTTCATCCACGATTTCCCAAAATGCCTTCACTTGCGCCAACTCGAGCATCGATTCGGTCGACAACATCCACGTATCTCGGACGAGCGGTGTCCCGTTCGACGAGGTGAGCGGAATCTTATTGATCGCCTCGACATCGCGGATCGTCGACTCCGGCAAAATCGCGAAGCCAATTCCGTGGAGCGCCATCTGTTTGCACGTCTCAATCTGATCAACGACGAGCGTCGTCAGCGGCGGGCTCGAGAACCGTTCCTGCCACCATTCGAGAATCTCTTGATAATACGTCGAGTCGCTCTTGAATTGAATGAATGAGCGCTCGTTGTTTTTGAGTTGCTTTAAATCGGTCATCCGCATATCGACCAAGTGGAGCGAATCTGAGAATAGTTTCATCTTCTCGCCGCGCCAGTCAGGGTTCCCCCGGATGATACCGATATGAAAATTTTCTTCTAGCATATAGCGCATCATCTCGCTTGACCAGCCCGTGACGAGTTTGACCCGGACCGACGGATACCGCTCCATGAATCGTTTCAAGACGCGGGGCAGCCAATACTGTCCCATGATGGATGCGACGGCGATTTTTAATGTACCGTACACCTCACCTTGTTGCGCCGTCAACTCCCCACGCAGCTCCTGTTCTTCGCTGTACATCTTCTTTGCGAAGTCGATGATTTTTTCTCCGTCTGGTGTGAGCGCGAGCCCGCGCGTCGAACGGACGAATATCTTTTTACCCCATTGGTGCTCGATCGTGACGAGACGTTGACTGAGCGCTGGCTGGGAGACGAATAACCGCTCCGCTGCTTTGCGCATGTTCAACTCCTCGGCGAGGACGATCAACACTTCCACTTCTGATACTTGCATGACGTCACCTGTTTCTCTATCGTTTCAAAGATTGTATACTGGATACGTTATTGCTTCACTGTATCATATCATGTTTGTCGATTAGTTTTGAATCGTCAGGAGGAAATCAGATGCAACGTCATCATTTTGCCTTTATTGTCGCCACCATCGCGACGCTCGGCAGTCTTTATTTCTCGGAAATCATGCTGTACGTGCCATGCAAGTTATGCTGGTTCCAACGCATATTTATGTATCCGCTCGCCATCTATTATTTGACGGTCATGGTCTCAAACCGTGCTGTGAACAAATTGTTCGTCGGTCTCATGGCCGGGGCGGGTTGGGCGATCGCCCTCTATCACGTCGTTCTCGAACGCATCCCGAACGGCGACGCGTTCTGCAGTAACGACTGTTTGATTCGTTGGGTGAACTATTTCGGGTTCATCACGATCCCGCTGCTCAGCTTGATCGCGTTCACGCTCATCTTGCTCATCCAATTCGTGCCGACACGCTCGAAGCGCTAGTACGTGATACACAAAAGAACCGGTCTAAGGATCGGTTCTTTTGTGTGATTAAATCGCGCGTCCCTTTCGGCGCCCATGCTTTCCGCGGGCAATCACGGTGCCCCATCGCGACGGTCTGACTGTCCAGTGCCGGCAAAGGCAATACAGAACTTGGCTCATCATACAAAAAAGAACCAACCCGTGGGCTGGTCCTCTATGGTCACTGCCACCACTCGTCGTAGAGCGAGGCTGGCATATGGTGCTTATGGCGCGACCGCTTGAAGATCGTCTCGATCCGCTCGGCGATGGCCGGGTCGACATCTTTGCCTTCTAAGTAGTCATCGAGCTGATCATACGTCATCCCGAGAGCGACCTCGTCCGGGAGTCCCGGCTTGTCATCTTCTAAGTCAGCCGTCGGCACTTTATAGATTAAACTCTCATGCGCTTCAAGTTCATGGAGCAACGCCTTGCCTTGGCGTTTGTTGAGACCGGTGAGCGGCGTCAAGTCGGCAGCCCCATCGCCGTGCTTCGTGTAAAAGCCGGTCACATATTCAGCCGCATGGTCCGTACCGACGACGAGCGCGCCGAACGTGGCGGCGATGTCATATTGAACTTTCATCCGCTCGCGTGCTTTCGTGTTCCCTTTATGGAAGTCACCGAGTTCAAGACCGGTCGCTTGTGCGAACGCTTCAGCCGAGGCGTCGACGGCCGGCTTCACGTTGACCGTGAACGTCTTGTCCGGACGGATGAATTCAAGGGCGCGCTTCGCATCCGCTTCGTCATGTTGTTCCCCATATGGAAGACGGACGGCGTAGAACGTGTACTCCGCGCCCGTTTCTTGACGCAACTCTTCCATCGCCTGCTGACAGAGTTTACCGGCGAGCGTCGAGTCCTGTCCACCCGAGATGCCAAGGACGAGCCCTTTCGCCCCGGCCCGTTTCACATAAGCCTTTAAAAAATCGGTCCGAAGGCGAATCTCTTCGGCCGGGTTGATCGATGGTTTGACGTGTGTCGATTCGATAATATGTTGCTGCATACTCAACTTCCTCCCTAACTGATATCGGTTTGCCTAATTGTCTGACAATCTGGGGGTGCCGTCAACTTGTTTCATTCCCGAAAAAAAACGACGGAAACCTCAGTTTCCGCCGTTCTTTTATTGGATGCGGAACGAGGCGACGTCGCCACCGACCGGTGTCATCTCTAAGAAGAGTGACTTGCCAGCCGGAGGTTCTTCGTCCAATAGGCCGCCGAATGTAAAGCCGCCGCTCGTCACTTCTCTCGCGCCTTGCGCATACAGGTTATGACCGTCCGACACACTCCACTCAAACTCTTCGACGTCGGTGTAGCCAGACACGTCGATGGCGTTGCCGTTCAACTTGATGACCACATCACGGAATGCACCGTTCGTTTGCGCCGGCTGATCGCTCGGCTCTTCCGTCGGCTCTTCCGACGGTTCTTCGGTCGTCCCCTCTTCCGCCGGTGCCTCGGTCGCCTCGACCGTCAACGTCTGTTGATCCGTCACCGCCATTTCAGGTGCACCGTCGACTTGGGCCAGTCCGACGAAATCGACTGTATAGTCCCCGGCTTCGAGCGTGAGCGGGAACACTTCATCGAACACTTTCTTCTCGCCTGGTTCCCACGTCTCTTCGATAATCGATTCCGTGAACATATATTCACTGCCGTAATCGAAGACGGTCGTATCACCGTTCATCACCGTCATTTGAAAACGTTGAGACGAGTTGAACGTTACCTTGACCGGCTCTTCGTTCGGGTTTGTCATCGACACCGTCGTCGACAGTTGTTTCGATTCGGCATCGTAGCTCACGTCCGTATCGAGCGTCAATAAAGCAGGCGGTGTCGACGCGGTGTCGTCCACATCGCTCGGGTTCGCTTCTTCTTTGCTGCACGCCGCCACAACCAATATCATCGCCGTGACGATGGCCAATAACCAAGTCTTCTTCACGTATCCCACTCTCCTCTGAAAAATAAAAAAAAACGTCTATAGCACTAGTGTAAACGTTCGTGCAGACGTTTGTAATGGGTTTACGTATATTATTCACCTTTATTATGAAACTTGGACGTTTTCCACGTACTGTTGCCAACCAGTCATGAACAACGCGTCGGCGACGTCGATGTCGGAACGAACTTGTGCAGAGATCGAGAACGTCTCACTGTGAATCGACTCAAAGATGACCGTGATCATACCATCGACGACTTCCTTATAGGCTACGAGTTCTGGGGTTTCTGCAAAAAGCATCATGAGTATGGCTCCTTTGTTGGTATAAGATATGTTTAGTGTATCAACGATTCGCAAGGAAAAACGTCCCATCGTTCGACAGGACAAAAGACCCGTTTACCCAACTGTCGAATAACTGGTATCGATTGTTAGTCATTTGGATGAATTATCAAATTCAAAACGAGAAAAGAGAGACGAATCGCATGACGATTCGTCTCTCTTCCCTGTAACTGTAAAAAAATTAAATATTTGTTTGTCGAATGATTGTTACTTCGTTCGATTCGAAATTTGTTGCCACACCGTCCCAAGCGCTGTCTCTCCACTCGTGATTCGCTCTTTCGCGAGACGGGCTTGAAGAGAAACCTCGAACTCGCGGTCGTCCTCGGCAATTTTCAATGCCGGCACCGCTTGCTCATCTCCACAATCGAACAAGAACCGAGCGGCCCGCCAACGGACAAGCTTGCTCTTGTCTTTGAGCGCCTCGATCATCGACGGCTGCGACTGCGGCAACGCCCAATCCGATACCGTATCGCCGGCCGTACGACGGACGATCGGTGACGAGTCCACGAGCGCCTGTTCGATATACGTGACGTACTCTTCGCGGTTTTCTTCGAACATGCCGATCATGACGACCGCTTGTCGACGGATCGCCATCACTTTATCCTCGAGCGCACGGCGGAAGTACACCATGTTGTCCGGAACGATCTCGAGTTCGTCCAAGAACGCCAATCGCGCTTTCCAATCGTCTGATTGCAACTGGTTCGCATTCGCTTCATAGTCGGCTTCCCGGCCGAACGCACGGGCGACGATGCGCGCGACCCGTTCTTCGGGATAAGCCGCCTCGAGTTCTTCTTGCGCGACGACGCTCACGTCCTCGAGCTCTCCGTAACGCGGAGCTTGCTCGACCCAACGCCGGTCTTGAATGACGTTTTTCACTTGTGCTTGCACGTCGAGCGCCGCGTCGACGAACCTCTTCGACAGACCGACACGTTTTTCGGTGTCACCTTTGACGAGTTTTAACTGCATCGGGACGTCGAGTACGAACTGGACCGATACGTGGACCGGTTCATAGTCCGCCGCCATCTGGTTTGCCTCGACTTCCGGGACGTCTTCCCCGAACGCGCGACGAATCTCGTTCATAACGTCGTGCCAATCATGTTTTGGATGGCGTTCGACGGCGAGGAAGTCGGAGACCGCATAGACCGACTTGACGCCTCGCAACCCGACGATGTCCTCGATAATCGGAGGCATGTCACGGCTCGCCTTGTCATACGTGACGCCTCGGCCAGTGAAAGCCGGCTCCACGATAATTTTCAAGTTATTTGGACTTGGAGTTGGTTCAATTGCTACTAGTTTCATCCTCATCACCTCACCTTCAATCGTGACGAAAACGACAAAAAAACGCAAGCGAGTCGCTTGCGTCGTGAACATCAAAATAGGGCGATGAACTGTTGGAGCGAATAACGATCTCCTTCGACGATGAACGTATCGTCCCCGGCGACCGGCTCGAGGAAGAAATGTTTCTCTCCATCGGCCTTCACGTATCCGAAAATATGGCCCGTCTGATAGAATAATTCCACAATCGTGACCCGGCCGAACGTCATCCCGTCATTGATGACTGCCCGGTCCTCTAACTCGCCGCCATTGTACAGTTCAATATACGTTTCCATTTTTGCTGTCGCTCCCTTTGTGTTTGTTTTCACAATTCATTTCTATCAAACAATCAGGGCGACTTCAAGTTAATTTTTTGCTTGACGCTTCCAAAATTCAATCCAATTGTAATACTCCGATAATACTCGGTCGATTTGTTGCCGCGACTTTTCATCATGCAATCCAGTATCATCAATCTTTTCTTTACAATGCGTGATAAAGATTTCATTTCCTGGTAAAACGTTAGCACGATTTGTGGCAAATACTTGACGGAGATGAATTTGACATCGCGCCGTCCCGAGCATGCCCGGAGACGCCCCGGCAATCATGACCGGTTTCTCACGGAGCGGCGTGCCTGGTTCGAGCGACAGCCAATCGATTGCGTTCTTCAACACACCCGGGATGCTGTGGTTATATTCTGGGGTGACGACGAGCAGACCGTCCGCCTCGCGCACGGCTCGTTTGAAGTCGCGCACGACTTCGGGTTCATCCGGGTCGATCAAGTCGTCGTTATAGAGCGGCATCTCAATCGAAGCGATTTCGACATCGAAGCGGTCACGGCCGAGCTCGATAATCGAGTGGAGCAACGCCGTATTGAACGACGCTTTCCGAAGACTCCCTGACACGGCGACAAGTTTGAATTTAGACATGTCGCACCTCCTTAAGCCAATCGTTGATAAGTTCCGCTTCTAATTCAGGCTCCTCCATCATCCCCATATGGCTGCCTGGGACGGTTTGTTTCGTGTGATGTTCTGCGCCTAAAAAAGCACGATCCGCGTCCATGTTCGGATCCTTGTCCCCATAGAGGAATAGTCCGGGCAATTTCGTTTCACGCACGGTCTCCGTTTCGTCGGCCCGATCGCGGATCGCGAGCTGGGCAGACATGACCCCTTCCTTCGACATCTCATACCCGATTTGTTTCGCGCGTTCAATCAAGCTAGTGTCGGAATCAGCCGCAAACACACCGGGAATCATCGTATCAATGAACGGATGGACCCCTTCTTCCATCACTCGTTCGATCGCTTGATTGCGTTTGGCTTTTGCTTCTTCCGGGTCAGCCGCTGCCGTCGAGTGGATCAAACCGAATCCCGACAACTCGGTCGGATAACGGCGGACGAGGTTTGTCGTGATGTAGCCGCCGAATGAATGGCCGAGCACGATCGGCCGGTCGAGTTCACGGAGCCGCATCTCGGCGACCACCCAATCCGCGAACTGGTCCATCGTCTCAGGTCCTGCTTCGGTTCCAGCATGACCTGGCAGCGTCAGCGCATATACTTCCGCATCAAGCAACGGGATAAGTTCCTCAAAATAGTCAGGTGACCCACATAAACCGTGTAACAGCACAAGTTGTCTCATCATCTTTCCTCCCTCTCATTCCATTCCTCTTTCAAGAGACGATACATCGTCAAGTCCATGAAACGGCCATGACTATAGGCATAATCATGAAGTAGCCCCTCTTCCGTGAATCCAAGCTTCTGCACCAACCGGTTCGACCCTTCGTTTTCCGGGGCGACGAGCGCCGAGATGCGATGAAACTTGAACTCGTCGAACCCGTGCCGGATGACGGCCGATGCCGCCTCATGCGCGACGCCGCGACGCCAGTGGTTCGGCGCAACCTCAAAGCCGATCTCGGCACGAAAGTATTGGGGCGTCCAGTTATGAAAGCCGATGGTCCCGACCAGTTCGTTCGTCTCACGGTCGCAGATCGCCCAGCGGATCGCTTTGCCTTGTTGAAACTGGTCTTTGAAATAAGCGATAACGTTCTTTGCCTCATATACGGCCAATAAAGGGTCAGACCCGTAATAGCGCATCACTTCCTCGGTCGAGAGAATCACATAGAGCGCCCTCGCGTCACGGGGTTCGAGTTCTCTTAAGATGAACCGACTCGTTATGAGTTCAGGAAAACTTTTTTTCAACCCCCACATATGGAATCCGCCTTTCTGCTTCTTTTCCTCAATTATAACCATTTTCCCAAAAAAACCATCATCTCAATCCTCCCGAACCGCTCAAACATGGCGCACTCGATAGGGATTTGCTAAAATCAAACTATAGTGACTTTGAACTGAGGGGATAAACATGTCAAAACAGTTGTTCTATATTAAACAAGACCGAGAACTGCAACGTTTTACACTTCACGGCGTGACGCTGAGCGATGTCACCGAGGCGCTATCACTCGCTCGCCCGATGATCATCTGTCGCACGGACATAAAAGGGATGAGACAGTCGTCCCGGACCCGGTTTCGCTATATCGAGGCGCACGAACTGTCGACGTTCTCGACGAAATACTTAAACAATCAAACAAGCTTCACTGCTATCGACTTTCCCGACTACCACCTGCTCGAATCGTTATCAGACCATGAAATCGCCGAGATTTTGTTCCTCAGCCACATGGAACGAGGTTTGAAGGGGCCGTTCCTCAACTCGATTCAAAACGAGATCGCTTTCTTCAACGAGTCGAACGACCGTCACAGCAGCCTCTACATCAGAGACTGGTCGACGATTAGCCAGTTTCTCCAAAGTGTCTTGCAAAGCAAACTCGATCGGGACATCCGTAACATCAGTTTCGTCCCCATCCCCCTCCCGGTCATCGATGAAATTTTGGCGTTGTCACCGCAAGGCCTGATCATCGACTTTGACCATACGAAACGGAGTCTATTCAATCGCCAAGTGTCGATCGCCTTCTATGTCGCGGGACGTTACGAGGACATGTCCGTCCTCGAGGAAGACTTTGACGCGAAGAAGGAATCGATTGCGTTGAAGGGACAATTGACGTATCGCCGGCGCACGTGGGAGATCGAACGCTTTTGAGTTCATCCCTGCATGAATCTTTGTCGAACCTGATCCCATCAGGTTCTTTTTTGTTATCCCGCCCATACGGAATACACCTTAAATCCCTTAGCGATGCGCCTGTGACACTATTTTTAAAAATTGATAACAAATTGTCTTAATTTTTCGTTAAATTAAGTCTTTTCTTTTATCGCGAGGACGGTATACTAGGAATAACCTTCTGGAGGAATGGAAGGCAATATAGAGAAAGCGAGGTGAAAATCTATTCATCATGCGGATGGATAGATACACGAGATGGAACAACTGAAAGTACAGGGAATGTCTTCGTTCACCAAGTTTGCGACGAATGGAAAAATGCTGAAACTAAAAGATGCAGTAGCCGGCGAGCAACGGATTTCGCTTCAAGAAGCGACCGATATTCAAGTATCGATGCTCGACGAGGACCATTCGCGCTTCACTATATTCGGTCAGTCACACCCGCTCGTTGAACTGACCCTTCCTCACCATTCTTGTGAAGTGTTACATGCCTGGTTATTACACAAGTTAAAACGACAAAAAATCAAATTGGCCTCAAACGCCTAAAACAGTTGAAAGCCCACGTCCGTTCGGACGTGGGCTTTCGTTTGGATTCAACTTCATGTGAACAAGGAGACGAACCAGCTGATGAGGATCCCGACGAGTGCGAAGTCCGAATCACCGAACGTCGTGCTCTCAAAACCGAGGTTCCCGAGCAGCGGCAACAACATGGCCGGCAAGAAGCTGATGAGGAGACCGTTGGCGAACGCACCTAAAATCGCACCGCGTCGCCCTCCCGTCGCGTTCCCGAACACGCCAGCCGTCGCTCCCGTGAAGAAGTGAGGAACTAACCCTGGTACGATGATCGCGAGCCCGAACAGCGGGAGGAAGAACATCGAAATCAATCCTGCCGCAAAACTGACCAAGAAGCCGATGATGACCGCGTTCGGAGCGAACGGGAACACGGTCGGACAATCCAGTGCCGGTTTCGCGTTCGGTACCATCTTGTCAGCGATCCCTTTGAACGCCGGTACGATCTCGGCAATCAACATCCGTACCCCGGCGAGAACGATATACACACCAGCCGCGAACGTGATCGCTTGAATGATCGAGAAGACGATATAGTTCGAACCGCCCGATAATTCACTCTCGACAAAACCGGGACCAGCGAAGATTGCCACGACCACAAACAAGAGCGTCATTGTCAAAGAGACGGCGACCGATGTGTCACGTAGGAATCCGAGTTGCTTTGGCACTTGAATGTGTTCCGTCGAATGCTCTTTGTTGCCCGCATACTTGCCAATCGTACCCGAGACAAAATATCCGAGCGAACCGAAATGCCCAATCGCGAAGTCGTCCGACCCCGTGATTTGACGGACGAACGGTTGCAACAGCGCCGGGAACAGGACCATACATAACCCGAGCAACAGCGAACCGACCGCGACGAGGACGACTCCTTCAAGGCCTGACACCGACAGAATCGCGGCGAGCAAACTCGCCATGAACAACGTGTGGTGACCCGTCAAAAAGATATATTTGAATGGTGTGAATCGGGCGAGCACGATGTTCATGACCATCCCGAACACCATGATCATCGCCGTCTCGACGCCGAACGCGTCTTGGGCGACCGCGACGATCGCTTCGTTATTCGGGATGACCCCGCGAATACTGAACGCTTCGTCGAACATCTGCCCGAATATATCAAGTGCCGCGATGATGACCCCGGCCCCGGCCCCGATAATGACGAAGCCCATGATCGTCTTCAACGTCCCAGAGACGACCGATGCCACATCTTTCTTTTGAAGCACAAGACCAATCAAAGCGAACAGACCGACCAAGATGGCAGGTGTCCCTAGTATGTCTCGCATAATTAAATCAAGCATTCATTGTTCCCCCTTCCGACCCCCGAAGTCGTTTACAGTTTACCTTCTAGTTGCGCCTTGATCCCTTCAATGTCCATGACGTTCTCAAGAGCCACGATTTCACGCGTCCCGTCATCGAGCGTACCGATGATGTCTTTGGCCCCCAGATAAATATCGGCCGGTTCCGTACGTGCCGTCGCGATATCCGTGTGCGACACTTCTGCCTCGGCACCCATTTGATCAAGCGCCTTCTTCACATTCAACTCCATGATGAAACTTGAACCGAGCCCGTTTCCACATACAACTAAGATTTTTTTCATGATTGTTCCTCCTCTGAATATTTGTTGATGACTGGTAACATGTCGTCACTCGTCTGGGCGGACAACAACGTCGCCAAATCGGCCTCGTTGCCGAGCAATTCCGTCAGTTGGGCGAGCGCCTTCAAATGTGTCGTCTGGTCGATGGCCGCAAGTACAAAGAAGAGCCGGACCGATTTGTTTTCGGGGAAGACGACCGGGTCTCCCACTTTCAATACGCTCATGCCGAGCTTTCGGACCCCGTCCTCGGGTCGGGCGTGCGGAATGGCCACGTCAGGCATGAGGACGATATACGGTCCGTGTTCTTCTACGTTGTCAATCATCGTGTCGATATAACTCGTCACAATCGATTCGTTCGCTTCGAGCGGCTTGGCCGCTAGACGGATGGCCGCTTGCCAATCCTCGACTTTGTCTAGCACTTGAATATTTTCTCGCGTGATCAGTTCATTTAGCACCGGCTGTCCCCCCTGGTGTACAGTTTGAGTCGTGTCTGCATACAGCAACGCCCGCAAATCTTGGCGCAGTTGCCGTTCGTTCGTGACGGTCGCATGTTTTTTTACGACTTGCAACACGTCGTCGAGTTGAACTGTGACGTGCTCGCCCCGTTTTAAAAATCGTTGCTCGATTTGACGCTTCAACTGGATTTGTTCAAGCCGTGTCGGCAACGCTGGGACAAGTGTCACATTCGCCAACTCATGAATCGTTCGCGGCAACGGGACGGTCGTGAAAATCAAGTCGACGAGCGGCGCGTACTGCTCGACGTCCCGCTGCGAGATCGGTGGTAAAAAGACGATCTCAGGAAATTGATTCTTCAAAATATGGTCGAGCATGTGCGAGACGCTAATCCCGCTCGGACAGACGACGATGGCTTTCATCTGCTCATCGAGGTGCTGTCCTTGTTGATGGAGATGCGCAGCAAAATGGAGCGTATAATACATGACTTCCGTCGCCGGAACGTCTTTGCCGAGACGTTGCCGGAACGGCTCGAGTGATCGCTCTACGAGAACGTTCAACACTTTGTGTTCTTTCATGACATAACGTTCGAGCTCTTCGGGTGCTTCGAGCCCTGTGTAGACGCGTTGCATCGTCGCTTTCGAATGAAGCACGAGTTTCTCGCACAGTGCTTCCCGCTCGATGATGAACGTGCAACTGAGAAGTTCGAACCGTTCGATCACATCCATCATGACGCTAGCCAATTCGTGTTGTGTCGCCTCATCCATCTCTTCCTCGACTTTCGGTCCGCTCTTGATCAGCATATCGAGCGTCACCCAGAGATGAGGCATTTGACTGAAGTGGTGCCGGAGCGCGTCGTCCGTGTTCTCCGCCATGACGTAATCTTCTTCGTCGGTGGACGTAGGCAACGCCATTCGGCTTCCGAACAAGAGGAAGTAGGCGAGTTTTTCTCGATGGCTCTCGACCAAGCGGAATTGTCGAACCGTCTCGTACGTTTCGAGTTGGTGAAGCAGCTCTTCATATTCCGTCTCCCAATCCGCGAGCACGGCACTGACAAGACGCTCCTTCGTCGAACGGGTGACGAGACGTTCAATCGTCCGATATAAATACAAGGCGATTGTTTGTGGATGTCCGTTTACGTGATACCCCGACTTCCGGGTATAGGCGAAATCGAGACCGAAATGCGCCGCGCTTTTCTTCACACCATTCAAACTTTCTTGCACCGTGAATTTGGAGACGTCAAGGAGTTGTTGAAAATGGAACGCCGATAAAAACTCTCGGTTGACCAATGTGAAGAACACGATCAGCAATTCGCGCTCTTCTTCAGCCCAAATCAATCCTGCTTGTTCAAACCGCTCCGTCAGCTCGGGAGTGAGCGTCAATTGAATCGTTGCCCCGTCCGTGTGCATGTCCGGCAGTCCACAATCGACCAACCATTCTTGAATTCGCTCCAGCTCATACTCGATGGTCCGTCGTGAATACGGGAGCATCAGCTCGAGCGATTCAATCGTCACTCGTTGTTCGTGCATGATAACGCTCAAGATTCGCTTGCTCTTTTCATTCAATAACATGGTAGTGGCCTCCTACACGTTTAGTATAAGCGAGTTTCGTCTAGATTATGTAAGCGTTTACGACAGAGTTTTCGGGTCACCGTCCCCAAACTTCTGTCTCTCGTCGTGCGACCAGAAAAAAGAGGCACAGGACCTCATTTGTCCTTTGCCCCTCCTTTATCCGTAGCCGCTTATTCTGTCGAACCGGCTTCGTTCTTCCGATAAATTGTGACGCCCCCGTGTTTCGCTTCCCCGACGACTTCAAACATCCAGCCCTTGTCAATCAACAGCGAGCGGACCGTCAAAAAATCGTCTTTTGGCACGAGTAACTCTTCGACCGAACCGTCGAGTAGTGCTTGGATTTTTTGTTCCCACTCATTCATCGTACGTCACCTCTCTCCGCTTGTTGTCGGTTTGCCCAAGCGAATAACCGTTCACTTGTCTGCATCACATTTCCCGGTACGCATACGTCATCTGGCACGCGGGGACGCGACGTGATCGCCTCATCGATGGCGAGTATGACCGGTTCACCGAGTTCCCGTTCAAGGTAATCCGCTGCGAACGCGATCCGCTCGCGGTCTGTCGTGACACCTGCGTCGCGCAGGGCGCCTTCATAGGCCTCATCCCGCTCATTGTCCTTCATCAATACATGTCCCGATTCAAGGATGGCGAACGGAGGCTTGGCATCGACATGAAACACCTCGTAGGCTCGATAAGCCGCTTCATCACATGACAAGAGCGGCACGAAGCGGTGTTGCCCTGTCCATTTCTTCAGTTGGAACAATGTCCGCATCGCGGTGAACGATTTGGCTCCGGACGCATCCTTTTCGACCAGGATCGTCGGCGCTTCCGCCGCATCAGCCCGGTCGCGGTCCATAAACAACCATGTTTCGACTTGTGTTACAAGAATCAAATTTGTTTCCTCCTTACCATTTCTGATCCCGCCACGATGACAAGGGCGACGAGCCAGCCCCCGATGACGTCACTAAAATAATGGACGTTCAAGATGACCCGGCTGAACGAGACGGCCAACGTCAGTGTGACGAGCAGAATCAAGCCGGCGACGGTCTCATTCCGTCGATACACCAATACGGCGAGCAGTCCATACAACGCGAGTGACCCTGAGGCATGACCGCTTGGGAAACTGTACGTCGTCGCGTCGAGCGCCGCATCGATCGACGGCCGGTCGATACCATAGATGAGTTTCAGCCCTTGCGTCACAAGTAGCGTCGTAATGACGACAATCGGTAAACGAAACGCCTCGAACCGGTCGCCCCGCCACAAAAAATAAAGCATGCCGATAAACGACAGGCCGATCAATACCTTCACGCTGCCGAGCTCGGTCACATAGACGAACAGCGGACCGGCGAGCGGGTCAAGCGTAGACGTGACGAACCGATCAACCGGCACCACCCAACCTAAAACAACGACCACCGAGAAGAGCACGAAACTGATCGCCCCGGTGATCGCCAACATGTTTGAGCGCGGTGTCATTAATACAAGCCTTTCCGTTCCCGCATCTCGTCTTCGCCAAAGTCGGTCATATCGCGCAAGCGGTGCGCCAAGCGTCCCGATGCGTTCGCCGCGATCGCGCCGACGAGGTCGTCCATGAACGTATGGACTTGACCATCTTCCATTTTCGTGTCGAGCTGTTTGATGATGCCGATTTTCGCTTTGTCTAAGTATCCGAACGTCGTGACGGCGATGGAACCATATGTGTTGACGGCCCCGATGGCAATCGTCTCATCGACACCGAACAAGCCCTCGTCCGATGCCACGATTGACAGCAGTGGCTCGGACAACTGTCCGCGTTCGGCGAGAATATCAAGTTCTGATCCGACGAGAATCGCATGTTGGAGCTCTCGTTTATCTAACACGGCCTCGACCGATTCCGTGCAGTCTTTCAGTGACAAGTGTGGCGAATACGGCGCCTGCATTTGATAGACGATCTCGGCGATCGATTCAATCGATACGCCCCGTTCAATCAAGCGAGCCCGTGCGGCCTCGCGTACGTCTCGTGAGTGTGGTACATGTTTCATCATCTAGGCGGGAACACTCCCGCTACACATCCTTTCATCTCGAGAAGGTTTCTCCCGAAGTACTCAACCTCTATTATACTGAAAACTCGAAAAAAAGACTAAGCCCGCTTTGACTTCATTCAATAAATCGGTCATCATAAAAAAGTAGACCACTTTATAAAGGGGGAACTGGAATGAAGATTGGGGTAGTCTTATTTCCATCAAAACAAGTTCAAGATTTCGCCAACTCGTATCGGAAGCGGTACGATACGAAGTACGCCTTGATTTCACCACACGTGACAATCAAGGAACGCACGGAGATTGACGAAGCCGATTTACCGAAAGTGCTCGAGTATTTGCAACAAGTCGCAGACTCGACCAAACCGATCCAATTAAAAATCGATGGGGTCCGCTCGTTCGCACCGACGAACAACGTCCTCTACTTAAAAGTGTTGCCGACGCGCGAACTGTCAGCGCTCCAAGACAAGCTCCACGAGGGGCTTCTCAACCAGCCTCCCAAATACGAGTTTCTCCCGCACATCACCATCGGGCAAGATTTGACCGATGCCGAACTGTTCGACGTGCTCGAACGGATGCGCATGGAGCAAGTTCATTTCGAGGAAACGGTCAACCGTATGGCCGTCATGTATGAGCTCGAAAACGAAACATGGAACGTCTATGAGACGTTCCGGTTCCGCGGATAAGTTTACACGCTCCGGTCGACAAATCGACCGGGGCTGTTTTGTTGTTCGGCTTCTAGCCATTCTTCTTGGCGCGGCCGGATGCGTTGGACACGCTGAATCCGCGTGACCGGCTCGATATTCGCCCGTTCTGTCGGTTGAACTTGGCGATTTCCATATTGGACGACCGTGAAATCAATCTGATAAGGACCCATGATCCAACCTCCTTCACAGGTCCTTACCCGAAATCAGGTCGGAATAATACAAAAAAGAGCGCATCGCTGCGCCCTTCCCCTATATTTACAAAATATGATAACCGCTGTCGACGTGGATGACTTCTCCTGTCACACCGCTACCCATGCTCGATAACAAGAACAAGCCCGTCGAGGCCACTTCTTCTGCCGAGACGTTGCGACGCAGTGGCGCCTTCTGTTCAAGCTCAGACAAAATGCTGTTAAAGTCGCCGACACCTTTGGCCGATAACGTGCGAATCGGTCCTGCCGAGATCGCGTTAACGCGGACGCCGTGAGGTCCGTACTCGTTCGCCAAGTATTTGACGCTCGAGTCAAGGGCTGCTTTTGCGACACCCATCAAGTTGTAGTTCGGGACGACGCGCTCACCGCCGAGGTACGTGAGTGTGATGACCGAAGCGTCTTCTGCGAAATACGGCTTGGCCGCTTTGACGACTGCCGTCAAACTGTACGCCGAAATGTCGAGCGCTTGCGCGAACTGCCCGCGCGTCATTTCCGAGAATTCGCCGCGTAGTGCTTCTTTGTCAGCGAATGCGATTGAATGGGCGATCCCTTGAATCGGCCCTGCTTGTTCGTGAATCGTACGGAACGTCGTATCGATTGCTTCGTCGTTCGTGACGTCGCATTCTAAAAGTAGGGCCTCTCCGTTCAAATCGGCCGCAAGCGACTCAAGACCTGATTTGAAGCGTTCGGCCGCATACGTAAGGACGAGCTTCGCACCTGCCGCGTCGAGCGTCTTCGCGATCGCCCATGCGATCGAGCGTTTATTGGCAATTCCCATGACGACATACGTCTTATTCGTTAACGTTGGATAGATTGACATCGTAAACTCCCCTTTTTAGTACCTGGTTATAACATCTGTTATCAGATTACAGAATGGTGTCTGTTTTGTCAACTAGCGCGTAACGTATTGCGATTTTTTTAACTTACGGTAAGATAAAATACGTATAGAAAGGGTGAGACGACTTCATCATGAACCGCATTCAATCTTATTTAAGAAGTTTAGACACGACACTTTTGACAATCGTCTTTTTCTTGATGGTCATAAGCCTAGGCGCCATTTACACGGCACAACCGATGTTGCCGACACGATTACAACATATCAACTTCGCATTCGATCAAGGAATCCGTTACATCATCGGGTTCGTGGCCATGTTCGCCATCATGACGATCGAGTACGAACAGTTGCGAAAAATTCACTGGTATCTCTATTCCTTCGGGCTCTTGCTGCTAGTGGGCTTGATACCGCTCCGGGATACGACACTCGTTCCAAACATCAACGGGGCGTACGGCTGGTACAACGTGCCAGGTTTCAGTTTTCAACCGGCCGAATTCATGAAGTTGTTTTTGCTCATCTCCATGGCTACGATCGTCTACGACCATAATAAACGCTACGGCTCATCCCAACAGGACACGTGGCTGTTAATGAAGCTCGTCCTACTCGCCATTCCGCCGCTCGGACTGATTGTCACGCAACCGGATTTAGGGACCGGGCTGGTTCTCATCACGATGCTCGGGGCCATCATCATCGTCTCCGGAATCGGCTGGAAATGGTTGCTCGGTCTGTTCAGCGCCGCTGCCGTGACAATCGGCGGTTTCATGTACTTGTTCTTCTCCCATTTCGAGGTGTTGCAAAGCTTTGTTCCGGGACACGCCTTGAATCGATTCCAAGCGTGGATTTATCCGTATGAGTATTCCGACGACTTGGCGTTCCAATTGATTAAATCGCTTCAGGCGATCGGGTCCGGTCAAATGTTCGGGGCCGGCTACGGTCAAGGTTTGGTCTATTTGCCGGAGTCGCAGACCGACTTCATTTTCGCCGTCATCGCTGAACATTATGGGTTCATCGGTGCGGCCATCGTGATAATCGTCTTCTTCCTGTTCTTATACCGGATGATTCATATCGCGCTTGAGGCAAGCAGTCCGTTCGGCAGTTACATCGTGACCGCAGTCATCGCCATGTTCACGTTCCAAATTTTCCAGAACATCGGCATGACGATCGGTGTCCTTCCAATCACCGGTCTGACGTTACCGTTCATCAGTTACGGCGGGACCGGGATCATCATGAACATGATTGCCATCGGCCTCGTCATGAACGTCGCGTCGAAATCAAAATCGTATATGTTCGACGACGATTGAAAAACAGTCCCGCGCTCAGCTGAGTGCGGGACTGTTTGTATTATGCTTCAAGTCGAAAATCATGCGGGTATGTCGCCTCAATGACGAGTCTCTCGCCCGTCATCGGGTGGCAAAACGTCGCCGAGGCGCTGTGGAGCGCGTGACGGTCGAGTACGGTCTTACCACCGTACATCGTATCCCCGAGGAGCGGATGCCCGATATGGCGCAGATGGACGCGGATTTGATGCGTCCGTCCGGTCTCGAGGGCGATCGTCAGCGCTGTATATGCCTCGTGTGGTTCCGCTTCAAGGATATGGGTCACGGCGTGCTGTCCGTCTGCCGTCACGATTCGTTCCATGATTGAATCCGGGGCACGGCCGATGGGAGCGTCAATCGTCTGTGGGAAAACCGGTCCTTCGACGAGAGCGAGATACGTCCGTGACAAGCCCCCGGTCTGTTGCAATTCACTGAACCGATGGTGCACGTACGCATATTTTGCGAACAAGACGACGCCGCTCGTGTCACGATCGAGTCGATTGATGACGTGAATCGCCGACTGCAATCCGATTCGCTCGTAATATCCGAGCACCGCATTGGCAAGCGTGTCGTCGGGATGAAGCCGGGACGGGATCGTCGCGATCCCAGCCGGTTTATCGACGGCGAGCAAATAGTCGTCCTCAAACAGGATCGTGAGCGGGCGTGACGAGCGGACCATCGTCTCCGCCGGCTGTTCGACCGGGAAATGGACCGTCACATCATCTCCTTCGCTGATGTCATAACGTACCGTCCGCGGCTCTCCGTTGACGAGGATGAGCCCCCCTTGTTTGATTTGGGTCAACATCTTGCGCGAGATGCCGCAGTCTGTCATTAAAAAATCGCGCAGCGGGACGTTCGCCCCCGCGACGCGATGCAATGTGAATCCGTACATCGGTTACTTCCCTTCCTCAATGAACGATTCCCGGACCCGTCGCCAAAATGGGAACGGGCGGAACCGGGCAAATGTCACTTTTTCTTTCGCGACCGCACAGCGAATCGAGCGCACGTTCGACCACGACAATGCTTCTTGGTGATCGAACGCGAGTTCGAATTCTGTTTTCGTGTGCGGCTCGATCTTCACTTGATGATGCTTCGGCAACAAGAGCGGTGAACCGATCGTCCGGTACACCAAGTTATTGATTGACGCCATCTCCGTCACTTGGATTGCTTCAATCGACGGATGGACGATGGCACCCCCGAGTGCTTTGTTATAGGCCGTCGACCCGGATGGTGTCGAAATGCATAACCCGTCACCGCGGAACGTCTCGAAATAATCGTCGCGAATCGACAAGTCACAGACGAGCGTACGTTTATAGTTTTTAATCGTACACTCGTTCATGGCGAGTTGTCGTTCGGTCGTCCCGTCCTCGTAATCGATGAGCACCTCGACGAGCGGATAAGACACCGGTTCGAACGATTCGCTCGTGATCATTTCCGTCAACTCGTCGAGCTCGTCTGGTTGCCAGTCGGCGTAAAAACCGAGATGGCCCGTATGAATCCCGACGAGCAGCGTATCATCGAGCCGGTCGATATATTCGTGGAACGCTTGGAGCATCGTCCCATCCCCACCGACCGAGACGACGATCCGCGGCTCTTTCGAGACCGAATGCCCCGCTTCGGTCAATTTATTCGTCAACTCGCGCGCAATATCGGCCGAACGCGCGTCTCCCCGTGCTACAATCGCAAACTGCATGCCTTGGCCCCCTAGTCTTGGTCCGTTTGGACGTTCATTTCTTTATCCCGGAACACTTGCTGCGCATCTTGAATCTCGACGCGGAGCTGACTCATCTCGGCATCGAGCAAAAATGCCGCTTCAGCCGCCCGGCGCAGGCGCTCCTGCACCTCGACCGGCATATCCCCGTCGTATTTATAGTTGAGCGAGTGTTCAATCGTTGCCCAAAAGTTCATCGCAAGTGTCCGCACTTGGACTTCGACAAGCGTCGGGAACTCGCCATGAATCGTTTGAACCGGGTATTCGAGAATCAAATGGTAAGAGCGGTAGCCCGATTCCTTTTGGTTCGTGATATAGTTACGTTCCTCGACGATTTTAAAGTCGGTCCGGTGATGGAGCAGTTCAAGGACGTGGACGATATCGTCCACGAATTGGCACATGATGCGGAGTCCGGCGATGTCTTGCATCTCCGTCGACAACTTGTCGTAAGGGATTTGCTTTCGCTTCGCCTTCTCGAGAATGCTACCGACCGGTTTGACCCGTCCCGTGACAAACTCGATCGGTGAGTGGTCGTTTTGAGATTTATATTGTTTCCGAATCGCCTTGAATTTAACTTTCAGTTCATCGACCGCGATTTGATACGGCACTAAAAATTGATCCCAATCCATTGATTGCATATGCTGTCACCACTTTCGTTCATTTCGGAAAACCCTGCTTTTTCCGTATGTATCCGATTGTATGGTATCATAAACGAACAATTGTTCATAGAATGGAGCGATGATTTATGACCCAAGAAGTGGAAATTGAATTCAAATCGATGTTGACGAAAGACGAGTATGAGACCTTGCTCACCGCCTACGATTTAACGGACAAAGTGAAATGGCAAGCGAATGACTATTTCGATACACCGACGTTCGAACTGAAGAAGCACGGCGCCGCCCTACGAATTCGCGAGAAAAAACATGGCCAAGTGTTGACACTCAAACAACCGCATGACGTTGGACTGCTCGAGACGCATGCCCCAATCAATGAGGCAGAGGCCGAAAACTTGTTCAAATACGGCATCATCCATGACGACCAAATGAAAGAGGCGCTCGCCGCGTTCGACTTGTCCGGCCCGCTCGAACATCTCGGTCGCCTTGAGACGAAACGCGCGGAAATCGAGACGCCAGACGGTCTGCTCGTCCTCGACGAAAGTCATTATTTGGAGATTCACGACTATGAAATAGAATTTGAAGTGACCGATGAAGCGAAGGGCAAACTCGCGTTCGAACAGCTTCTTCATCGCCATGGCATTCCCCTCCGGCCCGCCAAAAATAAAATCGTTCGATTCATGGAAGAAAAGATGCGTCGAAACCAAGGTTGAGCAGATACGTTGCCAACCTTTTTTTTTCGTTGCTACAATGAGCATACGATATATTTGATTTTTGTTTACGAGAGGAGGCGACACAATGGAACTTGAACAATGTAATGAGTCATCCTGTTCATTGGAAGAATCTTCTATCCAAGTAACATATAAGCCATTAGAGTTATTCTATTTCATGGACATCTCAGATCCAGACGGGCTTCACGTGATGACACTCATTAAAAAACTCGAACTTGAATACGGGCACTTGATTCGTTTCCGTATGGTTTCGACGGTTCCTAGTTGTGTTGGCGGATGTCAAGAAGAGGTTCGCCTTCTCACGATGATCAAGGCTATGGAGTTACAAGGGAAACGTCATGCGATGCGCTTCATGCGCCATCTGCATATTAACGATATCTTTTTGAAGGATGGCTCTAGCGACAGCGACTTATGGGAAATTGCCCGCTCGTTCGTCAGTTATGGACTCGACATCGATGAGTTGGCTGCCGATATCCAATCCAATCAACTGCTGAGCGCACTGGCGGTCGATCATGAGATCTTGAAAGACTGGGAAATCGAATCGCTTCCCGCCTTGACGTTCGTCACGCGTGACGAGGCGCTCAAAATCGAAGGACTCTATCCGTATGACGTCTATCAGGCTGTCATGGCCGAACTGCTCGGCTATGTACCGACCCGTGAGACCGATTGGAACGTCGAGAAAGTGTTAGGACACTATGACGCCTCAACGATTACCGAGCTCGCTTTCATTTTAGAGCTCGACAAGCCTGTCATCGAAAGAGAATTAAAAAAACTGTCGCTCCAACAACGTTGCCGGCCTGTCCCGGGCTGCAGCGGCGAAGCTTGGGCGACGAATAAATGACACAACAAAACCCACGGCCGGGGAGCCGTGGGTTTTTTCGATGTTTCCCGCGGGGACGGAAAACATCGTACCCGAGTATCTATACAGATCACAGGTTGGGAGAAAGTTTACGGTCAATAAAGGGGTTTGTGATTGATTTCACACTTATAATATACCGAGACGAGCGCACCGTGACAAGCACTTTGTTCATATTGTCACATAATGTTCACGCCCCGCTTCTTTTATTGGAAAAGTAACGCTTCCATCTCGTCTAGCACGGCCTCGAACTGATCGAGCGCTGCGAGCACCGGTGCTTTCGTCGTCATATCGACTCCAGCCGCCTTCAATACTTCAATTGGATAATCGCTCGACCCGGCCTTCAAGAACTTGTCGATGTAACGACGGACGGCCGGTTCCCCTTCGTCCATGATCTGTTGCGACAATGCGGCCGACGCCGAGATGCCCGTCGCATACTGATAGACGTAGTAGTTGTAATAGAAGTGCGGGATCCGTGCCCATTCGAAGGCGATCTCCCCATCGATGACGAGCTCGTCTCCGAAGTATCGCTTGTTGAGCTCGAGGTACGTCTCGTTCAAGTACTCAGGTGTGAGCGAGACGCCATCTTGGGCCGCTTTATGGATCATATGCTCGAACTCGGCGAACATCGTCTGACGGAACAACGTGCCACGGAACGTCTCGAGCTGATTGTTCAAGAGATAGAGCCGCTCTTGGCGGTCTGTACGCGTCTTCAGTAAATAATCGTTCAAGAGCGCCTCGTTCGTCGTCGATGCCACTTCGGCCACGAAAATCGAGTAGTCCCCGTATGGATACGGCTGCGACGCCCGCGTGTAATAGCTATGGACCGAATGACCGAACTCATGGGCGAGCGTGAACAAGTTGTTGACGTTGTCTTGCCAGTTCATCAAGATGAACGGCTGCGTGTCGTACGCGCCTGAAGAGTAAGCACCGCTCCGTTTGCCACGCGTCTCACGGACGTCGACCCAGCGTGAATCGAGACCGTCCTTGACGATTTGGACGTACTCGTCACCGAGTGGTGCGAGTCCCTCGACCATCAAGTCTTTCGCTTCGTCATATGGGATTTTCATGTCCACATCTTTCACGAGCGGTGTATACAAGTCATACATATGCAGCTCGTCCACACCGAGTGCCCGTTTCCGGAGCGCGACGTAACGATGCAACAAGTCGAGGCGTTCGTTCACCGCTTCGACGAGACCGTCGTATACCGCTTCCGGGATAGCGTTATGATGGAGCGCCGCTTGACGGGCACTCTCGAACTTACGGACCGTCGCATAGAAGTTATCCTTCTTCACGCTGCCTGACAACGTCGAGGCGAACGTGTTCAAATATTGCTCGTACGTGCCGTACATCGCCTTGAACGCCCCTTCGCGGACGCTACGGTCGCTCGACTCGAGGAATGTGATGTAACGGCCATGCGTCAATTCGACGTCCTCACCTTTCTCGTTCTTCACTTTCGGGAATTTCAAATCGGCGTTGTTGAGCATGCCGAACGTCGAACTCGACTGGCCGAGCACGTCACCAGCTTGAGCGAGAATCGCCTCTTCGGCTTCCGTCAACACGTGCGGACGCTCTTGCGCCAACTCGTCGAACGCATGGCGATAGACGTTGAGCGATTCGTGTTCCGCCATGAACGCCTCGATTTGACTCTCATCGATGGCGAGCAGTTCCGGCGTCATGAATGCGAGCTGAGCCGAGATTTGGGCCGCGAGCGAGCCCGCCCGGTCGTTCAACGCTTGGTAATGACTGTTCGACGTATCTTCGTCATAACGCATATGGGCGTATGTATACAGTTTATGCAATTGACGCGAGATGTCGTCGCGAAGTTGCAGGCCTTCAAACAAAGTAGAGGCTGATTCCCCGAGTTTACCTTTAAACTCGACCAAGGCCGGCACGTTTGCTTTCAATGCCTCAAAATCGTGTTCCCACGCCTGATCGTCCGCATAAATCGTCTCCAAGTTCCACGTCTCCTCGACGGGTACTTGTTTTCGTGTGAGTACTTCTGACATATGTCCACTTCCTTTTCCTAGTTTGTATACGATTTCGCCATGAATCGCTGAAACCCTTGAAATAATCGAAGATCGTGGAGAAGGGCCGTCTCTAGCGTCTTTGGGAAGTGCCAATCCCCCACCGACTCCGTCATATCAAACACGTTCAAGAGTTGTCTCCATTGTACTTCAAACGCTTGGAGAAAGTCGCTTGTCGGGGTCACGTCAAACTGGCGGCACGTCTTTTCGATACTCCATGCGACGGAGTCGTCGGGACGCTCACGCCGATTCAAATAAAGCACCGTCTGAAACGTGAACGGATGGACGTGGATGCCCCAAAGCGAGGATAACGGCAAGTAACAGCAACTCGGCATAAGAGACGGTAGCATTCCGATCGGATACAACCGGTTCAAGACGAGCCGGCGGTACTGCGGTGTCGGATAGGGCGGGGTCATGCGGCGGCGCCGGACGAGTTGAACCCATTGCTGGGCGTCGAAACGATAATAACATTCGAACGGCGAACTCGAGAATGACGATACGGTCTGCCAATGACCAACGCCACGTCGAACCGATATCGGGAAGCCAATGAAACGATAAAGTACTTGCTTGCATGGGACAAGGAGGCCATGCCGTCTAAACAGTTCGTGACGCATCCAAGGCTGCAATGAAGGCCAAGCACTAGGTTCTAATCCGCTCGCCAGCCAGACGACATCGAGTCCGTTGTCGCGATAATGTCTCGTCCGCTCGACGTAAGACTCGATTGTGAGCGTCGACGCCTGAATTTCGATGACGAGCCTCGTATCGTCGCGTCGGGCCAGCAAATCGGCACGACGTGCGCCGATGACGACTTCTTGTTCGACGGCGTAACCTTGTGTCTGAAGCCACTGCCGAACACCCCATTTGTCTTCGTGGTGCCCCGTCGACTCGCCTCGTCCACACGGATGGACATGTGCGAAATGAAGCCGTCGCCTCACACCTTGCTTGACGATGACCCGTTCCCCGCATTCTGGACACACAAAAGGGGCAAACGGTTCGATCCGCCCCCGACTTAACGTAAGGGCATCGACATACCCCCCTGTCCGATCGATGGCAAACCGCATCCCGCTTCCCCCTCATAGTAGTGGTGAAAACATTCGGGCCAATGACTCGACGAGTTTGATGAAGTACGACCGTTCCGAGAATGCCTGCAACTCCAACTCGTGTGACCCTTCAAAGTCTTTATAGAGATCTTGCTTGAGCTGATGGACGGAATTCGTGTTGTATAAGAGCGCATTCACCTCGAAATTGAGGTGGAAGCTCCTGAAGTCCATGTTCGCCGTCCCAATCGTCGCCAGCCCATCGTCGACGACGATGACTTTCGAGTGCATGAACCCTTCTTCATACAGATAAATCTTCACACCGGCGCTGAGCAGCTCCTCGAAGTACGACCGGCTCGCATAAAACACGATCTTATGGTCCGGATAGCTCGGGAGAACAATCCGGACATCGATTCCGGACAGCGAGGCGGTCTTGAGCGCGCTCATGATGTCCTCATCGGGAATCAAATACGGCGAAGAGATATAGACCGATTTTTTCGCGGCGTTGATCAGCGCGAAATAGATCGACTTCATCGTTTCATACGGTTCATCCGGTCCGCTCGCCACGATTTGCACACCCCCGCTCGCGCTGCGTACCGTCTCGAGCGGTTCGAGATAAAACGGAGTGAACAGGCGCTCGCCCGTCATATAGTACCAGTCCTGCAAAAAGATCAGTTGCAGTTCCGACACCCCTTCCCCTCTGACGTACAGATGCGTGTCACGCCAGAAGCCGAACTTCGAATGTTCGCCCAAATACTCGTCACCGACGTTCAACCCGCCGGTGAACGCCTCCGTGCCGTCGATGACGACAATCTTCCTGTGGTTCCGGTAGTTCGTCTTGCTCGACACGAGCGGTAAGACGACGGGGAAGAAGGCTTGGACGTGGACGCCTGCTTGCCGCATCTCGTCGAAGAACGTCCCGCTCGTATGGATCGAACCGACGGCATCGTACAAGAAGCGGACCTCGACCCCCGCCCTCGCCTTGTCGATCAAAATGCGTTGAATTTCCCGAGAAATACGATCTTCCCGGAAAATATAATATTCAAGATGGATGTGGCGGGTCGCCCCTTTCAAGGCGGGCAACAGTTTCGAAAACTTTTCTTGCCCGTTCGTCAGCACTTGCGTATACGTGTTCGATGAGACGGGTAATTGATTGAGGGACGACGTCAAATGGAGCAATTTCTCATAATCGTCGTGGGAGAACATGAGTGACGGCGACAACGTCATCGCCTTCTGCCGATAGGCGAGGTATGTCTCTTCATCGAGCATCGCTTTCTCTTTGAACATCCGCTTCCGGCGATAGTTCTGTCCGAACACGAAATAAGCGAACAGACCGACGACCGGGAAGCCGAGCATGACGATCGCCCAAATGAGCGTTCGTTGCGGATTGCGGTTCTCGAGCAAGATGACGAGCAAAATGCTGAACGTCGTCAAAAAGACGAGCACCGAGAACAAGCCGATCACTTGGGAGCTCCAGTAATATGATAATACGGCAATGAGACCTGCGAGCAAAATCAGGGATAAAAGGACTTGTATGCGTCGCAACATATTATAAACTGACCCCGTTTCTATCTTGTATTATCATAATTATACAACTTAACGCCATCTTTTGAGGGGAGCGAACGAAATATGGGCACATTTTTGATTACGGGAGCGACGAGCGGGATTGGACGGGCCGTCGCCCTCCGGTTAGCAGAGGAAGGACATGACGTCATCGGCATCGGCCGAGACGAGACACGAGGCGAAGAAATCGAGGCGGCATCCGCTCGCGTCACGTTTATGGCATGCGATTTGTCCCAACCCGACGACATCGAGGCGATGATGGACGAACTCAAAGACCGGGCCATCACGTTAGACGGCCTATTCAATAACGCGGCGACGTTCGGGCGCCCCGGGACACCAGAACGGTTGCCTGCGTCCGCGTTCGATGACGTCTTTGAACTGAACGTGCTCGCGACAAATCGACTTATCCAACGCGCTATCCCGCTCCTCGCGAATGGAGCGAGCGTCGTCAACAACGCTGCCATCGTCGGCCACGTCAAATTCCCACCGATGCTTGGTCCATACGCCGCGTCCAAAGCGGCCGTCATCGCCTTGACGAAGACGTTCGCCCATCGAATGAAAGGCAAAATCCGCTTCAATGCGGTCTGTTTCGGTCCGGTCGACACCCCGCTCAGTCACAAGTTGTACGGCGGGGAAGCCAAGTTCCAAGAGGCGATGACCCATCATTTCCGGGGACATGCCGCTAAACCGGATGAAGTGGCGCCGGTCGTGACCTTCTTGTTGAGTGAGGCGTCGAGCTATATCAACGGCCAAGCCATTACGGTCGATGGGGGCTATACCCTCTCATGATGCACAGAAAGGAAGGGGTCTTCTCGGACCCCTTCCTTTCTCGTTAATCACGTATTTTCCGTGCTTTCGTCATCTGATTCGTCAAGAACGCTTTCTCTCGTGGATGCAACTCATCCAAGTCGAGCGCTTCCTCAAAGTAGTCGATGAATTCCTCGAACGTTTCATCATGCGAGGCGTGTGCCTGAATCCGCGCGATTCGGATTGCCTCGAAGACGGATGCCATCACGAAAATGTCGTGACTCGCATACGTCTTCACAGGAGCGAACGCCTCGAACAATGTCGCTTCCATCGTTTTACGTTTGGCATGCCAGTTACTCTTGTCGTTGGAGAATAAAAAGTCGCCTGCCGGCAATCGGCTCAGTTCGCGTAAAATATCGCCGATGTAGTGAATCGCGTGAATCGCCGTATTCGGATCATTGATGCCCGGTGAGACGCCTTTCAGCGCGATCTCACTCAACTTCTCGATGACGAACGCCGGGTCTTGAATCGATGAACGGATTTCACCGATTTGGAACACGTCGATATCGGGCGCTTCTTCTGCGAGCCAATAGCCGAGAATATCTCCTTCCGCTACAAAGTCCCCCACGGCCACGACCGATTCGAAGTCAACGTCACGGCTCTCCTGCTTCTCGCTCGAGAACAGTTGGACGTAGCCCGTTCGAGAGGCATAGACCGCCTGTCCTTCGAACGTGTGAACCGTTCGTTTCGGGACGATATACATGTCTTCCTCTTCGACCGCCCGTCTTTGGTTTTCGATGACGGATAGCGCTTCGCGGTGCAATGCCGATAAGAGGCGTTCCGCTTGAATCGAGACGCTGATCGTTTGAATGAATTTAACGAACGCCCAAATCGAGCTGACGACGAGCAGGACACTGATGCCTGAAGCGAGTACGACGTCTTCATCCGATGTCCGGATAAGGAACAAGTTCGTAATGCCGTACACCGTCGTCATGATGAACAGGCCGAGTGTATGCTTCGACGCCGAGTTCGTCAAAAAGTTATTGATCGTCCGAGGCGAGAACTGCGACGAATACGTCGTCAAGACGACGAGGATCGTCGAAAAGCTGAACGTCATCATCGTCATGAGGCTCGTGAACGACGAAGACAGGACAGAAGCTGCTGAATCCTTGTCTAAATAAATGATTTCCGGTAACAGCTCCCGAAAGAAGCTTCCAAAATATTGAGTCAGGAACGTTAACGCGATCCCTCCCACTCCGTATAAAAACGGAACGAACCAGGTGCTATCTTCCAACTTTAATTGAATCCGCTTGAGCATCACGACACCTCTTCGTATGTATAAATTGGTAAAAAAATCGCCTGTCCACATGAACAGGCGATTAGGGTTTAGAAATAGTGACGGACTTTTGAGAAGACATCCCCGTCGAGAATGAGCTTGCCGTATTCTTCAAGCATCGCTAACGTCTGCGTGCTGAACGTCAAATACTCGGCTAAGAGACTTAATACGTTCTCTTCTTCTTCCGGTTCCATCTCGTCTGGGAAGTCAATCCACAAGTAATACCGATTGTCGTAATGGAATAACTTAAGGTTGACGTTGTTCAACGCCTCTCCTGCTCGTTTACTGAGCGAGATGATCGCCTCAAAGTCATCCGTTTCCATGGCGAGCGGAGCCCACGCCTCCGGCTCAGCTTCGATTTCATCAAGTTCACTCAATTGATCAAGCACCGATTGCTGATCGCGCGCCTCATCGATTGCCGAGCGCAGCAGTGACCCAAGCTCAGAATCGTCTTCAGAGTCAATCACATTTTTCGCGATCGTCACGGTCACTTCAAGTCCTTTTTCAAACGCTTGTACTTGTATCCATAGTGGACCATCAAACGAGATATCTTCTCGTTCGTGCGCTTCGTCCATCATCTGCCAGAACAGCTGCTCACCACGTTCTCGGTTATACCAGATTTCATCACGAGCGAAACCGCGTTTCTCGATATCGACATACGTAATGAAAAATTTGACGGTGTTGTCGTTGATGCGCTCAATTTTCACGATTGTCCACTCCCTTCTCACCTCACTCCTACTTCAACAATTAAGGAGGAGAGGGGAAATTGTCTTGTTATCATAGTACCCTTTTTTTAACGTGTCAATCTATTGATGATGGGGTTGTTACTATTATTTTATCGGAAAAACGGAATAATAAAAAGCACACTGCTTAGACAGTATGCTTCCTCACTCGTTGACGAGTCGTTGCGCTTCTTGAAGTTGGAACGTCCGGACCTTGCGCGGCAAGAATCGACGAATCTCATCTTCGTTGTACCCGACTTGAAGACGTTTTTCATCAATCAGAATCGGACGGCGGAGCAATCCTGGATATTCTTGAATCAAATCATATAGTTGTTGGAGTGAAAGCGCATCGACCGATACGTCGATTTTCGAGAAAACTTTAGATCGGGTCGAGATGATTTCATCTGTCCCATCTTCTGTCATACGTAGGATTTGTTTGATCTCATTGAGTGAGAGTGGTTCTGAAAATATGTTCCGTTCCGTGAATGGAATATCATGCTCCTCGAGCCATGCCCGTGCTTTTCGGCACGATGTGCAGCTCGGAGACGTGTACAATGTGACCATTTTCGTTCCTCCCTGATCAAGTGTTCGTTCATCTTTTTCAAGTGACTCTATTTGTATACCCAAAAATTCGTCCACTTAATTATAATAATTCTTATTTATTGAAACTTCAATGATAACTTTTCTCACTCGGGTAAGAAAAGAGGACGCATTCAGGAGAATGCGACCCTTGATCGACCGTTCTAGGACGCCGGCATTCGAGAAACCGGTTGTGATACCGTCTCTTTGCCAGGCTTCACTTGTAAGTCTTTCAATTTCTTCTTGAGGACTTCCTTCAGAAGTTTCTTTTTCTGTTGCAATACTTTGTCACGCTCTTTCATGGTCTCTCACCCCCAACGCCATAAGGACTCGACCCACCGACCGTTACTGAATCTGAAAATCTTGAACTTGCACTAATCTACAATTAAATTATAGCACATTCTTATGAAAATGGTTGAACAATCTCGAAGATTTTCATCATTTCACACGTTCCAAATTTGCTTTTCTTTTTCAATTCCCGTATAGTTAATAGAAATAACCTTTGAAATCACCAAGGAGGAGAGCGAATATGAGAATTACGCTAGAGACGATTATGCAACATCCGGTCACCCAAAAATATTTGACCCGTTCCGGTCTGAAACACGCCGTCGACGTGTGTGAACGCGCTCTCGAATTGGCGACGCGACGAGGGCTTGATACGGATTTAGCGACGAAAGCCGCTCTGCTCCATGACATCGGTCACTACGAATGGTACACCGAAGGCAAATGGAACTACGATTTATACCGTCAAAACGACATTCATGCCATTAAAGGGGCCGAACGCGCCCATAAGCTATTGATTCGTCTCGGGGAAGACCCGGCGCGCGCGAAAGAGATCTCGGTCATGATTTTGCTTCATACCGATTCCTATCTCCCGCCTAACCGGATTCAACGTACCCCACTCCAACAGCTCGTCCATGATGCGGATACGTACGTGGAACAACCTGGCGGACTGCATCACTATGAGACGATGGAAATCGAAGATGCCCTTGCCCGTGTCCGCCTGATTGACGCGGTCGTCGAACGGCTCTCGAACTTGCCACGCATCTCAAACGCCTGACACCGTCCTTGGATGGTGTTTTTCTTTGCGTTCAAAAAAGTCCCGAATCCGGTTGGATTCGGGACTTTCTAATTATACGAGTTGCGCTTTGTACGCTTCGTATTCTTCGTCTGTCAATGAGACGTAATGGCCTGGCTCGACTTCACGGAGCGCTGGGATGCTTGAATCCTCATCCGAACGTCCGACGGCACCGAGTGACTTCGACTCATACACGATCCGCTTACGTGTGCGCTCATGCTCTGGATCCGGAAGCGGGATCGCCGAGAGAAGCGACTTCGTATAGGCGTGAATCGGGTTCTCATACAAACGCGCTGCTGGAGCGAGTTCGACGAGGTGACCTTGATACATGACACCGATCCGGTCTGAGATATACTTGACCATCGACAAATCGTGGGCGATGAACAAGTACGTCAAATCACGGTCGCGTTGCAATTCTTTCATCAAGTTGACGACCTGAGCTTGGATCGATACGTCGAGAGCCGAGATTGGCTCATCGGCGATGATGAAGTCCGGTTCAACCGCGAGAGCGCGGGCAATCCCGATCCGCTGACGTTGACCGCCCGAGAATTCGTGCGGGTAACGGCTCGCGTGCTCTTTCGTAAGACCGACCGTTTCGAGAAGGTCATAGACACGGTTCATCCGGTCTTCTTTCGTCTTGGCAAGGCCGTGGATATCAATGCCTTCAGCGATGATATCAGCGACCGTCATCCGCGGGTTGAGCGATGCGTAAGGATCTTGGAAGATCATTTGCATGGCCCGGTTGAATTTCAACTTCTCCGCTTTCGACTTCTTGCCATGAACGTTTTCGCCTTTGAAGACGACGTCACCGTCCGTCGCGTCATAAAGACCGATGATGGTACGACCTGTCGTCGATTTCCCACAACCTGACTCCCCTACGAGACCGAGTACTTCACCTTTGTAGATATCAAACGAGATGCCATCGACCGCTTTAACGACGCGGCCTCGGCCAATTTTAAAGTGCTGCTTCAGGTCTTTTACTTCGAGTAATTTCTCGCGTTCCATTATTCAGCACCACCTTTCAAAATCGATTTGGCGAACGCGCTGTCCGGACGATACTTGAGTGCAAGGTCACGAATTGCTTTCGGCGGGCTCACTTGCGGTGCTTGCGGGTGCAATAACCAACTTGCCGCATAGTGCGTGTCGCTAATTTGGAACATCGGTGGTTCTTTTTCAAAGTCGATCTTCATCGCATACGGGTTACGTGGTGCGAACGCATCGCCTTTTGGCGGGTCGAGCAAGTTCGGCGGCGTACCTGGGATGGCAGGAAGCGCCTCGTTCGGGTCATCAGATGGGCGCGGCATCGATCCGAGCAGTCCCCATGCGTATGGGTGACGCGGCTCGTAGAAGATCTCATCGACCGTTCCCTTCTCGACGATTTTACCAGCGTACATAACGGCAACACGGTCAGCCATGTTCGCGACGACACCGAGGTCGTGCGTGATGAAGATAATCGCTGTGCCGGTCTTTTGTTGGATGTCTTTCAAGAGCTCCAAAATCTGAGCTTGAATCGTTACATCGAGAGCCGTCGTCGGCTCATCGGCGATCAATACTTTAGGGTTACATGCGAGCGCGATCGCGATAACGATCCGTTGACGCATACCACCTGAGAGTTGGTGCGGATATTGCTTAAGACGTGCTTCTGGGTTTGGAATCCCGACGAGTGTGAGCAATTCCAGCGTACGCTTCTTCGCATCTTCACCCGTAAGACCTTGGTGTTGCTTCAATCCTTCAGCGATCTGTTTGAAGATCGTCATCGTCGGGTTGAGTGATGTCATTGGATCTTGGAAGATCATGGCGATATCACGGCCACGGATCTTCAACATTTCTTTTTCCGACAACTTCGCCAAGTCTTTACCTTCGAACAAGATTTCTCCGTTCGTGATTTCACCTGGCGGGTTCGGGATCAGACGCATGATCGCTTTTGAAGTGACGGATTTACCAGAACCCGATTCACCAACGATGGCGAGCGTCTCGCCTTTTTTCAAATCAAACGATACGTTGCGAACAGCTTGTACCGTTCCAGCATACGTATGGAACGAGACCGCTAAGTCTCGGACAGATAAAATCGTTTCCATTCACGAGTCCCCCTGTTTCTATAATTATTTACGCATTTTCGGGTCGAACGCATCACGCAAGCCATCGGCGAGCAAGTTGAAGCTGACCATGAGCAAGACGATGATGACTGACGGGATGACGAGCAAGTACGGGAATGTCCGTAGCTCTTTGTATCCGTCGTTGATCAACGTACCAAGTGACGCTTGTGGCGGTTGAAGTCCGATCCCGATGAAACTGAGGAACGCCTCGAAGAAGATGGCAGATGGAATCGTGAACATGAGTGTGATGATGATGGCGCCGAGCGTGTTCGGGATCAAGTGTTTGAAGATCAAACGGTTACTTGAAGCACCGAGCGTACGAGCTGCCAAGACGAACTCTTGGTTTTTAAGTTTCAAGATTTGACCGCGGACGAGTCGACTCATCCCAATCCAGCCGGTGATCGTCATCGCGAGGATGATCGTGAACACCCCTGGGTCAAAGATCAAGATGAACAAGATGATCAAAATCAAGTTCGGAACACCTGTCAAAATTTCAACGATCCGCTGCATGATGTTATCTGTGCGGCCACCGAAGTAAGCCGAAATCCCACCGTATGCGACACCGATGACCGTATCAATGATCGCAGCCATCAAACCGATGAAGAGCGAGATGCGCGTTCCTTCCCAAACACGTGACCAAAGATCACGGCCGAGGTAATCCGTACCGAACCAGAAGTTCTCTTCGACATTTTTCTGTTCATAGAAATCGATGTCGCGTCCACCGAGGTTGGCCATCCCATCAAACCCTGCCCACTCAAGTCCAGTGACTTTAGGTGGAAGTTTTGCTTGTGAGATGTTTTGTTCATAAGCGTCACGGCCTGAAAGCATCGGACCGAACAACGCGAGCAAAACGAGAATGACAATGACTGACAACGAGAGGATGGCGGCTTTGTTTTTCTTTAGGCGCATCCAAGCGTCTTGCCAGAAGTTCAAACTTTTACCGGCAATACGTTCACCGAGCTGTTCATTCATCTCGACACGTTGGAACATGTCTTGGTCGAACTGCTCGAAATTCTTTTTATTTTCAATCATCAGTTATCCCCCCCAAGACGAATACGTGGGTCAACGACTCCGTAGAGCAAGTCGACAAGTAGAATGATAATAATGAACAAGGCCGAGAAGAAGAGCGTTGTGCCCATGATGACCGAGTAATCATTCAACGTAATTGATGTAACGAACAACTCACCAAGTCCCGGAACCGCAAAGATCTTTTCGATAACGAACGTACCTGTCAACAGGCCGGCCGTCATTGGTCCGAGAATTGTAATGGCAGGAATCATCGCGTTACGCACCATGTGTTTCCAAACGATGGCGTTTCCGGTCAATCCTTTCGCCTTAGCGAGCGTGACATAATCTTGTCCGGTCACTTCTAGCATCTCGGTCCGAACGAAACGAGCGATCGCCGCCGTGACACCGAGCGAGAGCGAGATGGTCGGCAAAATCGTATGAGCCGGTGAATCCCAGAACGCGACAGGGAGGATTTGCAACTTAACCCCTACATAGTACTGAAGGAGGGCTGCAAATACGAATGATGGGACAGAAATCCCGATTACCGATACGAACATTGAACCATAGTCGATGTACGTGTTATGACGGATGGCTGCAACAATCCCGAGGAGCAATCCGACAAACGTCCCGAGGACGAGCGCTTGAATCCCTAGTTGAGCTGAAGGTCCGATCCGTTCCATAATCAAATCCGTCACTGGCCGGTTGGCCGTACGGAACGATACGCCGAGGTCACCTTGCACAAGGTTCCCTAAGTAAGTCGCATAACGAACTGGAAGTGGATCATTGAGTCCGTAACGATCGTTCAAGAGTTGAATTTGTGATTCAGTCAATTTCTCCTGGTTTTGGTACGGCGAACCTGGAAGCAGGTCCATCAGGAAAAACGTGAACGTCGCAATCAAGAAGAACGTGATGAGGCCGTAAGTCAGCCGTTGCAGAATATAACGTCCCATAAATAAATACCCCCTGTTTTTCTAATGTGTCTATGCTTGCACCAACAGCGTCACTATGACATATTGCCCTTTTCTTGAATTCACAAAATGAAAGGAATTTTCTGAAAGAATAGGTCAAACGTCATCTCAAGGCTCTTAGCACAGCACATGAAAAGTGAAAAATCCTTAGTTTGTAAAGTATTCTGAATTTTCACTGTTACTACATTATACTTTACCAACAAAACATTTGAATAGTATTTTCTCTCATTTCCGGATTTTTTTTAGAAAAGGGGGGACATGCACGTTGCATGCCCCCTTCTCATTTAGTTGATATCGACGTATTTGTACTGGTAATCAGCACCGAATAGTTGACGGTTGAAGTTTTCGACGTTCGGACGGAGCAAGTAAGCGACACCAGCTTGGTAAATCGGCATGATGGCTTGGTCTTGTTCAATCAAGAGCGTCTCTGCTTCTTTAAATTTGTCATAACGGGCATCGATTGCTGTTTCAGCAGATGCTTCATCAATCAACTTGTCGTAGGCAGCAGACTTGTAGTTGATGTCGTTTTGACCGTTGTCAGACGTGAAGATGCCAAGGTTTGTGAGCGGATCTTGATAGTCAGGTCCCCAAAGGGCAAATGACATTTGGTACTCTCCGTTCGCTTCGAGCTCGAGCTTGTTATTGAACGGTTGTTGTGAGATGTTCACGGTCACGTTCGGCAAGTTCGATTCGATTTGGCCTTTCATGTACTCTGAGATTTGTTTCGATACTTCGCTGTCGAATGAGAGAAGTTCGATTGTAGCAGCTTCGCCGCCAGTCGCCTCTTCCCAAAGTGATGCCGCTTCGTCAGCGTTCGTTTCAAAGTGCGTCACGCCTTCCGTGTAATCCGTGCCGTCTTCATACTTGATGAAGTCTTTCGGGATGAACGAAGTCGTGGCGATTGAACCGTTGTTCAAGAGTTGGTCGATGATTCCGGCTGGGTCGACCGCACGAGCGATTGCTTTACGGGCATTGACGTCAGCGAAGACTTCATCTTCATGGTTGAACTTGAAGTAACCGACGCTTGAACGAAGGCCTGTGTTATAGTCGTCGTTCTCTTGGAAAGCAGCAACTTGTTCAGATGAAAGGCCGGCGTAGTCGACTTCTCCTGCTTCATACAAGTTGACGACCGTCGATGTGTCTTTGACGACACGTACGTCTACTTTTTCCAAGGCGACGTTTTCAGCATCCCAGTACGCGTCGTTTTTCGTCAACACGTACCCTTGCTCACGATCCCACTCCGACCATGTGAATGGACCGTTGTAAATGTGGTTCTCTGGAGTCGTTGAGAAATCCGCACCCTTTTCAGTAGCGAACGCTTCGTTGATCGGTGTGAATGTACCGAACGATGTGAGCGAGATGAATGATGGGTCCGGACGCTCGAGTGTGACTTCAAGCGTCTTCTCATCGATTGCTTTCACGCCGAGGTCTTCTTTTGGAAGATCTCCTGTGTTGATGGCTTCAGCATTTTTTACTGTGTTCATGATGTACGCGTATTGTGAACCAGTTTCTGGATCCACAGCGCGTTGCCAAGCGTAGACGAAGTCGTTCGCTGTGACAGGTTCGCCGTTAGACCATTCCGCGTCGCGGAGTGTGAACGTGTAGACCGTTTCGTCTTCGTTCACTTCTGGTTCTCCTTCGGCGATTGCAGGAACGGCATTCCCGTCTTGATCCAGACGGTAAAGACCTTCCATCGTGTTGGCGATCAAGTTGAACGCGACTGCGTCCGTCGCGAGCGCCGGGTCAGCCGTTGTAATATCAGACGTGTCCGTCAAGCGGAGAACTTTTTCTCCGTTCGAAGACGAACCGCCGTCAGAGTCTCCGCCAGTCGAGCAAGCGGCGAGCACTGAACCGAGTGCCAAGATGAGTGTCATCATGAGCAAAATCGATTTTTTCTTCATTGCGATGTCCCCTTTCTGAATCGTGAAGCATGGCGTTTCGTCGGACGATAACATCTTACTTTTTCTTTAATTTTCTGAATATTTCATTTTGTATCCGACGAAAGAACGTTAGGGCTATTGTAAAAAATTTTTAATCAAACTGTCAACTCCCTAATAAACCGCTGTCATTTTCAACACGAACTTCTCGCCTTCTCCACCAAGCAACAGGTATCATAGAGCCATAGGGCGGATGACTCGATGGAGCACATCCAAGCTGAAAGGAGTTTGTCACATTGAAAAATTTTAGAAGTATATTAATCGTTTGGGGGATTGTCACAATTGCCTACACGGTCTGGTCGAGCCTCTCTTATTACCAGGATGAAACGTTATTGTTTCATTTGAGCGGCGGTCTGTTCGTCGCCGGGATGCTCGTCTTTGCAATCGGTATGTTCTCTCAAATGAGCGCGTCCGGACTATTCGACGGCATCATGTACGGGTTCAAACGTAACCGACGCGCCAAGTTGAAAGAGATTGATCCGGATTACGAGGAAGACGAAGAGGCGACTCCGGAAGAACGGGCCGCTCAAAAACATTCGGCTTCGCGTTGGGTGTACGTCGGCGTCGGTAGCATCATTCTCTCCTACGTGATCACCCTCGTTTGACCTTCCGATTTTTCAGACGATATGCTACACTATGGCTAGAACAATAGGAAACACGATGAAGAAGACAAGTACCTCGATCCCCCTTTCCCCCAGAGAGTCTACGTTGCTGCGAGTAGATGGAGAGCGTCGAGCGAATGGACTTCGGAGTGGCTCACCTGAACGATAGTATGGTGAGACGGTCACGCCCGTTAACGCGATCAAGTGGCATGAACTTCATGCAAATTTGGGTGGCACCGCGGTTATTCGTCCCGATTTTTCGGGCGGGGAACCGTGGTTTTTTTATATTCTATGGAGGTGCAATCATGGCAAAAATCTTTTCTGGCATTAAACCGACCGGCGTCGTGACGCTCGGTAACTACTTAGGGGCGATGAAACAGTTTGTCGAGCTCCAAGAAGAGCACGAAGCGTTCTACTGTGTCGTCGATCTCCATTCGATCACGGTCCAGCTTGACCGGGTCGAGTTGATGGACAACACGCGTAAACTCGCGGCGCTCTATCTCGCTTGTGGTCTCGACCCTGAGAAGTCGACGATCTTCGTCCAGTCGGAAGTGAAGGCGCACGCCCAGCTCGGATGGATGTTGACGTGTATCGCCGGCATGGGTGAACTGAGCCGGATGACGCAGTATAAAGACAAATCCCAAAACAGTGAAAATATCGGTGCCGGCCTGTTCGTCTATCCGACGCTCATGGCGGCTGATATCCTCTTGTACGGGACAGAACTCGTCCCGGTCGGTGATGACCAAAAACAACACGTCGAGTTGACGCGAGACTTGGCCGAGCGCTTCAACAAGCGATACTACGAGACGTTCACGATTCCTGAGCCGCTCATTCAAAAAGAAGGCGCCCGCATCATGAGTTTGACGAACCCGGTGAAGAAGATGTCGAAATCGGATGCGAACGTGAAAGGCTTCATCTCGATGCTCGATGAGCCGAACGTCATCCGCAAGAAAATCAAGAGCGCGGTCACAGACTCGAGCGGGATCATCAGCTTCGACCGAGAGAACAAGCCGGGAATCTCAAACTTGCTTGAGATTTATTCACTCTCGACCGATACGCCAATCGACGAACTCGTCGAACGTTATCAAGATTCGAACTACGGGACGTTCAAACAAGATGTCGCTGAAGCGGTCGTCGCCATGCTCGAGCCGATTCAGAATCGCTATCATGAACTCGTCGATTCAGCTGAGCTCGATGCGATCCTCGACGCAGGTCGTGAAAAGGCAGAAGCCGTCGCCAACAAAAATCTCGCGAAGATCGAAAAAGCGATGGGCCTCAACCGAAAACGTGCCAAAGTGAAAAAATAAGACGAAGCCGCCCTTTACACTCAAAGGGCGGCTTTTCTGCGTAGCGATTTCAAATTGGATACAACAAAAAAAAGAGACAGGCGTCCCCGTCTCTTTTTTTGTTGTTTCGAATTATTGTTTGCCTTCGATATAAGCCCACTTGTACGAGTAGTCAGCGCCGAACGCGTGTTCAACGATGTCCTTAACGTATGGCTTCGTGAGGCGAGCCGATCCACGTTGGTAAACTGGCGAGATCGCGTTCTCTTCAAGAACGATTTTCTCTGCAGCTTGAAGGTCAGCCCAACGCTGTTCAGCATCTGTGCTTGATTTCGCAGACTCGATGAGTTTGTCGAATTCTTCGTTCGACCACTTACCACGGTTGTATGGTCCGTCAGTGACGAAGAGGTCAACGAATGTCATTGGATCCTGGTAGTCAGGGCCCCATCCAGCGAATGTCAACTCGAAATCACCTTTGTTTTCAAGGTCAAGTTTGTTGTTGAACGGTTGTTGCTTGATTGTGAGCGTGATACCTGGAAGGTTCTTCTCAAGTTCACCTTTGATGAACTCACCGATTTGCTTCGCAGATTCTGAGTCATAGTTGAGGAGCTCGATTTCAACAGAGTCTTGGCCGAGCTCTTCAAGTCCTTTTTCCCAAAGTTCTTTCGCTTTGTCCACGTCGTAGCCGCCGATGTCGCCGTTCGCTTCACGGAAGTCCGCGCCGTCTGGTCCAGTTACGAAGTCTTTTGGTACGAGGTAGTTCGCAGGGATTGAACCGTTCGCAAGGAGCGTTTCAGAGATCGCTGCTTTATCGTATGCCGCGTCAATCGCGTTCCGGATGTTTTGGTTGTCGAGTGCTTCAACTGCCGTGTTGAACTGGAGGTAGAAGAGTGTTGGCTCGACGACAGTCGAGAAGTCTTCGTTGTCTTGGTATTGCGCAACGAGCTCAGAAGTCAAACCAGTACGGTCAACGTCGCCGTTTTCGTACAAGTTAACGCCTGTTGAAACTTCTTTAACGACTTTAACGTTGATTTCGTCAAGTTTGACGGCTTCAGCATCCCAGTAGTCGTCGTTTTTGACCATTTTCCAGCCTTGCTCGCGCTCCCAGCTTTCGAGTTTGAACGGTCCGTTGTAGAGCGTTGTCTCTGCAGACGTACCGAAGTTCTCGCCTTGCTCTTTGTCGAACGACTCAAGTTTAGGCATGAATACGCCGAAGCTTGTGAGGCCGAGGAAGTAATCTGCTGGTGCAGTCAATTTAACTTCAAGTGTCTGATCATCAAGTGCCTTGACGCCGACAGCGTCGCGCTCGCCTTCGCCAGTGTTGTAGGCTTCAGCACCTTCGATGATTGACATGACGTAAGCATATTGTGAAGCGTTGTCCGGGTTAAGGACTTCTTTCCAAGCGTATTCGAAGTCGTTCGCTGTTACAGGCTCACCGTTAGACCAAGTTGCGCCTTCACGGATTTTGAACGTGTACGTTTTCCCGTCTTCAGAGACGTCATGATCTTCCGCGATCCCCGGTGTCGGGTTATCTTCGTCGTCCATACGATAGAGACCTTCGTTAACGTTGTTCAAGACGTTGAACGAAACCGCGTCAGTCGCGAGTGTAGGGTTAAGTGAAGGGATGTCAGAACTATCGAGCAAGTTGAGGACTTGCTCCTCGTCTGCGCCGCCTTCAGAACCTTGATTATTTGATGATGTCTCTTCTTCCCCACCCGAGCAAGCTGCTAGGAATGCGCTAGATAGAAGCGTTACCGACGTTGCTAAAGCAAAACCTTTTTTCTTATTCATTGCGATGACCCCCTGATTTTTTTCGGTTTAACGAAATGAACGATGGTAGAAAATTCAGATATCTCACTTTACAAAATTTGCTACCACAATCCCGTTGAAGCAATAATACAATATTCTGATAATTTTGCAAAGTGTTTATTTTGATTTTTCTAAAAAATTTTTATTATAGGCTAAAAGCCCGCCTAGGGAGACGGGCTTTTAGCTCATTTTTCATAAACTTTAGAAAAAGTTAGGACGTACGAAGGACCGATGACCGGAAAACCGATTTCCGCATATTTGGAATCGACTGCGTAAGATCTTCCAGCTTGGTAGATTGGGATAACGACAGCTTCTTCCAACAGCCGTTTTTCCGCCTGTCGATACGTCTCGTTCCGGTCCGCAAGTACTTCTGTCGAGCGGGCCTCATCCATCAAACGATCGAACGTGTCGTCCGTGTATCCGCTCGAATTCAAATAGTTATTTGTCTCGAATTGGGTCAAATAGGCACTGAATGCCGGGTAGTCCGGTTGCCACCCTGATAGTGACAACGCGTAATCGCCTGCGACTTCTTTCCTAACTTTGTCACCGAGCGGCAACTCGACGACGTTCACTTGAAGACCGGGAAGTTGTTCAAGCTCTGTTTCAATCGTCTGGGCGATTTGTCTCGCCTCTTCATCGACAAAGCTGAGCAACTCAATCTCGATTTCCTCTTCTTCGAGCCGATCAAGCACGTCTGCGAACAGTGTCGCCGCCTCTCCTTCAAGCGTCGGCTCCGTCTCCGTTTGATCGGTGACGAGCAATCGTTCTGTCGTCCGTTCGGCTCTTGCGAGCGACCCTTCCACTGCTTCGCGGTCTAAGGCGAGCGCGAGCGCGCGTCGGAAATCGGCATCATCGAACGGATACTCGTCGACGTTCGGTTTCAAATAGAAGACGCCGCTTCGTGGGACATCAACGAGCTTACCTTCGAGTGATTCGATTGTTCCCTCGTCCGTGCCGTAAGGGAGCGGGTGAATACCGTCGGGCTCTGAACTTAGACCTTCATCCGCCCAGATGATAACCTTTTCGAGTGTGACGCGATCTGCATCATGATACGCCTCGTTTTTTATCAACGTCGCCTGGGCCGCGTCGATTGACTCGATTTGGAACGGTCCGTTCGCATCGAGCTCTTGCCACTCCCCGATCATCGTCTGCGGCAGAAAGGCCGGCATCGCTAACATCTGCTCGAACCCTTCCATCGGCCGCTCGAGCGTCAGTTCAAGCGTCTGTTCGTCAATCGCTTTCACGCCGAGCGTCTCTGGTTCTTTCGTCCCGAGACTGATCGCTTTCGCGTTCAATACATCTCCGAGGAGGAAACTGAACGGGGAATTCGTATCGTCATCGGCGAGCCTGCGAAAATGCTCGACGAACGTTTCAGCCGTGATCGCATTTCCATTGACGGTTTGACTTGCCTTCAAGTTAAACGTATAAGTCGCCCCGTCCTCGGAACGCGTCATCGTCTCAACGAGTCCCGGTTCAATCTCACCGTCCGCTCCGAAGCGATACAATCCTTCATAAATATGCGATAACACAGTTTGCGAACTTGGATCGATTGCGAGCAGCGTGTTCGGCTGCTCCGGCAACGTCTCTCCATGGATCGTCACGATTTGTTCTTCTGGTGGTAGTAACTCTCGTGCCTGCTCTCGTTGTCCGTACCAAATAACGAAAAAAAGGATAAGGACTGAACCCAACAAGGCGGCACCGATGAAAAATCGTTTCATCTGGCATTCTCCTCTCTGTTAGACCAACCCTTATACCCTACCCGTTTTTGTCACTTTTTTCTACTATTAGTCGTTCACTTTCGCGAATGCGAGCGTCGCGTTGTGGCCCCCGAAGCCAAGCGAGTTGCTCAGTGCGTACTGGATATCAAGTTCCCGATTTCCGTCACGGACATAGTCTAAATCACAATCATCAGCTGGTGTCTCACAGTTGATCGTCGGATGAATCCGTCCCTCATGAATCGATAACGCCGTGATGACGGCCTCGACTCCGCCGGCTGCGCCGAGCAAGTGCCCGATCATCGATTTAGATGAGTTGACGGCCAAGTTGTGCGCGTGGTCACCGAAGACGTTGTGGATCGCTTTCGTCTCGAGCATGTCATTGAGTGGTGTGCTCGTCCCGTGTGCGTTGATGTATTGAACGTCTTCTGGACGAATTCCCGCGTCACGAAGCGCCTCGTTCATCGCTTTTGATCCACCTTCTGCCTCAGGTGACGGCGCCGTGATGTGATAAGCGTCCGAACTCATGCCATACCCGACGACCTCCGCATACATTTTGGCTCCGCGCGCTTTCGCATGCTCATATTCCTCGAGAACGAGCACGCCCGCGCCTTCACCCATGATGAAGCCGTCACGGTTCTGATCGAACGGGCGGCATGCCGTGTTCGGGTCTGGATTCGTCGATAGTGCCTTGTTGGCACAGAATCCTGAGAATGAGAGCGGCGTGATTGGTGCTTCGGCCCCACCTGCGAACATCGCGAGGGCATCACCACGTTGGATGACTTTAAACGCCTCACCGATTGAGTTCGTTCCAGACGCACAAGCTGTGACCGAGCAGTTGCTCGGCCCTTTTGCTCCGAGGTAAATCGAAACTTGACCGCTCGCCATGTTTGGAATCATCATCGGGATGAAGAATGGGCTGATGCGACGTGGTCCCCGTTCATGCAAGATGCTCGCTTGTTTGTCGATCGTTTCGACACCACCGATCCCGCTTCCGATCCAAATCCCGACATCGTCCGCGATTGCTTTCACATCTAGACCGCTATCCCGATGCGCAGCGTCAGCCGCAAGAATCGAATATTGAATGAACGAATCCATCTTGCGCGCTTCCTTCGGTTCGACCAAATGATCGATGTTCCATTCCTTTACTTCCGCCCCGACTTTCGCCGGATACTGGCTAATATCAATCTTTGTTAACGTATCGACTGCATTTTCCCCGTTCAACAGTCGCTCCCACATTGCCGTAACGTCGTTCCCGAGTGGGGAAACGACTCCTAATCCTGTGATGACTACTCGTTTCATGCGTTAATCTCCTCCGTGATGTTAGCGTTATTCCATGTTAAACAGCTCGCTCCCCATGTGAGCCCGGCGCCGAAGCCGGCGACGACGATCGTTTGACCGTTTGAGATTTTCCGTTGCTTGACCGCTTCGGCCAAAGCAAGTGGAATTGAAGCAGCTGACGTGTTCGCATGGTCTTGAATCGTGACGACAACTTTTGCTTCGTCAATCCCTAACCGTTCAATCGCTGCGTCAATGATACGACGGTTCGCCTGGTGCGGCACGAGGACGTCGAGGTCTTCAATCGTCTTCCCGGCCCCTTGCAACGCCTCTAAGACGATGTCAGGCATCTTACGGACGGCGAATTTGAACACTTCACGACCGTTCATGACAATCTTACCTTCTTCATTCTCATATAAGAACTTTCCGCCGGTTCCGTCACTCCCGAGAATGACCGACTCGATGGCGGCCACCTCGTCTTCGCCGAGAACGACGGCACCCGCCCCATCACCGAACAAGACGGCGGTCGAACGGTCGTCCCAATCGATCAAGTTGCCCATCTTCTCAGCTCCGATGACGAGTGTGCGCTTCAACCCTTTCGCGAGCATCATGCTCTTCGCCGTATCCATCGCGAAGATGAAGCCGCTACAGGCGGCGCTAACGTCGAAGGCGACCGCTTGCTTTGCCCCAAGGTTGGCTTGCACGAGACAAGCCGTCGCTGGGAATGATGGCGCCGTCGCCGTCGCGCAAATGATCGCGTCGATATCTTCAATCGACACACCCGCACTTTGAAGCGCCCGTTCGGCAGCCTTTGTGGCCATATCGGCAACGCTCAAATCAGCGTCTGCCAAATGGCGCGCCTCGATCCCGGTCCGGGTCCGAATCCATTCGTCGCTCGTATCCATTCGTTTTTCCAAATCGATGTTCGTGATCCGGTTGTCCGGAAGGAACGAACCGATGCCAATGATTCCAATGTTCATGTTGATGACCCCTATTCTTAGTATCTGGTACTAATATAAGGGAATAAAAAAGGGATGTCAACGCATCCCTCTCGATTATTCACTTTGGCCGAGTCGTTTCGTGACGGCCATGACCATTTTCGCCGAGTTAATCGATGCCGTCTCTAAAAATTCGTCGAACGACAAGTTCGCTTCCTCATCGGCGCTGTCCGAGATCGAACGAGTCACGACGAACGGGACACCAAACTGGTAGCACGTCTGTGCGATCGGAGCGGCTTCCATCTCGACGGCGGCGACGCCATCAAAATGTCCGAGGATGTCCGCCACCCGTTTTGAGTCATTGATGAATGAGTCGCCCGTCACGATGAGGCCCGTATGGACGTTCACGTCATGGAGACTCTCGATGACTTCTTTACAGACGTCCATCAAGTGCGCATCGGCCGTATACGCCGCCGGCATGCCTGGAACTTGCCCATACTCGTAGCCGAACGCTGTCACGTCGACATCGTGGTGACGGACTTCTGTCGAGACGACGACATCGCCGACTTTCATCCCTTTTTTGAAGCCGCCGGCTGAACCGGTGTTGATGACGACGTCCGGTTTGAACTTATCGATCAAGAGCGTTGTCCCGATGGCCGCGTTCACTTTGCCGATGCCTGATTTCAAAATGACGACTTCCACGTTGCCAAGGTATCCTTCATAGAAGTGATAATTTGCGATTTCCGTGTCTGTCCGTTCCGTCAATTCGTTGCGGAGCAAGTTTACTTCTTCTTCCATCGCTCCAATGATTCCGATTTTCATGTTATGTGCCTCCTCAGAAAGAGAGCGACCTCCAGATGGATGTCGCTCGTTAGTGTTACTTGATTTCTTTAATTTCGACGACCATGTCGCCGCCTGGCGTTTGAACGTTGACCACGTCTCCGACCGTACGGCCGAGAAGCGCTTTGGCGATCGGTGATTCGTTCGAGATTTTCCCTGTGAATGGGTCGGCCTCGGCGCCACCGACGATTGTGTACGTCTCGTCTTCGTTATCTTCTTGAATGAAGAACGTTACCGTTTTCCCGATGGCGACCATCGAGTTGTCGGCTACGTCATCTTGGATGATGACGGCGTTACGAAGCATCTCTTCAAGTTGGGCGATGCGTCCTTCGACCATTGCCTGCTCTTCTTTCGCTGCATCATATTCAGCGTTCTCAGACAAGTCTCCGAAATCGCGGGCGATCTTAATATTCTCAACGACTTCTTTACGGCGCACCGTCTTCAGTTCGTTCAATTCATTTTCGATCTTAGCTTTTCCGTCTAACGTCATGTAATGTTGTTTTTCAGCCATTTCTGTCACTCCTTCATTGTCTCCTAGTATATTACAGCTAGGTTAAATTGAAAACGATTTATTTCCTTATGCCCGGTTGCGTTCTGTGAGCACCCAGCGAATCTTCGTCACGAGCAAATCGATGGCGACAAAGTTTTCTCCACCTTCAGGTACGATGATGTCCGCATAACGTTTCGTCGGCTCACAAAATTGAAGATGCATCGGCCGGACGACATTCGTATATTGGGCGACGACCGAGTTGATCGACCGGCCCCGCTCATTGAGATCGCGCTGCATCCGGCGTAGGATACGGACGTCCGCATCCGTGTCGACGAACACTTTAATGTCCATCAAGTCACGCAGACGATCGTCCTCGAGCGCCAAAATGCCTTCGACGATGACGACGTCGACCGGCTCGATTAAGATCGTCTTGTCCGAGCGCGTGTGCGCCGCATAGTCATACACCGGTTTCTCGATGGCCTTGTGCTCTTGTAACTGCTTGATATGCTCGATCAAAAGATCGTTATCGAATGCGAACGGGTGGTCATAGTTCGTCTTATATCGTTCTTCCATCGTCATCTCTGACTGGTCTTTATAATACGCGTCTTGCTCGATCATGACGACCGATTGTCCTTTGAACGCATCCACGAGCGCGCGGGCCACGGTCGTCTTACCTGATCCGGTCCCCCCGGCCACGCCGATAATGACGGGTTTATGTTGCATCAAAGTTAAGTCCTCCTCATCGTAATTTACGACTGATTGCTAGGCCATCACCAAGGGGCAAAATTGCAGTATGATAATCGGTCCGTGCCATCAATTGCTCAGTAAACTCTTTTACGAGACGAACGAGCCGGCGGCGTCGACGGTCAAGCACTGACACATCCTCGAGCAGGACGTCCCCTCGTAAAAATAAATTATCGCTGTAAATCGTACCACCAATTGGTACTAAAGCGCCATACCCATCAAAGAATTTTTGATACTGACCTTTGGCCGCGTCGATAAAGACCGCATCGAATTCTCCTTCAATCGTCCCGATCAACTCCACCGCATCACCATGAATGACAGTGATTCGGTCCGATACGTCCGAGCGTCCGATAAAGCCGAGCGCCTCTTCGTGACGTCGTGCGTTTCGTTCGATCGTGACGATTTCTGCGTCCGGCAACAGTTCAGCCATTCGAATCGCACTGTATCCGATTGCCGTACCGACCTCAAGGATCCGTTTCGGACGTTGCATCGCGAGAAGCGACAGCAACACTTCAGATCCGGTCAAGTCCATGATCGGCACGTGATGTTCTCGGGCGAACGCCTCCATCTCCGCCAATAACGGCGACCGGGGCGTGACCAAGTTCTCCACGTAACCTTCATAGGATGAATGTTCCACGTCGTACACCTCTTACTCTCTAATCATTCAAACGACCGGAAGCCAAGGCTTCCGGTCGCATATCCGTCAATTGTTGTTTGCTTCTTCGAACGCTTCCCATTCTGGACGATACTTGTTGACGTTCTGTTGGTGCGCCTCGTACTCCACTTCGAACAAGACTTCCCCGTTCGGGAATCCTTCACGCGGTGGTCGGGCGTAGAAATAAACGTTATCCGTATCGTTCGGATTGAGCGTGGCGACGAACGCGTCACGACTGACCGCAGCGATTGGTCCGATTGGGATCCCTTCGTAGCGGTATGTGTTATAAAGTGAATCGTTTTGGAGATCGTTGAACGATGTGAAAATCGAAGTCTCCCCGGTACCGTACCAGACGGTCGGGTCGGACTGCAACTTCATGCCATCGGCCAGACGGTTCTCGAACACACCCGCGATCTCTTGACGGTCTTCCGTCGAGACCGCTTCTTTCTCAACGACCGAGGCGAGCGATAACGTCTCATGGAACGTGCGTCCCGACGCTTCGACCGCATCGCCGTATTCGAGATAGAGCTGTTCGGTCGGCTTGAGCATCTCATCGATGATCTGAGTGAGCGTCACACCTTTATCGAACTCATACGTTGCCGGGAACAAGTAACCTTCGAGCGGGTGATAAATTCCGTCGGCGAGCACTTCGTCCGTCAGCATCTCATGCTCATTGACGAGCGAGCGGATATACTCCTCGTCGCTCAGTTGGTCCGAAATCTCTTTTTTCGGAATATCAGCCTGTTTTGCGAGACGCGAGATGACTTGGTCGATCGTAAAGCCTTCCGGGATCACTAATTTGATATCCGGGACGACGATGACTTTCCCCGTCTTCAACGTGGCGATCAACTCGTCAAGTGATTGTGACGGAGACAACGTATACGTCCCCGCTTGGAACGATGATTCATTTTTAAACCGTGTGTAAAAACGGAAAATCGTGCTATTCCTCACGAGGCCATTCTCTTCGAGTAGTTCGCCAATGTAACCAGAACCTGCACCGAGCGGAACCTCGACCTCGACCGTTTCGGTCGAAGCTGGGTCAACGGGTTCAAGCGATCGTTTCACGAACGCATAAGATACCGCGGCACCTGTGGCGATCACTAGAAGAAAGACAGCAAGGATGATGACCGTAATTCGCCGAACGATCCGGTTACGTGCACGCTTCTCATCAAACATCGATGGATGGTTCATGCGCATTTCTCCCCTGTTCTTCTGTTATGAAGATGGGCGACGAGGGTTTCCCCTAGCCGCCCGTCCACGTATTAGTCTAAACCAACTTCGTCATTGACGATATCGAACGCTTCCATGACTTCCTCGAAGTCATCATCGTCTTCGACGAGCTTCAAGATGAACTCGCCATCTTCAAGTTCTTCGATTTCAAACGCGTACACTTCGATTGTGTCGTCATCTTCGTCTTCTGTTTCTGGATTGCCGACCGGCTCAAGAACGACAAACGTCTTCTTCGAGCGGTCGCTCGTCATCCGGAAAATTTCTGCAAATAAATGCTCGTCTCCATTTTCGTCTGGAATACGGTACATTTCTTCTTCACGACGGATTTCTGCCATGAGTAATTCCTCCTTATTTGCCTGCACGATCCAGGTAATTTTGTAAAATCATGACGGCTGCCATCTTATCGATGACGGCCTTTCTCTTTTTTCGGCTGACGTCTGCTGAAATGAGCATCCGCTCCGCTTGCATCGTCGTCAAACGCTCGTCGACGAGAACCGTCGGCAAACCGGTCGCTTCGGTGAGGGCCGCGGCAAACGCCTGTGACGCCTCGCCCCGAGGTCCGATTGTCGCGTTCATGTTCTTCGGGAGACCGACAACGACTTCTTTCACATCGTACTGCTCAATAATCGGTTGAAGCAGGCGGACGGCTTCCTCAAAGTCCGGCTCGGTCCAGTAGACCGTCTCCACACCTTGCGCCGTCCATCCCATGAGGTCGCTCACGGCGACCCCAATCGTCTTCGAACCGACATCGAGCCCCATGACTCGCTTCATATTAATCCTCTCTACGATCGTTCAAATACGATTTGACCAGCTCTTCGAGCAGTTCATCTCGTTCGATTTTGCGAATTAAGTTTCGCGCATCGTTATGACGCGGGATGTAGGCAGGGTCACCTGACAACAAGTATCCGACGATTTGATTGATCGGTTGGTAGCCTTTCTCCTCGAGTGCTTGATACACCGTGATCAGTGTCTCCCGAGTGTTGGCTCGATTATCATCTTCTGGAAAATTGAATTGCATCGTGCGATCCATTTGGCTCACAAGAATCCACCTCTTTCCGTTTGCACTTCACACTCTATTATGCCAGTGATTGAACGTAATGTGAAGCAAACTTCAATGCTTCATCCAGTTTTGTCGCATCACGGCCTCCGGCTTGCGCCATGTCAGGACGGCCTCCGCCGCCTCCGCCACAACGTGTCGCCACTTCTTTGATCAATTTCCCGGCATGGAAGCCACGGTCGTTCAAGTCTTTCGTCACACCTGCGACGAGGTTGACCTTGTCGCCGTTCGCCGAGCCGAGCAAGATGACGGCCGAGCCGAGCTTGCCTTTCAATTCGTCGACCATGCCACGGAGCGCGTCCATGTCTTGTCCGTCGACGCGCTTAGCGATCAATTGGACATCACCGAACGTCTCGATGGCGTCTGTGAGTGACGATGCTTCGATGTTGGCGAGTTTCGCTTTGAGCGATTCGCTCGCGCGTTCGAGTTCTTTCATTTCAGTTTGAAGCGCTTGGACACGCGTCGGCACTTCGAGTGGTTTTGTCTTGAGCAGTTTTGCTGCCGTCTCGAGCGTCTCGATGTGCTGGTTCATCACTTCGTAAGCACCAGCTCCTGTGACCGCCTCGATGCGACGTGTACCGGCTCCGATTCCTGATTCCGACAAGATTTTGAAGAGACCGATTTCCGCCGTGTTGCCGACGTGGCAGCCACCGCAAAGTTCGACCGAGTCACCGGCAGCGACGACGCGGACGACATCCCCGTACTTCTCACCGAAGAGCGCCATCGCACCTTTCGCTTTCGCATCGGCGATGTTCATTTCTTCGATATCGACAGCGATTGACGCCCAGATACGCTCGTTCACTTGACGTTCGATCGATTGGAGCTCTTCAGCCGTCACTTGGCCGAAGTGCGAGAAGTCAAAGCGGAGACGGTCTGGTGTCACGAGTGAACCTGCTTGGTTGACGTGCTCACCGAGCGTGTCTTTCAACGCGCGATGCAACAAGTGCGTCGCTGTGTGGTTTTTGATGATCGCTTGACGCGAATCGAAGTCGACCGTAGCCGTCACCGCGACTTCTGCCTTGGCGACACCTGACGTGACCGTGACCGTGTGCAAGTTTTGGCCATTCGGCGCTTTCGAGACGTCTTTCACGTGAAGGACGAAGTCCGACCCGACGATTTGTCCTTTATCGCCGATTTGACCGCCGCTCTCAGCGTAGAATGGCGTCTGATCGAGGATGACTTGCGCTTCTTCCCCAGCTGCGACGACGTCAACGAGCTCTCCATCATGAATCAAGCTGATGATTTTCGCTTCAGTTCCGAGGTTCGTGTACCCGACGAATGATGATGGAAGCGTAATTTCTGCAAGAACGCCTGACTGGATTTGCATCGACTCAACGTCGGCACGGGCAGTCCGAGCGCGTTCACGCTGGGCGTTCATCGCTTGTTTGAATCCATCCTCGTCGACCGTCAATTTGTGGTCTTCGGCGTACTCGATCGTCAACTCGAGCGGAAAACCGTACGTATCGTAGAGACGGAACGCATCTTCACCGCTGATGACGTTCGAACCGGCCGCTTTTTGCGCTTTCGCGACTTCGTTCAAGATAGCGAGACCGTCATGGAGCGTCTCGTGGAAACGTTCTTCTTCATTCTTGACGACTTTCTTGATGAAGTCTTTCTTCTCACGGACTTCAGGGTAGAAGTCGACCATGATGTCGCCGACGACGTCGACGAGCTCATACATGAACGGACGCTCGATGCCTAGCATCTTCGCATAGCGGACGGCACGGCGGAGCAAACGACGAAGCACGTAGCCGCGGCCTTCGTTCGATGGGAGCGCCCCGTCGCCGATCGCGAACGAGACGGTGCGGATGTGGTCAGCGATGACTTTGAACGCCACGTCTTTGCTGCTGTCGGTGCGGTACGTCTCGCCGCTGATTTTCTCTGTCTCGCGGATGATTGGCATGAACAAGTCCGTGTCGAAGTTCGTCGGTACGTCTTGCATGACGCTCGCCATCCGCTCGAGACCCATCCCTGTATCAATGTTTTTCCGTGGGAGCTCGGTATAGTTGCCGTGCCCGTCATGGTTGAACTGACTGAAAACGATGTTCCAAATCTCAAGGTAACGCTCGTTCTCGCCGCCCGGGTATAGCTCTGGGTCGGTCGGGTCGTCGCCGAACGCAGGTCCGCGATCGAAGAAGATTTCTGTGTTCGGGCCAGACGGGCCTTCCCCGATTTCCCAGAAGTTCTCTTCGAGTGGGATGATGCGGTCGGCCGGCACGCCAAGTGCGAGCCAAAGTTGTTTCGCTTCTTCATCTTCCGGGTGAATCGTCACCGACAAGCGATCCGGGTCGAGCCCGTACCATTCGTCGCTCGTCAGAAGTTCCCAGCCCCATTTGATCGCGTCTTCGCGGAAGTAATCACCGACCGAGAAGTTCCCGAGCATTTCGAAGAACGTATGGTGACGCGCCGTCTTCCCGACGTTCTCGATATCGTTTGTCCGAATCGACTTCTGCGCGTTGACGATGCGCGGGTTGGCTGGAATGACACGGCCGTCAAAGTATTTTTTGAGCGTCGCGACGCCTGAGTTGATCCAAAGAAGCGTCGGGTCCTCGACCGGTACGAGTGAGGCACTCGGCTCGACACTGTGTCCTTTTGATTTGAAGAAATCTAAATACATTTGGCGAATCTGTGCGCCAGTTAATGGTTTGAGCGGTTTCATCAACAATTCCTCCTTCAGTTTAAACGAAACGAAAAAAAGCGATGCTCATCCCTGTGGAAAGGGACGAAAGCATCGCTTCGTGGTACCACCCTCGTTCGCACGGCAAAGCCGTGCCTCGAACATCCGATAACGCGGATGAGGCGCCCAGGGTGAGTGGGGACTCCAGACTAGCTTCGGTCGACCGGACCCCCATCTTCTCACAGCCTAGGAAGATGTCTCTGGTGAGGCGGTTACGACGTACTCATTTCCTTCATCGTCTTTAATCGTTTCAGTTTTCTATTCGTCATTATCACACGTCAATCGGGAGACGTCAAGACTTGCCGCCTAGCCGCTCGACGAGTTTCGTCCGCCGCACCGGCTCTTCTTCTCGCGTCGCCGCCTCGAGCGCACGGACGTCTCCGAACAAGAGCAAACTCTTCTTCGCCCGGGTGACGGCCGTATAAATCAAGTTGCGCGACGAGCGGAAGCCGCCGTTGAAGAAGACGGGCATGAGCACGATCGGGAACTCGGACCCTTGTGACTTATGGATGGTGATGGCATAGGCGTGGGTGAACTGGTCCCATTCGCTCCGGTTATACTCGACCTCGGTCTGATCGAAGCGGATATAGATTTTGTCGACCTTGTCGACGTTTTCTTTCGCATAGAAAATGTTCGTGATTTCACCGATATCGCCGTTATAGACGTTCTCCTCGGCGTTATTGACGAGTTGGAGCACTTTATCCCCGTTTCGGTACGTCCGGTTGCCGTGCTTCACTTCCCGGGCCGCCGATTTCGGATTGAAAACGTTTTGGAGCGCCTCGTTCAATCCGTCGATGCCGCATACCCCACGGTACGTCGGCGCGAGCACTTGAATATCGAATGGGGAATAACCTTTTCGCAGCGCGGCCCCGGCCATTTGACAGATCGCTTGCAGTGCCGTCTCTTGGTTGGCCGTATAAAAGCGACGGTCCGGTAGTGCCGCGAGCAAATCGTCCGGCATCTGTTTCGCGTTGAGTGCGTGCGCCAGGCGCAGGATGCTCGACTCGGACGCCTGCCGATGGACGACATCGAGCCGGACGACGGGAATCCCGTCGGTCGCCATCAAATCGGCGAGCACTTGGCCCGGTCCGACCGAAGGCAATTGATCCCGGTCCCCGACGAAGAGGATTTTCATCCCGTTCGGCACAGCCCGAAGCAGGCTGCGGAACAAGAAGATATCAATCATCGACGCCTCGTCGACGATGAGCACTTTTCCGACGAGCGGATTCGTGTCATCGACTTGGAATGAGCTACCATCAAACTTTAAGAGACGGTGAATCGTCGAGGCTGGCAAGCCCGTCGACTCACTGAGCCGTTTCGCGGCCCGGCCGGTCGGTGCGGCGAGCACGAACGGGAACGGTTGGTTCTGTACCGGTTCGAGCTTCCAGTCGAACACGTCGCTGAGCGCGTGGATGATACCACGGACGACGGTCGTTTTACCGGTCCCGGGTCCGCCTGTCAGCACCATGAGCGGCGACTTCAAGGCAAGTTCGATCGCCTCTCGTTGTTGCTTGGCATACTCGATCGAGAACATCTCCTCGACGCGACCGACCGCATCAAAGATTGTCGTCATATCGACGTCTTCCGTCGTCGATGTCGACATGATGCGCGCGAGTTCCTCGGCCGCTTTTTGTTCGGCCCGGTACACGCGTGGATGATAGACGACCCCGTCCTCGACGATAACTCGTTCGTCATTCGCAAGCGTTTCGAGTGCCGAGACGAGCGCCTCGCCCGGATCACCGCCGATGATGCGCGGCATCTCACTCGCGAGCTGATCGGCCGTGACGAACAAGTGCCCGTTCCCTTGCTCGAGTTCGAGCACATACAACACGGCCGCCGCGATCCGTTCCGGGTGAATCCCTTGGATGCCAAAGTGGGCGGCGATGGCGTCGGCCGTCTTAAAGCCGATGCCTTGAACGTCATACATGAGGGCGTATGGATTTTTCTCGATCGTCTCCATCGCCCGACCTTCATACTCTTTATGAATCTTCGAGGCGAGTCGCGGTGTGACGTCGAACGGCGCCAAAAACAACAGCAACTGATCGACCCCATACAACACGTTCAACCGCTCGGTGATGACACGGGCCTGCTTTTCTTTCAAGCCGTCGACGTTCGACAAGATACTCGGATGCTTGACGATTTGGTCGATGCAGTCGTCTCCGAGTGCGTCGGCAATCTTTTGGGCCGTCTTTTGCCCGATTCCCGGGAAAGAGCCGTTCGTCAAAAACCGGACGGCCGCCCGTTTTGTCATCGGGACGACACGGCGGATCCATTCCGCTTTCATCTGTTTCCCGAATCGGGGATGGTCGACGAGACGCCCGTGCGCTTTATACGTCTCGCCTTTTTCAATGCCGACGCCGACACCGGCGATGACCATCTCGGTCTCGTCTGTCTCAAAGTTCTTTTCTTTTATACGTACGAGCGCGATCGTGTGCGCTTCTTCTTCCGATTGAAACAGGACGCGGATGACTTTTCCTGTCAACTCGTAAGGTGCTGCCATCATTCGAGCCACCTCCAGCTAGTTTTCCATCCCCCATTATAGCCCGAGTTTGAACGGTAGGACAAATCGCCTAACTGAACAGGTTGAGGATGCGCTCGAGCTGGTCGAGGTCGACACGTTCAAGAATCCGAATCAGCTGATCGACATCGATTCGGTTCAAGATGCGCTCAAGTTGTTCCAAGTCCACGGTTTCAAGCAGTCGTTCGAACCGTTCCAGCTCCCCCGAATTGACATAACCTTCGAGCCGCTCGAACAGTTCGGTCCGCTCGACACGAAACAGTTGCTCAAGCGATGGTCGCTGAATCAACAGCACAAGTCCCGCGGCGATGACGTGGACGCCCCAGTTCAACACGATGTGACCGAGCCTTACCGTCTGTCTGACGAACGGGACGAGCGGGATGAACGACAACTGCAACACGATGATTCCTAGCTGGACGTACGGATTCGGAATGAACCAAGCTACGAGGGCAAGCAGGGCCGGGACGATCCACGCCACTCCGACCGCACCAAACGTCACGGACCAGGACTTGTTCGCCGACAATACCCAATGCATGACGACACCGATCACAAAAAATGTCGCAAACAAGAGTAACAGCACGGTCGTCGCCCGTTCCGACTCGACGACGACCCGGAACAAGAGATTATTCGTCCACTCGCCCGTCGCGAGACGATTATCGACTTCGATGAACAGACGACCGAGCATGAACCATTCGATGATGAAAAAAATAACGACGCTGACCAAACTAAACATCCGCATATGCTTTCTCCCCTCTCACATTGCTAATCCATTTCCCGAACACTCGGACGGCTATGCACGTTTTTCGTCGAATCAAAGCGGGAACTGTTCGAGTGAACCTATGAAGGAGGGATTATGTATGACGAACCGGATTCCAATCAGTGGCCTGTGTGAACTCGTGTTAGAAGTGACCGACATGACCGAGGCCGTCGATTTTTGGCACGGCAAGCTCGGACTGCCCGTCGTCGAACAATGGGTCGGTGATGATGCCGAACCGAGCGAGGCACAGGAGCACGCGGACGAACCTTGGGCGACGTGGCTCTATGTCGGTGGGAATACTCGCCTCGGCCTTTGGTTGAAACGAGATTTCACGTCAGAAGAAGAATCGAATCGCCAAGAGGACGTGACCGAGTGGGACACGCTCTATGATGAAGGCGGCGCCCACGTCCACTGCGCATTTTTCGTTCCGATGGAGTCGTTCGACCAAGCGCTCGAAGTGTTAGAGGCGTCAAACATTCCGACGAAACTCCGGACGTGGGACGAGGACGAGACGGTCAACGGTAAAGAGCGCTCGGCCTACTTCAAAGACCCGAGCAAGAACGTGATCGAGCTATACACGAAAAATATGGACGAGGCCTACGGTGAGTTCGCCGGCGAGCCCGTGAAGATCACGACGAAACAGCTCTGATTCACATGTACGCTCGACAACCTACATGATACGATGAGAGAAAATGGAAAAGGTCGTGCCATATGCGTTTCTTCCCGCTTTTCCTCATGGCTTGTTTAGGCTTGCTCACCTTTGGGCTGTATTTTGTAATCGATGCGTTTCCCACGCTCGACCGACCCACTTCGTTTGCAGCGTTGGCGTTCGTCTCATTCGGGACGAGTTTCCTGATTTTGATGGATGGTGTACGACGAGCCAAGTCCGGAAAGCGTGTCTTGTGGAGCTACATCGCGCTCGCCGGCACACTGGTATTGATGACTTTTAATCTTTTGATTTGGGTCATCGGGGAGGTGTCGACATGACGCTCACCCTCCCTGAATGTATCACCGGCTTTTCATACGGCGACTGTTCCGCCCCAGGGTCGGATTGGAAGACGTTCAAATTGATTTGTTTTGAATTTACTCGAATGAAACGAGGATTCTGTTCCTTTACTATTGGGGACGAAATCACTCCGAATTATCACCAGGCGACGATCACCTGGAGTGAGCAAACCATCTATTATTGGGATTAATCAAAAAGTGCCCCTGCGAAAAATCGCAGGGGCACTTTCAAATCATTCAGTTCCGGAGTAGGTCATCCATCTTCGCTTTCGCGTCATACGCGAGCGCGTGGTCCGGTTGCAACTCGAGCACACGCTCGAGCTCGGCGTACGTCTTGTCCTGTTCACCGAGAAAGGCGTAGGCGATCGCCAAGTTGTAGCGCGCGTCCGTGTGGCTCGCGTCGAGGTCGAGCGTATGCTCGAGCGCTTCGACGGCCTCGTCGAGCTGTTCATTCTGCGCGAGCGCGAGCCCGTATTGGAACGAAATCTCGACGTCTTCCGGTGCCTGCTTCATCGCTTCCCGGAGACGCGGCAACGCCCGGACGAAATCGCCCATCGCTTTGTACGTCAAGCCGAGCATGAAATGAAGGTCGGCGTCGTCCATCCCGGCGAGCAGCGCCTGACGCAGAGATGCCTCGGCCAAGTCGAGCTGTTCGAGCTCATAGGCGAGCGCTCCCTTCGCGTAATGGGCCGCGCCGAACGCGTTGTCGAGTTCGAGCGCCTTATCGTAAAAGACGACGGCCCGTTCATGGTCGCCGATCGCTTGCAAGAGCGTACCGATGTTGACGTAACCGGTCGGGTCCGTCGGGTCCGCTTCGATGGCAGCATTGAACTGCTTGGCCGCCTGTTCGAACTCACCTTGTTGCATCGCTTGGATGCCTAATTCGTTTGCGTTCAAAGTCATCACCTCATCCGATATAGTCGAGTCGTTTTCCGTTTCGATACGCTTCGTCAATCGTCGCACCACCGAGGCAGATATCACCGTCATAGAAGACGACAGCCTGTCCTGGCGTGATGGCACGTTGCGGCTCATCAAATTTGACGAGCACTTCGCCATTTTCAAGTGGCGCGATCGTCACAGGCACGTCTTGTTGACGGTAGCGGAATTTCGCCGTCGCCCGGAACTCACCTGTTGGTACGGCACCTGTCCATGACAGCTTCGATGCGAGCAACGCGTCCGAATAGAGCGCGTCATGATGGAACCCTTGGCCGACGTAGAGGATGTTTTCTTCCACGTTTTTGCCGACGACGAACCATGGGTCCCCGTCTCCGCCGATGCCGAGGCCGTGGCGTTGACCGAGCGTGTAATACATGAGCCCGTCATGGTTTCCTTTTTGTTCCCCATCGAGCGTCTGCATGATGCCTGGTTGTGATGGCAAATACTCCGAGAGGAACTCTTTGAAGTTGCGCTCTCCGATAAAGCAGATGCCCGTCGAATCTTTTTTCTTCGCTGTCGCGAGTCCCGCTTCTTCGGCGATGACACGGACGTCTTTCTTGTCCATATGACCAATCGGGAACATCGTCCGCGCGAGTTGGTCTTGTGACAACTGGTTCAAGAAGTACGTTTGGTCTTTGTTGTCATCTTTCCCACGAAGAAGTCGATGCTCACCGTCGACGTACTCGACCCGTGCGTAGTGCCCGGTCGCGACGAAGTCGGCACCGAGGCGAAGCGCGTGGTCAAGGAATGCCTTGAACTTGATTTCCTTGTTACACATGACGTCCGGGTTCGGCGTCCGCCCGAGACGGTACTCGGCCAAGAAGTATTCGAACACGCGGTCCCAATATTCTTTCTCAAAGTTGACCGCATAATAAGGGATCCCGATTTGGTTCGCGACCGCAATGACATCTTCATAGTCTTCGGTCGCCGTACAGACACCGTTCTCGTCCGTATCATCCCAGTTTTTCATAAAGATTCCGATAACGTTATACCCTTGCTCTTTCAGCAAATGGGCCGTCACCGATGAATCGACGCCGCCTGACATCCCGACGACGACCGTCGTCTCGGCAGGGGCTTTTGTGCGTAAGTTCATGATTTATCTCACTCCGTTCGTGAATGTCGAGACGACCTCAGAGAGTCGTTCGGCGAGCCGCTCCACGTCTGCGACCGAGTTGCCATGTCCAAAGCTGATGCGGACGGACTGTTTCGTCCGATCCGACGTCCCGAACATCGCCGTCAATACGTGTGACGGTTCAATCGACCCTGCCGTGCAGGCACTGCCGCTCGAGATGGCAAAGCCGCGCATGTCCATCATGATGAGGAACGGTTCAAGTTCGATGCCCGGGAGATACAAGTTGACGATGTGCGGTAAGCGGTTCGCCCCGTTCACGTCATACTCGACTCCGAGTTCATCGAGTCGCTTGAAGAGCGCCTCGGTCATTTGCTGGTACGCGCCCACTCGTTCGACTTGCTCGATTTTGGCCAGTTCGGCTGCTTGTTGGAACCCGACGGCACCCGGAACGTTTTCCGTGCCGGCTCGACGTTTCCGTTCTTGTTGTCCTCCAAAAGAACGCGTCGCTAATTTTACACCTGTTTTTATAAAAAGAAAACCGATACCTTTCGGGCCATTGATTTTATGGGCCGAGGCCGACAATAAATCGACCCCGAGCGCCTTGACGTCAATCGTTTCCGTGCCGAGCGCTTGGACCGCGTCCGTATGGAAATAGGCCTGATGGTCGGCGAGGAGCGCACCGATTTCCGCAATCGGTTGAAGTGTGCCGACCTCGTTGTTGCCGTACATGACCGAGACGAGGATCGTATCGTCCCGGAGCGCAGCACGAACGGAGTCAAGCGTCACCGCACCCGTCGCGTCGACATCGAGATACGTCACTTCGAATCCTTCCCGCTCGAGTTGCTCCATCGCGTGCAAGACGGCGTGGTGTTCGACTTTCGTCGTGATCACATGTTTACCTTTATGTTGATTCGCGTAAGCCGTACCGAACAATGCATAGTTGTCCGACTCGGTGCCGCCCGATGTGAAGACAATCTCGTTCGGGGTCGCCCCGATCCACGTGGCGAGCGTCCGGCGCGAAGTATCCAGTGCGGCGCGCGCCGTTCGTCCGATGCCGTGGATGCTCGACGGGTTGCCATAATGTTCGAGCATATAAGGTGTCATCGCTTCGAGCACTTCCGGACGCATCGGCGTCGTTGCGGCATGATCAAAATAGTTCATATTCGTTCACCTCATCTTTATATATAGAACATATAGCCATCAGAATCTTCTTCAGCGAGATCGGCGAGTGTCGTCTCTTCGAGCACTTTCTCGATCGCCGCTTTGATTTTATCCCAAAGCTTCCGTTTCACGGCATCGTCCGCTTCTGAGTCTTCGACGATTGTGAGCGGCCCTTCGAGCAAGCGGATGATTTCTCCCGCCGTGATGTCCGTTGCCGGTTTGACGAGCTGATAGCCGCCGTACGCCCCGCGGACGCTCTTGACGAGACCGCCGTTGCGAAGTGGACCGATCAACTGCTCTAAGTAATGTTCCGGCAAGTCATGCCGGGCCGCAATCTTTTTCAAGCTGAGCGGTTTATTGTCCGTTTCCCGGGCCAGTGCGATCATGATCGTCAATCCATAACGACCTTTTGTAGATATTTTCATCTTCATGTCTCCTTCTGCTATACTAGTCGAACAAACGTTTGTCGAAAGGAATGTGTACGTATGAGTGATTTATTTCAGCAATCGAATAGCGGCCCGCTCGCCAATCGGATGCGGCCTGAAACGTTAGACGAAGTCATCGGTCAACGCCACATCATCGGCGAAGGCAAATTGCTGCGGCGGGCCATCGAGGCCGACCGCCTCGGCACGATTATCTTGTATGGACCGCCGGGAACGGGCAAGACGACGCTCGCCCGCGTCATCTCGAATTATACGAAAGCGACGTTCGTGCAATTGAACGCCGTCACGGCCAAACTCGATGAACTCCGGAGCGTCATCCGCGAGGCCGAGTCCCGGTTTGATTTCGAGCAAGAACGAACGATTTTATTTTTAGACGAGATTCATCGTTTCAATAAACTGCAACAAGACGCCCTGCTCCCGGCACTAGAGGCCGGGAAGCTCATCTTGATCGGGGCGACGACCGAAAACCCGAGTTTTGAGGTCAACGCGGCGTTGCTGTCGCGCGCGACCGTGTTTCGGCTCGAACCGCCTGGACCAGACGAACTTCGTGTCGTCTTGGAGCGGGCTCTCGCTGATAAAAAGGGACTCGGCAACTATCCCGTCCAAATCGAGGAAGCTGCCGTGGACCATTATATCAAAATGGCGGACGGTGACTACCGTGTCCTGTTGAACGCCCTCGAGCTGGCCGTATTGACGACGCCCGAGGTCGATGGCAAGATTCAAATCACACTCGACGTCGCCGAGGAGTCGATTCAACAAAAAGCCATCAAGTACGACAAGACGGGTGACCGGCACTATGACGTCATCTCGGCGTTCATTAAGTCGATTCGCGGCTCGGACCCGGACGCGGCACTGTACTGGCTCGCCGTCATGATCGAGGCCGGCGAATCACCGCGCTTCATCATGCGCAGGCTCTATGTGCATGCGGCCGAAGATATCGGGCTCAGTGACCCGAACGCGCTCGTCATCGTCGATGCGGCCGCTCGCGCGAGCGAACACGTCGGTTTCCCGGAGGCACGGATCCCGATGGCACAGGCCGTCCTGTATCTCGCGACGGCACCGAAATCGAACGCGGTCATCACCGCCATCGATAAGGCGATTCACCACGTCCGCACGGTCGAAGGCGGTCCGGTACCGGTCCATCTCCGTGACGCGCACAGCCCAGGCGCCCGCGAGCTCGGCAACGGTGCCGGATACAAATACCCGCACGACGAGAAAGACGGCTACGTCGCGCAAAACTACTGGCCGGAGAACTTGGCCCGAAAACGTCCTAAATATTATACACCGACGAGCCGTGGCTTCGAGCAACAGCTGCAAAAACGACTCGATTATTGGGAAAAACGACGCTGACTCTTTTGAGCCGCGTCGTTTTTTCATTTCTGGATGCGGTTGATCTCGACACCAGCTGTCTCAAGCATTTGGTTGATGACATACCCTGCTGCGACGAGGCCGGCGACCGATGGGACGAACGCGTTCGAACTCGGCGGCATCTTCGCTTTACGGATCGGGGCATCTTTCTTCCCGACGACCTCGTTCACGTCTTCGCGTGTCACGATCGGCGACTCGTCTGAAAAGACGACCGGGACGCCTTTATGGATGCGCTCTTTACGGAGACGCGTCCGGACCATTTTGGCGATCGGGTCGTATGTCGTATCCTTGATGTCGACGACTTTGATGCGCGTCGGGTCCATCTTGTTGGCCATGCCCATGCTCGAGATGACCGGGATGCCACGACGTTTGCACTCGACGATCAAGTGGATCTTATAGATGATCGTGTCCGAGGCATCGATGACGAAGTCGAGGTCTTGCGCGAAGAATTCCTCGAACGTCTCTTCCGTGTAGAACATTTTTAATTTGACGAGCTCGAGCTCAGGGTTGATATCGAGGAGGCGTGTCGCCATCGCTTCGACTTTCGGTTGCCCGACCGTCGATAAGAGCGCGTGAATCTGGCGGTTGACGTTCGTGATATCGATATCATCTTTATCGACGAGCACGATTCGTCCGACGCCACTGCGTGCGAGCGCCTCGGCCGCGAACGACCCGACACCGCCGACACCGAGGATGGCGACCGTCTTCCCTTTCAATGTTTCTAAACCTTCTTGACCAATGGCCAACTCATTACGTGAAAACTGGTGTAACATACTCTTCCTCCAAATGAATCCTATTTTCTCACACTATTTTACTCGGAATTATAATCAAAAAAAAGACGCCTAGCGACGTTTTACAATAAAATCGATGGGACCCGGAGTGCCGTGACGATGCCCTGCTTTTGAACCTGCTTAAGCAGGTGGGTGACCTAGCGTCCCCTTCACAAGTCCTCCTGCACGTGATGAGGCAGTTGATCTGGATAGCAGTTCGGTCTCCCGTATTCAAAGTGTTGGCTCAAAATAACGAAGGCGGCTCTCGTACACCTCAGGTATCCCATCTGTTGAACTTACTATAGCACTGTCTGTAAAAAGAAGTCAATCAGAAACGATGACTTCTCGTGACAGTTTCGTCACAACCACATGTTACGAAACGCACCGGTCGGGTCGTACGTATCTTGTTGCCGACTGACGTTGAAATGCCGGTCGCGTGAGTCGTTGCCGACACCGGCCTGGTACGCCCAATTACCGTAGTTGCTCGCGACATCATAGTCAATCAGCGTCGATTCGAAATAGGACGCGCCGATGCGCCAGTCTTGCCCGAGTTCTTTCGCGAAGTAGCTCGCGACGATTTGACGGCCCCGGTTCGACATCCATCCCGTCGCGTTCAACTCACGCATGAACGCATCGACAAAGTCGACGCCTGTTTCACTCGCCTGCCAACGCGCGATGACGTCAGGGTCGACGCGCCACGTCTTTCGTTTCGAACGGATTCCTTGGGCCCGGAAGAGTCGTTGACCTTGCTCGAGTGCGACCCATTGAAAAAATTCACGCCAAAGCAGCTCAAAATAGAGCCAATACGTCGACTCATTCGCCCCCTGTGACCGCTCATGTTGCTCGAGCTCGTGCAGCACCCGGCGCGGTGAGAGCGACCCGTTGGCGAGATAAGCCGACAGCTTCGACGAGTCGTCGACCCCGAAGCCGTTTCGTGTCTCTTTATACGTCCGGATTGGTCCCGCCAAATAGGCCGTGAGCCGCTCCCGCCCTGCCCGCTCCCCGCCCTTGAATGGGAACGCGGTATGCTTGCCCTGCTCGACTCGTTCATAGGTGACAGGGAAATCAATCGGATATGCTTCCCCTTCACGCGTCCGGTCGAATCGCTTTTCCGGTCTCGCATCAGCTTCGACAGCTTTTCGAAACTCAGTGAAGAGGAATGGCATGCGCTCGAACGGGATTTCTGCCCGCGGATAGAGCGTGAAGCCGTCAAACGCCTGACACGAGCCGCACCACGCGGTCATGATTTCTCGTTCGCGCAGCCGTTCGTTAAAACCGATCGATCGCTGGAACAATAGCCGGTCGTTCGGGTCGAGCACGTCGAGCGGATGCCCGACATGGACGAACAGAGGGATGCCGAGCGTTGCGAGCGACCCGCCTAAATCTTCGAGCGCCTCGTTCAAAAATTGGAGCCGTCTCGGTCCTAGCGGGGTATGCCCGAATCGGTTCTCTGAGAGCTCATCTTCCCGGATGAAATAATGCCCTTCAATCGTGTCCTCGTGTCGGAGCGCCTCCTCGAGCGGACGATGGTCATCGACCCGCAAATCGTTTTGATACCAGATAATCGTCTTCATTGATTTCGCCTCCTGACCTCATTATGGGTCATGAATGCTTGTCTTACATAAGGTGAAGCTGTCCAAAATATGTTTTCATTTCCGCAACGGGTGGAATATACATCATTAGAAACAGAAAGGGGTGCAACAACATGGCTAGAAAAGGTAAATTTGGTACACTCATTAAAGTCGCGACAGCGGTCGCACCGTTCGTCTACGATTACTATAAAAAGAACAAAGCAAAAAAAGCTTCGACACCTAAAAAGTGAGCAAAGCGCTTCGGACTTCGTCTGAAGCGTTTTTTTCTTGTCGTGAAACCAACTATGATATGATGATGGAACATTTTAGGGAATCGAGGCGACGAACATGCACGCGGTATGGGTACAATCTTTACGAATCAGCTTGAAGTGGACGTTGTTCATGAGCGGTCTATTCCTGCTCGCCCTCGGGTCATCGATGATGATCACGGCCGACCTCGGCGTGTCGACGTGGGACGTGCTCCATCTCGGCCTCGCCCGCCACACACCGATTTCCGTCGGGACGATCATCTTGCTCGTCGGTCTCTTGCTCGTCTTCTGCAAGTACATACTGGACCGGATTCGGCCCCAGTTCGGGACGCTCGTCAACGCCGTCTTCGTCGGGGTGTTCATGAATTTGATTCTCGAGCGCCACTGGTTGCCGCAACTGGACGGCATCGCGCTCAATATCGCCTGGCTCGTCCTCGGCATCTTCGTCATCGGCATGGGTGCCGGCTTGTACGTCGCCATCGGCTACGGAGCCGGCCCACGGGACGGATTGACACTCGCCTTGGCCGACCGATTCAACACGTCGGTCCGCATGATGCGGACGTGGATGGAACTGACGGCTTGCCTCATCGGCTGGGTACTGGGCGGACCTGTCTTTTTCGGGACTTTGCTGTCGATTTTCTTGATCGGTCCGTTCTTCCAGTTTTGGCTTGAACAGTTCCGGCGTCTCGTCTCGGTCATCGACCGGGCGAAAGTGGCGGCATAAAAAAGAGAGGAAATCGGACATCATCGTCCGGTTTCCTCTCTTTTCGTTATGGGACGAGGACGATTTTTCCGAACTTGCCGCGCTGTTTGAAATACGCCTGCGCATCCCGTGCCTCAGCGAGCGGGAACGTCCGGTCGACGATCGGCCTGACCTTACCAGCTTTAATCGCCTCGAGCATCGTTTGGAACTCCGCGCGTGTGCCAAGCACGGAACCATACATGGTGATGTGTTTCAAATACATCGTCCGGAAGTCGAGGTTCGTCTGTTGCCCCCCGGCCGAACCGGAAATACAGAACTTACCGCCATTCTTCAACACCTTGAGCGCTGTCGCGAACAAGGCATCGCCGACGACGTCGAGTACGGCATCGACCGGTCCTCCGTTCGCCTCGAGAATCTCATCGGCAAGCCTCTCGGAGCGGTATGAAAAGACATGGTCCGCCCCAAGTTCCTTGAGCTTCGCTTCATCTTTCAAGTCCCCGACGATGGCGAACACGTTCGCCCCATGCACGTTCGCCGCGATTTGGACGTTGAACGAACCGACGCCACCGCTCGCACCCGTGACGACGATCGTCTGCCCCGGCTGAATCTCAATCTGTTCGTTCATATGCCACGCCGTCAACCCGCTCACCGTGAAGACGGCGCTGTCAACGAAACTGTCGAGCGGCATATCGAAACAGAGCTCTGCCGGCCAGACGACATATTCGGCGTATCCGCCGTCGTACTCGGAGCCGATGAACGACATATCGTCAGCGATATGCTCGTCCCCTTCCGGCCCGCTCGATGTGAACGGGAATAGGACGACGTGACGTCCGACCATCGTCTCCTCGACCCCACTGCCGACCTCTACGACTTCACCCGTGATATCGGAACCAGGAATACGCGGGAATTGGACCCCTTCCGGCCGCCAGCCCGACTCTTTGTCCGTCCCATACGCGCCTTCTCGCATCCAAATCTCGGTATTGTTAATCCCGCACGCTTTCACGCGCACGAGCACTTCCCCTTGTTTCGGGCTCGGAATCGGGACATCGACGACCTGTAATTGATCGACGTCCCCGTAACCGATGACCTGTATTGCTTTCATCACTTGTTTTCCTCCTCATCACAACCATATTCCTGTCTATACCCTCTCACGTACAACAGCCACCAGGAAATCCGGTGGCTGCTCGTTTTTATAATTGTTGGCGTCTCAAGAGTCCGGCGAACACGCCGCCTTTCATGCTCAATTCATCGTGCGTCCCGTCCTCTACGATGCCGTCAGCGGTAACGACGAGGATGCGGTCAGCATTTTTCACCGTCGCCAAACGGTGGGCGATGATGAGCGTCGTCCGGTCGGCCGCGAGTTCATTGAGCGAGTCTTGAATAATTGCTTCCGTCTCCGTGTCGAGCGCGGATGTCGCCTCATCTAATATCAAGATTGGCGGATTTTTGAGGAACATGCGGGCGATGGCGATCCGTTGTTTCTGACCGCCCGACAGTTTCAAGCCTCGCTCCCCGATTTGCGTCTCGAGACCATGCTCGAGCTCCTCGACGAGCGAGTTCAAATGCGCCTTCTCGACCGCATGCATAATCTCCGCGTCGGTCGCGTCCAGTTTTCCGTAGGCGATATTCTCACGGAGCGTCCCGGCGAACAAGAACACGTCTTGTTGCACGATCCCGATTTGGCGGCGCAGACTCTCTTTCGTCATATCACGGATGTCCATGCCGTCGATTGTGATTTTCCCACTCGTCACGTCATAGAAACGTGGGATGAGCGAACAGATTGTCGTCTTCCCGGCCCCACTCGTCCCGACGAGGGCGACCGTCGTTCCGGCCTTGATGTCGAGGTCGATGTCGGTCAACACTTGCCGATAGTCCGAGTAGCCGAACGAGACGTTTTGGAAAGCGATGTCGCCTTTCAGTGCCGTGACGTCGACGGCATCCGGACGGTTCTCGATGTCCGGTGCCTCGTCGAGGAGTTGCGTGAATCGTTTGAAGCCCGCCATCCCTTTCGGGTACATCTCGAGGAGGGCCGTGATTTTCTCGATCGGCTTGATGAGCAAGTTCATATAGAGGATGAACCCGACGAGCTGACCGTATGAGAGTTGTCCTTGGTACGTCAAATATGCGCCGTAGACAAGGACGAGCAGCGTCATGAGCCGCGTCGTGATGTAAATCCCGGCGAGCGACTTACTCATGACACGATACGCCTCGATTTTCGAGCCGCGATAAAAATTGTTATCTTTTTGGAAGCGGTTGATTTCGAACGTCTCGTTCGTGAACGATTGGACGACGCGTGCCCCAGAGACGCTGTCTTCGACGCGTGCGTTCACTTCGCCGATGTTCGTATACATCTTTTGCCACGCCTTGTTCATGTTCTTGTTGGCATACGTGATCATGATGACGAGGAACGGCACGGCGACGACCGTCACGAGCGCGAGTTGCGGGTCAATCGAGAACATGATCCCGAACGCACCGAGCAGCGTCATGATGGCGATGAAGAAATCTTCCGGCCCGTGGTGCGCCACTTCGCCGATATCGAACAAGTCGTTCGTCACCCGGCTCATCAAATGGCCGGTCTTATGGTTATCGAAGAAACGGAACGATTGTTTATGGATATGGGTGAACAGTTCTTCCCGCATATCGGTCTCGATATTGATGCCGAGCTTATGCCCCCAATAGTTGACGACGTACTGCATCATCATGGCGAGTATGTAAAGGATGAGCAAGCCGATGCTGATGATGATAATCCAGTTCCATTCCCCACCTGGCAACAAATCGTCGATGAACCATTGCACGGCGAGCGGAAAGCCGAGCTCGAGCAGACCGACGAGGATGGCGAACGAGAAATCGAGGATGAATAACTTCTTATGTGGACGGTAATAACTAAAAAAACGTGAGATCATGTCGTTTCCCCCTTCTAAACAAATAGTTTACGCCTTTTTGCAGGAAGTGGAAAACGGGAAGCACGTCTTTTTCAATCTTTTTTCCAGCGCGGTATAATAGACATAAGGAGCTGATTCAAATGAACGTACAAATTACAGAACGCGCCCAAGAGCGGATTGACGCTTTAAAAGGCGACCGTAAGGGACAGATGCATTTGTTTTATGAGACGGAAGGTTGCGGCTGCGGCAATAGCGGCATCTTCGAGATTCGCTACGTGACCGAAACGACACCGGAAGACGTCGAGATTGATTCGAACATCGGCCCTATCCTCATCAAGAACTGGACGAAAGTGTTTCTCGACGAAGACATGATCATCGACTATCGCGAAGATAAACGATCGCTCGTCTTGAAGAGCAACGGCCAAGTATTCAACTCGAACTTGCTCGTGACCGACGGGACCGGTTGCCAGTTGAACGTCCCGAGCCGATGAAACAGGCGTTACGAGACCATCCGAGCCTCTGGCTGTGGTTCATCCTCAGCTTCGGGCTCGGCTTGTTCGGCATCTACCTCGCTTTCACCGACTCCGTCTATACGATGACGGCCGTGATCGCCTCGCTGTTCGCTTTCGGGTTCGCGCTTCAGCAGACTAGTAAACGAATGGATAATTAGGGAATATAAGGTTTTTATTCCAATCCACATGATATAATTTCTAAAAAGGGAGATATCTCATGTGGTTTAAAAACAAAATGCTTAACTATCCGACAGCGCTCTGGGGCGTATTTATTACAGGGCTATGGGTTTGGTTCAGCATCCGATTTGAAGATACTTTATCTTCACTTTTCGTGAATCTGACGTATATCGGTTTTATGTTAGCTTTGCTTCTTCTCGCTACGGTGATCCTCCGATCAATCAAATCTAGAAGCCGGACGAATCATAAAACGAGTAGATGAAGCAACAAAAATCGTCACTTCCATAACCGGAGGTGACGATTTTTGGTTTCCATGTCAGTTCACATCGATGGTGTAGAACGTAATCAACCCGCCATCCCCAAGTTCGGCATAGGCGATTTGGCCATCACGATAGATCGGCTTGGACGTCGTGCCGCCTCGACTCGGCAAATACGAGACCGTCGCTTCATTCAAATCCGCAACTAATAAGCGATTCATGCCTTCACGGAATAGGATTCGCTGATTCGGCAAGAAACGAAATGAGTCAAATGTAATCTTTGACTGTGTGCTTTTATGTTGGAACTGTTTCGCTCCCCCCGTCAGCCCTACAAAATCGGCACGTCCTTCTTTTCCAAGAGCAACATAGTCCGCACCTGTTTCAAAGTCGACCAACGCGCCCATGTCTTCGTCAAACGTTCCATCGAGCGTGGTTAACTTTGTCGTCTTTTCCCCATTAGCGAATGAGCTTCGATGGACGATGACACCGTCCTCACTAACTCTGTAATCGAATACGTACTCGCCATCTCGTTTCTCCCCTTCTTGAAGCGTGTACGTTTGAATCGTTTCCACCGTGGCCGTATCATACAAATACTGCATCACCGCCGACGTCGTCATCGTTTCTGATGCCTCATAATCAACCCATGTAACGCGATCATCCGATGCATTCAAATGAGGAACGGGCGTCTCGAACATACTGACCCCGTTATACAGTTCAGTCAGTTCCGATGCGTCGAGCTTCATCCGGAAAATGGACCAAGCATATCCATTGTCTTCAGTCAGTTCGTATTCAATCCAAAATATTTCATCTTTGATGCCGACGAGACTACCAATTGTTCTCGATGTCTTATGTAACGACCGATTAGTTGCTTGTTCCGTATCATACACGTAGATTTCATGGCCGACTTCACCGACAGAATCCGTATAGACAATGTGTTCATCGACCATATGCTCCGGTGCAATCATCGCGACTTTATGTTGGAAGAACGATGATAGGTCATAGTCCTTCACTGCCCCGATTGAGGCGTCCTCGGCAACGGGACGCAATCGAATCATTTCCGAATCTTCCGATTTAGCCTCCTCGACGGTCTGGTCAACTTTCGGCGTCGCTTCCGTTTCTTGATTACATCCTGCTAAGATTGTCGTCAATCCAATCACCAACCCGATCGATCGAATAATTTTTCTTGGTTTCATGCTTCCCCGGCTCCCCCATCTTCATCATACAATTTATTCCATAACTATATCACCTTTCCACTTATTCACATATACGCAAAAAGACCCGCCAAGTGACGGGTCCTTGTGACTAACTATTATTTTTTCTCTTTCACCGCTGTCCGAATCGACAACTCCTCGAGTTGTGCATCCGCGACCGGGCTTGGTGCTTGTGTGAGCAAGTCGCTCGCCGACGCCGTTTTCGGGAAGGCAATCGTGTCACGAAGGTTCGAACGACCCGCGAGGATCATGACGAGACGGTCGAGACCGAGGGCGATACCTGCGTGTGGCGGTGTACCGTATTCGAACGCTTCGAGCAAGAAGCCGAACTGGTCGACCGCTTCTTGTTCTGTGAAGCCGAGCAATTTGAACATGCGCTCTTGAATGTCGCGCTCATAAATCCGTTGCGATCCGCCGCCGAGCTCATACCCGTTCAAGACGAGGTCATAGGCGAGTGCGCGTACGCTCGCTGGGTCCGTCTCAAGCAAGTGGAGGTCGTCACGGTTTGGCATCGTGAACGGGTGGTGGTTGGCGTAGAAACGGCCGTCTTCTTCTTCGAACGTGACGAGCGGGAAGTCCGTCACCCAAAGGAAGTTGAACTTCGACTCGTCGATGAGACCGAGCTCATGACCGAGTTTGACGCGAAGTGCGCCGAGGCTGTCGGCGACGACAGTCGGTTTTGACGCCACGAAGAGGAGCAGGTCGCCCGCTTCCGCGTTCGTCGCTTCCATCAACTTCTGGGCGTACGTCTCATCAAAGAACTTGGCGATCGGTCCGTTCAAGCCTTCCGGCGTCACTTTGAGCCAAGCGAGGCCTTTGGCACCGTATACGGCTGTGAACTCTTGAAGCTTGTCGATGTCTTTACGCGAGAACTTGTCCGCCTCGCCTTTGACGTTGATCGCTTTGACTTGTCCGTTTGACTCGAGGGCCATATCGAATACTTTGAAGCCGGCACCCGTGACCGCGTCGGCGACGTCGATGAGTTCGAGACCGAAACGAGTGTCCGGTTTGTCTGAACCGAAACGGCGCATCGCTTCTTCGTGTGTCATCCGCTCGAACTGGGCCGGCGTATCGGTGCGACCGAGCGTCGCTTCCATGACTTGCCCCATCATCGATTCCATCATCGCCATCAAGTCTTCGACGTCCATGAAGCTCGTCTCGATATCGACTTGCGTGAATTCCGGTTGACGGTCGGCCCGAAGGTCTTCGTCACGGAAGCAACGTGCGATTTGGAAGTAACGGTCGAACCCGGCCACCATGAGGAGCTGTTTGAACAACTGTGGTGATTGCGGGAGCGCGTAGAACTCGCCGCCGTGGACACGGCTTGGGACGAGATAGTCACGCGCGCCTTCTGGTGTCGATTTCGTCAAAATCGGCGTCTCGACTTCGAGGAACTCCTCTTCCGTCAAGAAGTTACGAATCGTGTTCGACGCCTTCGAACGGAGACGGAACGTCTCTTGGAGCGCCGGACGACGGAGGTCAAGGTAACGGTATTTGAGACGGAGGTCTTCCGATACGTTCTCGGCCTCGTCACCGATTGGGATCGGTGTCATCTTCGCCGCGTTCAAGATGTTAATCTCTGAAGCGATGACTTCGACGTTTCCGGTCGGCATGTTCGGGTTCTTGTTCTCACGTTCGAGGACTGTCCCTTTGATATCGAGCACGTATTCGCTGCGAATCGATTCGGCGAGCTGGTGCACCGCTTCGTTTTCCGGGCGAACGACGACTTGGACGATGCCTGTGCGGTCACGAAGGTCGATGAAGATGAGGCCTCCGAGGTCGCGACGTTTTTGTACCCATCCTTTAAGTTGTACCTCTTGGCCGATGAGTGACTCTGTCACGCGGCCGTTCATATGTGTGCGTCCAATCATTGTCCTGCTCCTTCCGATAGTTCACGAATTTTGTCTGCGACGGCCGAGAGCGGCACGTCGACTTGTTCCCCGGTCGCCATGACCTTGAGGGAAGCTGAGCCGCGTTCGACTTCATCGTCTCCGAGGATGACGGTGAACTTCGCGTTCAAGCGGTCGGCTTGTTTGAATTGGCCTTTGAACTTGCGGCCGAGGTAATCGCGGTCCGCCTTGAAGCCTTCGCTGCGAAGCAGTTGCAACAGGCGTGTCGCCGTCACTTCGACTTCCGTGCCGCCTTGGGCGACGACGAAGACGTCAAGTCCCGTCTCGAGTTCAGGAAGTACTCCTTCGTTCTCAAGAGCGAGGATGAGTCGCTCGAGCCCGATCCCGAAGCCGATGCCCGGCATGTCCGGTCCGCCGATGTCTTGGACGAGACCGTTATAGCGTCCACCGCCGCAAAGCGTCGTGATGGCGCCGAAGCCTTCTGCTTCCGACATGATCTCGAACGCCGTGTGCGTGTAGTAGTCGAGACCACGGACGAGCGTCGGGTCGACCTCGTAGGCGACACCGAGCGCGTCCAAGTGTGCGAGGACTTTCTCGAAGTACGTCTTCGACTCTTCGTTCAAGAAGTCGAGAATCGATGGTGCCAATTTCATCGACGGGTGGTCGCGGTCGACTTTACAGTCGAGGACGCGAAGCGGGTTCTGGTGAAGCCGCGTCTGGCAATCTTGGCATAACTCGTCTTGGACCGGCTCGAAGTGACGGATGAGCGCTTCGCGGTGAGCGTTGCGGCTCTCGGCGTCACCGAGCGAGTTGACGACGACTTTGATTTTTTTAAGCCCGAACGATTTGTAAATCGTGTAGGCGAGGCTGATGACCTCGGCGTCAACGGCTGGGTCGCTACTGCCGATCGCCTCGACACCGTATTGGTGCAGTTGGCGGAACCGTCCTTTTTGTGGACGTTCGTAGCGGAACATCGGTCCCATGTAATACAGTTTCGTCGGCTGGTCAGGGCTACCGAACAGCTTGTTCGTGACGAAGGCGCGGACGACCGAGGCCGTCCCTTCCGGACGGAGCGTATACTCGTCCTTGCCTTTCTTGACGAGTGTGAACATCTCTTTTTGGACGATGTCCGTCGTCTCGCCGACGCTTCTTGTGAATAGGTCGGTCGTTTCAAAAATCGGGGTACGAATCTCTTTATAGTTGTAACGGGCGCTGATGTCGCGTAGTTTCTCTTCGACATACTGCCACGTCTCGACCGTGCCCGGAAGCAGGTCTTGTGTGCCGCGTGGTGCTTTCATCCAATTTCCCTCCTTAGAATACAAAAAGGCCCTCGTCCGCAAAGGGACGAGAGCCTGTTAAAGTTTCCCGTGGTACCACCCTCGTTGCAGAGCCAATGCTTGAAACTCTGCCACTCGAAATCGGTTAACGCCCGATGAAACGGCTCCCCCTACTAAGCGTTCAAGGAAGCACCTCCAAAGTGTCGTTCGGGTCATCATCCAGTCGATGCTTTCAGCCTAGGCATCGCTCTCTTTGCTGGTGGGGTGACCGTACTCTTCTTTATCGCAGGTGTTAGGTTATATGGTTCATGATGCCGAATCGTGCCCGCTTCTGTCAAGCGTTTTTTTCGAGCATGAGCGTGACCGGTCCGTCATTGACGAGTGCGACGTCCATCATCGCCCCGAACTGTCCGGTCTCGACGACGAGCCCGTGCGTCCGCAAACGCTCGTTGAACTTCTCGTAAAGACGTTCGGCGATGTCCGGCTTCGCTGCTTGCGTGAACGCGGGACGACGGCCTTTCTGCGTGTCGCCGTACAGCGTGAACTGTGATACGGACAATACTTTCCCGTCGACGTCTTGAATCGATAGGTTCATCTTCTCGTCCGCGTCCTCAAAGACACGGAGTCCGGCCACCTTGTCGGCGAGCCAGTTTACTTCCGTCTCGGTGTCCTCGTGGGTCACCCCGACGAGGAGCAGATAGCCGGCCTCGATTTGGCCGACCGTCTCCGCGTCGACGGTGACCGAGGCTTGTTTCACTCGTTGCAACAATACACGCACTGAAATCTTCCTTTCGTTACGTCATCATGACTCGGCTGACCGAGTACACGTCCGAGATTTGCTTGATCCGGTCGACGACTTTTTGCAGATGGTTCACGTTCGGAATCGAGATCGTCATCGAGATGCGGGCCTGTTTGTTCTGGTCCCCGCGCCCGCTCACCGCCACGATGTTCGTGTTCGTCGCCGAGACGGCTTGAAGCACGTCGTTCAAGAGCCCTGAACGGTCGTAGCCTGTGATCTCGATGTCAACGTTATAGTTCTTCTCTTTTGCTTGCCCGGCTTCCCACTCGACCGTGAGGAGCCGCTCCGGATGCTGCTCATTGATGATGTTCAAGCAGTCTTTCCGGTGAATCGACACGCCGCGTCCGCGCGTGATATACCCGACGATTTCGTCGCCCGGTACCGGGTTACAGCATCGGCTCATGCGGATGAGCATATTGTCGATCCCTTTCACCGAGACGCCGGCCTCGGCCGTCTTCTTCTTCGGTGACTGACTGACTTTCAATTCGTTGATCGCGTCCGACAGTTCAAGTTTCGGTTCTTTCCGCTGCTTCTCCGTCAACTTGTGGGCGACTTGCGCCGCCGTGATGCCATGATACCCGACCGCGGCGTACATCTCTTCTTCGTTCCCGAAGTTGAACTTCTCGACGACGACGGCAAGCGACTGGTCATCGATCACTTCTTTCGGTTCGAAACCGAGCTTCTTGATTTCGACGTCGACGAGCTCTTTGCCTTTCTCGACGTTCTCTTCACGCTGTTGGCGCTTGAACCATTGGCGAATCTTGTTCTTCGCTTGGCTCGAGACGGCTAGTTTGAGCCAGTCCTTGCTCGGCCCGTAGCTGTGTTTCGACGTGATGATCTCGATGATGTCACCCGTCTCGAGTTTATGGTCGAGCGGCACCATCCGTCCGTTCACTTTCGCGCCCGTCATCCGGTGACCGATTTCGGTATGGATGCGGTAGGCGTAATCGATCGGGACCGAGCCTTTCGGTAACTCGAAGACGTCCCCTTTCGGTGTGAAGACGTAGAGCATATCGCTGAAGAAATCGACTTTGAGCGATTCCATGAACTCCTCAGCGTCGGTCGTATCTTTTTGTAGCTCTAAAATCTCGCGCAGATGGGCGATTTTTTCATCGAACCCGTTCGTCGCGACACTCTTTCCTTCTTTATAGGCCCAGTGCGCGGCAATCCCGAACTCGGCGATGAAGTGCATGTCCTTCGTACGGATTTGCACTTCGAGCGGCTCACCCTTCGGTCCGATCACCGTCGTGTGGAGCGACTGATACATGTTCGGTTTCGGCATGGCGATGTAGTCTTTGAACCGGCCTGGCATCGGCTTATATTGCGTGTGGATGATGCCGAGGACGGCGTAACAGTCGCGAATCGAATCGACGATGATTCGGACGGCCATCAAGTCATAAATTTCATTGAACTCTTTTTTATGCTTCACCATCTTGTTATAGATCGAGTAGATATGCTTCGGACGACCGTTGACGTCGGCCTCGATGCTCACGTCCTCGAGGACGGTGTTCACTTCCGTGATGACCGATGTGACGAGCGCTTCCCGTTCGGTCCGCTTCTGTTTCATCATTGAGACGATCTTATAGTATTGCTGCGGGTTGATATAACGTAACGAGATATCCTCGAGCTCCCATTTGATCGTCGAGATCCCCATCCGGTGGGCGAGCGGGGCGAAGATTTCGAGCGTCTCTTCCGCCTTTTGCACTTGTTTCTCTTTCGGCATATGTTGAAGCGTCCGCATGTTGTGCAGACGGTCGGCAAGCTTGATCAAGATGACGCGCACGTCTTCTGCCATCGCGATAATCATTTTACGGTGATTCTCAGCGAGTTCTTCTTTTTTCGATTTATATTTGATTTTACCGAGCTTCGTCACTCCATCGACGAGCATGGCCACATCGACACCGAACTCATCGGCGAGTTCTTTGAGCGTGACGTCCGTATCCTCGACGACGTCGTGCAAGAGCGCCCCGATGATGGTCGTCGCGTCTAACCCGATATCAACGAGAATACCGGCCACTTGGACCGGATGCAGAATGTAGGGTTCGCCTGAACGTCGGAACTGACCGGTATGATGCAGTTTGGCGTATTCGTAAGCGCGTCTTACTTCGGCAATCTCGTCTTCACCCATATACTCCCCGAGCGCGTCGAGAAGGTCCTCAATACTTACGATTTGTTTTTTGGTCATAACATTCGACACCCTTTTTCTTACCGCTCCAATCGACTCGGACAAGTCGCAGCATGGTAGTAGTTAACGTACGTGGTTGTTCTAATTTTACTTACTATTATCGAAAAAATCTGACGACCTGTCAAAGGTTGTGGGTTGTTTTACTTAAAAAACTATTTAAAAAAGGGAAGCCATCGCTTCCCTTTGATTAATCTTCGTAACGGATGAGTGAGAACACGTCGTATCCTTCGAGACGCTCACGTCCACCAAGTCCATCAAGCTCGATTAAGAATCCGATCCCAGCGACGACGCCGCCGAGCTGTTCAATCATTTTGATTGTCGCTTCGATCGTTCCGCCTGTTGCGAGCAAGTCATCTAAGATGACGACTTGTTGGCCCGGTTTGATCGAGTCTTTGTGCATCGTCAAAATGTCTGTGCCGTATTCGAGTCCGTAAGAGACGCGAACCGTCTCACGTGGCAACTTGCCTTCTTTACGGACCGGGACGAACCCGAGCTCAAGTGCGTACGCTGCCGGGCAACCGACGACGAAACCGCGTGCCTCAGGGCCGGCGATGAGTTCAGCACCGCGCTCCTGTGCGTAAGCGATGAGCTCGTCGACCGCTTTTTTATAGGCCGGGCCGTCTTGCATGAGTGACGTGATGTCCTTGAAGCTGATCCCTTCTTTTGGGTAATCCGCTACTTCTTTAATATGCTGTTTGAAATCCATTTTATGTGTAAGCCTCCTGCATCTTGTTCGATCGCAATGATTGTAACCGCTCTTTCAGTTCTGCCAACGACGCATAGATGAAACGCTCCTCGAGTTGGACTCGTCCGACTCGGCGCTTATAACATGGCGCTTCGGTCAAATCACGTTTCGGCGCTTCTGGATTCACTCCAGGCAGTCCGTCTTCCATTGTAACAAGAAATTCGAGTTCAGAGAATACTTGATGCATAAATTGAATCGTATTTTTTGACCATTTTCGCTCGATTGACAAACGAATCAAGTTTTCGCGGAGGTTTTTCCGTTCGCACGTCGCCATGTGGACGTAATATGTTCGGAAATCTTCTCGCGTCGGCAACTTCTCAAAAAATGAGCCGCCTTGTCCGAACGCACAGTACACGCGCTCGACGTCTTCGGTCAACATGTCCGCGAGCACATCTTCCTCGTCCGGCAAATCGAGCAGGACGACGAATGGTTTGAGCGGCGTGCTGAGGTCGTGGAGCGGGAAGTCGTCCCGGCCTTGGAATGATACGAACGACGTCGTCTCGCCCGGAAGCTGTTTCAATTCGTCGAGCGAGTTTTTCTTGCCTCGGTAGTCGAACACTTGGAAACCGTCGACACGGATGTCTTGAATCATGAGCTGCGGCTTGCGCATCCCGTTCCATTCATTGACCTGCAGACTGCCCATGACCGAAACGTTGGCCATCTTCGAAATTTCGGAGACGACGTGACCGAAGCCGAAGCCAATCCCGTCGAGCTCTCGTTTGTCCCCGGCGAGCTGGACTTTCAAATGGGTATTGTCGCGCCCGATTTGACGAATGTCACGCAGGCGCGCATCCGCTACGACGACACGCGGTGATGGATTGCCCATCCCGAACGGGGCGAGCTTGCCGATCTCTGCAATCAAATCGAGCGAAACGTCGTTCACGTCAAGTTTCAAGTCGACATTCACGCGGGCGACGAACGTCTCGTCCGGAATCGATTCGGCCTGTTCGTTCAGACGCCGGCGCAGTTCGGCCACGTTCTCCGATAACAAGGTCATCCCGGCTGCGGCCGGGTGTCCGCCGAAGTGCGGCAAGATGTCTTCATTTTTCGACAGTTCTTTGAACAAGTCGAAACCGTCGATCGAACGGCCCGACCCCTTCGCCTTCCCTGTTTTCGGGTCGTGGCACAACAGGATGACCGGACGATAGTACGCCTCGACGAGTCGTGAGGCGACGATCCCGACGACACCCGGATTCCATCGTTCGCTGGCGACGACGAGCACGCGGTCGTCCGTCATCGAGGCCTCGACGAGTTCCGTCGCTTCTTTGGCGATCGTCTTGACGATGTCTTGACGTTCTTTGTTCTGTTTGTCGAGCTTTTGAGCCAATTCGAGTGCTTCCTCGACGCTCTCGGCGAGCAACATTTGGAGCGCCGGCATCGCCGAGTCAAGACGACCGGCAGCGTTGATGCGCGGTCCAAACGCAAAACCGACCGACTCTTCGTTCAATGTCCCGTCCGTCAATGCGCACACTTCGCGGAGCGCGAGAATGCCTGGACGTTTTGAGTCATCGAGCGCCTTCAGACCAAGCTTCGCGAGCAAACGGTTCTCCCCGTCGAGCGGGACGAGGTCGGCAATCGTGCCGAGCACGGCCAAGTCGAGCAACTCTTCCGGCATCCGTCCGAGCACGGCATGGGCCACTTTGAGTGCGACGCCTGCCCCGGCGAGCTTGTCATACGGATATGACGGATCGATGTGAGGATGGATGATGGCGAATGCATCTGGGAGCGTCTCTTTCGGTTCGTGGTGGTCGGTGATGATCAAATCGACACCGAGCTCTTTTAAGAGCGCCGCCTCTTCGATTCCTGAGATCCCACAGTCGACCGTGATGATGAGCGTGAACCCTTCACCCGCGGCCCAGCTGAACGCCTCTTTGTTCGGACCGTATCCTTCCGTGAACCGGTTCGGGATATAACATTCCGCCATGACACCGATCTCGGTCAAGGCGTGCCACATGACGGCCGAGGCGCTGACACCATCGACGTCATAGTCGCCGTAGATGAGCACCATCTCCCCGTCATCGGCCGCGCGTTTCAAACGGTCAACGACTTTGTTCATCTGTTCAAATAAGTACGGATCGTGGAACGTCAACTCGTCCTCGATGTGCAGGAACGCCTTCGCCGCCTCGACGTCACGGTGCCCCCGCTGCATGAGGAGCGTCGCGAGCTGCTCCGATATATTCAATTCTGTCTGTAGCTGTTCAACCGCGGCCGTATCCGTCTCCGGATACACCCATCGTTTCTTTGCATGATACATAGTCCTTCACTCCAATCAATTGTTGATTATATCAGAACGAGCGAGTGAAGTGCCGTCTTGACATTCAAAAAAGGTCCCCCGAACGATGCGGGAGACCTGCTGTTACGCCTCTGGGGCGGTTTCTTTCTTTTTGTTGAGCGACATGCCTTTGAGGAGCATCCACAAGTACGAGGCGATGAAAATCGATGAGTACATCCCCATGACGAGACCGATGAGCAACGCGATTGAGAAACCACGGATTGACTCGGCACCGAACACGTACAAGGCGATGACCGTCAAGAGCACGGTGACGACCGTGTTGACCGAGCGGACAATCGTCTCTTGAATCGACGTGTTGACGATGTCACGATACACGTCCATCGATTTGATTTTCCGTTCTTTCTCATACGCTTGGATGTTCTCACGGACGCGGTCGAACGTGACAATCGTATCGTTGACCGAGTAACCGATGATCGTCAAGATGGCGGCGACGAAGTACAAGTTGACCTCGATACCGAAAATCGAGAACGCCACGATCATGAAGAACGCATCGTGAAGCATGGCGACGACCGTTGCGACCGCATACGAGAATTGGAAGCGGAACGTGATATAGAGGATAATCCCGAGCGACGCGAGTGCGACCGCATAGATGGCATTCCGAGCGATATCACGGCCGACTTCGGCCGACACGGTGCTGATGTTCGGGTCGTTCCCGAACGTTTCCGTGAACACGGTCTTCACCGACGCGACTTCGTCTTGAGCGAGCTGGCCGACGAACGTCACGTTGGCGAGCGTTCCGCCTTCCGCGTATTGGACCGACGAAATCTCTTCATCGACACCGGCTTCTTCAAATGCCGACGCCAATTCTTCTTGCGATACTTGTGATTCGGTCAACACTTCGACCCGGGTACCGGATGCGAAGTCAATCCCGAGGTTCAAGCCACGGAAGAACAAGATGCCGAGACCGATGATGACGACGGCACACGAGACGATGAACATCGTGCGCATATGTTTCACATAGTTTAATTCAGTGAGCTTAAAGTTCACGGATTTCACTCTCCTTCACACCAAACCAGCCTTTTCGTTTGTCGAACAGACGACTCGAGACGAGGAGGTGCATCAAATAACGCGAGATGAAGACGTTCGAGATGAACGTCATCGCAATCGAGATCATGAGCATGATGGCGAACCCACGGACCGAGCTCGTCCCGAAATAGAACAAGACCGCTGCCGAGATGAGGGTCGTCAAGTTGGCATCGATGATCGTACTGAGCGAGCGCCGGTTCCCGGCACGGAATGCCGAGAGGACCGACTTCCCTGACCGGAGTTCATCCTTGATGCGCTCGGCCGTGATGATGTTCGCATCGACCGCCATCCCGACACCGAGGACGAGAGCGGCAATCCCAGGGAGCGTCAAGACGGCGTTAATGCCGTTAAAGAACAACATAATCAAATTGATATACAAAATGAGCGTGATGATCGAGACGAGACCGGGTAAACGATAGAAGAACAACATGAACAAGAAGATGGCTGCGATCCCGATGAGAGACGCGAACACGGTCTTGTCGAGCGCGTCTTGACCGAACTGGGCCGAGACCGACGTCGAATAGATTTCTTCAAGTTTGACCGGGAGCGCCCCGGCGTTCAAGATGTCAGCGAGACGTTGACCACTCTCGGCATCGATGCCGCCACCTGAGATGATGGCTTTATCCGATAGGATCGGAGACGTGACGGATGCATCCGACACGATCTTCGAGTTCTCTTTTTGAATCTCTTCGGCGTACGTGTCGCCTTCTTCATAATCAAGCCAGATGACGAGCCGGTTTTCCGGTGCCGGACGCTGGGCAATTTGCGACGTGACTTCACCGAACTGGTCCGCCGATTGCAACGTCAGTTCAACGACCGGGTTGCCTTGTGGGTCATAGCTGAGTGCTGCGCCACGCGGAGCGAGGTCTTTCCCGTCAAGGAGGACGTTATCATCCACATCGCGGAACGTGAGCTGGGCGGTCGACGAGAGCACTTCACGGGCGTCGTTTTGATTCTCTACGCCAGCGAGTTGGACGCGGATGCGATTCTCATCTTCAATCCGGATGTCCGGTTCCGAGACACCGAGGACGTTGACACGGTTGTTGATGGCGCGAACGGTTGCATTCATCGCTGATTGATCGATGACATCGCCGTCTTCGAGCGGCTGGACTTCGTACAGCACTTCGAACCCGCCTTTAAGATCGAGGCCGAGGTTCGTGTTCTTGACGACCCATGGCGTCGACAAGGCGGCGAGCAGGATCGTTGCAATCATGATGACCGCAAAGATCGCGATATTCCCTTTTTTGTACATACGACAAATTCCTTTCTAAACACATGTTCTCGTAAAAAAACTTCTCTCGTTAACATTACAAATATTCTAAACATTTATCAATCGTTTTCCTAAAATTGTAACACGGGAGCGTTGATTTCCCACGGTCTTTTGCGCATACGACTAAAAGTTGCATTAGGGCAAAACTTGAGCTATGATGTGATTATCAACTTACATTATACGTAAAGGAGTCCTTTCCAATGGATAGCACGATTCTGTTTGCATTTTTACTCACACTGTTCGCTGGACTCGCGACAGGGATTGGAAGTATGATCGCTTTCTTCGCCAAACGGACCAACACGGCCTTCTTGTCGGTATCCCTTGGTTTCTCAGGAGGGGTCATGATTTACGTATCCTTCGTCGAGATTTTCCCGAAAGCGTTGACCGAGCTCGTCGGTGCCCACGGTCAGCAACAAGGAACGATTTACACCGTCCTTGCATTCTTCACCGGCATGCTCGTAATCGGGTTAATTGACAAGTTTATCCCATCTCCTGAAAACCCGCATGAGGTCAAATTCGTCGAGTCGATGCAGAACGATGCGTCTTCTCACGAATTAGCGACGACGGCGACGGAGCAAACACCAATCAACACCGAGACGAAGCAACGCCTGCAAAAAATGGGTGTCTTCATGGCTCTCGCAATTGGGATTCACAACTTTCCAGAAGGATTGGCGACATTCGTGTCGGCGCTCGATGATCCGGCCGTCGGACTCGCCATCGCCATCGCCATTGCGTTGCATAACATTCCAGAAGGGATTGCCGTCTCGGTCCCAATCTATTATGCGACCGGGTCACGAAAAAAGGCGTTGAAACTGTCTTTCTTGTCCGGTCTGGCCGAGCCAGCCGGAGCGTTAATTGGATTCCTGATTCTTATGCCGTTCTTGAACGATACAGTGTTCGGCCTCTTATTCGCGGCCGTTGGCGGTATCATGGTGTTCATCTCGCTCGACGAACTCCTTCCGGCTGCCCGTGAATACGGACGGGCCCACCACGCCATGTACGGCATGGTCGCCGGGATGATTGTGATGGCGACAAGCCTAATTTTGTTAATGTAACGAACTGAGTAATTCATGAAATTTTAAGAGGCCGTGGACACGAATCGATTGTGTCCACGGCCTCTTTTTACAACTTGAGTTCAATTAGGTACAACAATTATGAAATACAAATCTACTATTCCATGTTTTCACTTTTAATCATGCTTATTGCTTCTCCCAAGGCGATTCCCGTCAGTAATGATAACTTTTCACGACTTACTTGGTTATGTGCAATCCAGATTTGCGCCAGCGATTCTCCGCAACTTGCTCGAATCATTTCATCAACCGTCTCATCATTTGCAACGGTCAATAATGCAATCTCCACCGCCTCTTCATTTAAGGAAAACCCTAAATCCATGGCAGCGTCGTCCCTTTCTGCATCACTCGCCGTTTGATCGAGTAATATCTCAATCCATGCAAGTGTATGGTTCACCTTTCAGACCTCTTGAGATGGAGTAGTCGACGTCTTAAACAAATGCACGAGGTCTTTCAATTCGACCGACATATGGCTCATCGTCTCGGCGATGCCATTGATTTCTTGAATGGCGGCGAGTTGTTCTTCGACGTTCGCGCCTGCTTCTTCCACGCTTCGTTGCGTCGACACGGCATTCGTCGACATATCCTCGACCGAGACCGCTACCTCGGTCGTGTTCGCGCTCACTTCTTCCGTCGCCGCCGCGATCTCACTCATTTGACGAGACGTCTCTTGAATGACAGAGACGATCTCACGGAACGCACCGGCGACTTCTCCCATTTGGGTGACGCCGCTCGTCACATGCTGGCTTGTGACGTCGAACGCCGCTTCGACTTCCGACGTGTCGCGCTGAATGTCGACGACGACCGCTTGAATCTGTTTGGCCGACTGTTTCGATTCTTCGGCGAGTTTTCGGACCTCGGCCGCGACGACGGCAAACCCTTTCCCGTGTTCACCGGCCCGGGCCGCTTCAATCGCGGCATTTAGGGCGAGCAGGTTCGTCTGTTCCGTGATGGCGGTGATTGAGCGAGTGATTTTCTCGATCTCGAGCGACTGGTTCGACAAACGCTTGACCATCTGTTGCGTCAAGTCGTTCGCTTGTTGAATCTCACGCATTTGTCGTTCGGCCAACTGGATTGTCTCAAGTCCCCCACTCGCCGCTTCGAGCGTATGGATCGTCTGTTCGTTCACGCCTTGCGAGGCCGCGGCGATCTGGTTCAAGCCGACGACGGCTTGGTTGACGCCGGACGTCCCTTCCTCGGCCCGTTTCGCCGATACTTGGGCGCCGAGGTTCATCTGTTCGAACAGGCCGGCCACGCCTTGCGTCGTCGTGGCGACATGGTCCGTACTGGCGTACAGCTCTTCCGAATAGGCCGTCACTTTATCCGAGGCTGCCCCGACTTGGCGAATCAGGCCGACGAGGTTCCGTTTCATATCGTTGAACGCCGTGACGAGGTCACCGAGCTCATCGTTTGAACCGACCTCGATATCGTCTCCGGTCAAGTCTCCTTCGGCAACGACGCGCGCTTCGCTGACGAGTCGATTGATCGGCTTCAAGAACAGCTTTTGGAGGGCTACTAGTGAAAGTAGACCGACAGCGACGCCGATGATGCTGATGACGACCATCCAGATGATCGATTGCCCGGCACTCGCCTGGACCGCTTCCGACTCAGCGGCGAGCGCTTCGCCTTGATACGTGACGAGGTCGGTCACCGTCATTCGGACACGATCCGTCGTCGGTGTCACGCTCGTATTGAGCACTGTCTTGTATCCGATTTCGTCTTGCTGCTGTCGGAGGTCGATGACGCGCGCCATCTCCGTGTCGAGATGTTGATTGAATTTCTCGAGATCATCGAGCCAGGCGAGCACTTTCGGATCTTCTGTCGACTGTTGGAGCGTATCCATCAATTCGTCCCGTTTCGTTTGGGAAGCCTCAAGGCTGATCAACGTTTTCGGGTTCGAGACGAGCAGGTAGTAGTTCAAATAACGCTCGGCATCGGTCACGGTCAACGCCAAATCTTCGGCGACGAGCATATCTTGGAGCCGCTCGTTCAAGACCCGGTCATACTCTGACGTCGCGTTCTGTAATTGATACGAGCCGAGCGCACCGACGATCAATAAGGCGATCAGTGTCGGCACGAGCGCCATTGCCATCTTACGGCGCATCGACGAGCGTCCTTTCACGCGGTCAGGGCGACGCCGTACCTTCCATTTTTTGAGTGGGCGTAGCAATCGTTTCACATCCATGTTCTCTTCTCCTTCTTTCCAATTCTTCTCAACTTGACGATAATGCAAACGTTTTCACGATTCAATTTGATTTTTGGAAATAAGGTGGATGATTCGTCGGATTGACGAAGTTTGTCAAAAATAAATCATTTTTCAAGATATGACAAAAAAAAGACGCCTGACCAGTGATGGCCAGGCGTTGTTTGGTTACTCAGCGAATGATGAGTTGCCTTTTTTCGTCACTTCAGCAATCGCACTGCGATTGAACTTAAGGAGTGACTGGTCACATTTCAATGTGACTTGCGTGTCTTCGATTTGGTGGACGACACCGTGAAGGCCGCCGATTGTTACGACGTGATCCCCACGCTCAAGCGCGTTTTGCATCGATTGTACTTCCTTCTGACGTTTCGTCTGCGGACGGATCAACAAGAAGTAAAACACGACGAAAATAAGGATCATCGGTAATAGTGCTACGAGAGTTTCCATGCGTAAAATTCACCCTTTCCTTCAATATCAGGTTCATTATACCGTGAAACTGAAACGTTGTCACATAATCGCTGTCAGAACAATTTAGAAATTCTTGGCGTTTGGTTTGTTATACCCATATTCTTCGAAAAACTCTTCCTTGAAGTCCAAGAGACGGTCTTCGCGGATGGCTTGACGTACTTGACTCATCAAGTTCACGAGGAAGTGAAGGTTGTGTGTCGAACAGAGGTGAAGCCCGAACATCTCGTCGGCGCGAATCAAGTGGTGCACGTACGCGCGCGAATAGTTCTTACACGTGTAGCAATCGCACTTCTCGTCGATTGGTCCGAAATCCGTCTTATGTTTCGCATGTTTGATCGTGACGCGGCCTTTCGATGTCATAAGCGTCCCGTTGCGGGCGATCCGGGTCGGCAAGACGCAGTCGAACATGTCGATGCCGCGAATCGAGCCTTCGATCAACGCATCCGGTGAACCGACGCCCATCAAATAGCGCGGCTTGTTCTCCGGCATGAACGGTGTCGTGAACTCGAGTGCGCGGTACATGACGTCTTTCGGTTCACCGACCGATAATCCACCGACGGCATAACCTGGGAAATCAAGCGAGACGAGGTCGGCCGCACTTTGACGACGGAGATCTTCGTACTCGCCGCCTTGGATGATACCGAACAACGCCTGGTCTTCCGGACGTTCGTGTGCCGCGAGGCAACGCTCTGCCCAACGGCTCGTCCGCTCGACCGATTTCTTCATGTATTCATGCGTCGCCGGGAATGGCGGGCATTCGTCGAACGCCATCATGATATCCGAACCGAGCGCGTTTTGAATCTCCATCGCCTTCTCCGGTGACAAGAACAACTTGTCGCCGTTCAAGTGGTTGCGGAAATGGACTCCTTCTTCTTGGATGTTGCGAAGGTCGGCGAGCGAGAAGACTTGGAAGCCGCCCGAGTCCGTCAAAATTGCGCCGTCCCAGTTCATGAACTTATGAAGGCCGCCGGCTTGTTTGACGACCTCATGTCCTGGACGAATCCAAAGGTGGTACGTGTTCGAGAGGATGATGTTCGCTCCCATCGCCTTGACTTGTTCCGGGGCCATCGTCTTGACGGTCGCCTGCGTGCCGACCGGCATGAAGACAGGTGTCTCGAACGAGCCGTGCGGCGTATGGACGATTCCGTGCCGCGCTCCCGTCTGTTTACATGTGTGGATATGTTCGTATGTGACTGCGTGTTTGGTCATTTGTTCTCTTCCTTCCTCGTGATGAGCATCGCGTCCCCAAAGCTGAAGAAGCGGTAACGTTCTTGTACCGCCGTGCGGTACGCGTTCAAGATGATGTCGCGCGACGCGAACGCCGAGACGAGCATGACGAGTGTCGACTTCGGCAGATGGAAGTTCGTGATCAGTCCATCAATCGCCTTCAACTCGACGCCTGGGTAGATAAAGATGTCCGTCCAGCCCGATGACTCGACGAAATCCCCATGGTCGCGCACGATCGTCTCGAGCGTCCGGGTCGACGTCGTCCCGACGGCGAAGACGCGGCCGCCGCTTGCACGGACGTCGCGGAGCGCTTCAGCCGAAGCGGCCGACAGTTCGAAATACTCACTGTGCATCGTGTGCTCTTCGATCGTATCGGCCGTGACGGGACGGAACGTACCGAGACCGACGTGGAGCGTGAGCGGGATTAGCTTGACGCCTTTCGCCTCTGCCGCTGCGAGCAGTTCTTCCGTGAAGTGGAGGCCTGCCGTCGGTGCGGCCGCACTCCCGCGTTCACGGGCGTACACCGTCTGATAACGATCCTGGTCGTCGAGCTGTTCACGGATGTATGGCGGAAGCGGCATCGTGCCGAGCTCATCTAAAATCTCATAGAAGATGCCGTCGTAGTCGAACTTGAAGCGGCGTCCCCCTTCCGGCAGCTCTTCGACGCATTCAGCCCGGAGCAACCCGTTGCCGAACTCGACGATGGCGCCGACGCGCACTTTCTTCGCCGGTTTGACGAGCGCTTCCCAGACATCGTCTTCCGTCTGTTTGAGTAAGAGCAGTTCGACTTTCCCGCCCGTCTCCTGCTTCGCCCCGAACAATCGGGCCGGGAGCACGCGCGAGTCGTTGACGACGAGAGCGTCGCCTGCCTGCAAGTAGTCGAGCACGTCACGGAAATGACGGTGCTCGATATCGCCCGTATCGCGGTCGAGGACGAGCAGTCGTGAGCTCGTCCGGTCAAGAAGCGGTACTTGGGCGATCAGTTCTTCCGGTAAGTCAAAATCATAGTCGTTTACGTTCAATTGAATGTCTTGCATATCGTTACTCCTCTTCATAGCCAAAATGCGTCTTTGCGTACTGGGTGATCATCCGGCCGCGCGGCGTCCGTTGCAGAAAACCTTGTTGCAACAAGTACGGCTCATACACGTCCTCGATCGTTTGGGCATCCTCCCCAATCGTCGCGGCGAGCGTCTCGAGTCCGACTGGTCCACCGCCGAACCGTTCGACCATCGCCCGTAACAGCCGGTGGTCGACTTCATCGAGCCCGAGGGCGTCGACGTGTAACCGGTCGAGCGCGTCTGAAGCGAGCACCGGATCGATTTCTTTCGTTCCCGCCACTTGGGCGAAATCACGAACCCGGCGCAACAGCCGGTTGGCGATCCGCGGCGTACCGCGTGCACGTTTCGCGATGGCACCGCTCGCCTCTGGTGAGATCGACAGGCGGAACAGCTGGGCCGTCCGACTGACGATGGCGGCGAGCTCATGCGGCTCGTAGTATTCGAGCTTCAACGTCACACCGAAACGGTCACGGAGCGGCGCCGACAACATGCCGGCCCGCGTCGTCGCACCGACGAGCGTGAACGGTGGCAAATCGATACGGACGCTTCGCGCCATCTCGCCTTGTCCGTAGACGATATCGAGACAGTAGTCTTCCATCGCCGGATAGAGAATCTCTTCGATCGTGCGGCTCAAGCGATGAATCTCATCAATGAACAGGACATCGCCCGGTTCGAGCGTCGACAGGATCGCCGCGAGGTCACCCGGGCGTTCGATGGCTGGGCCGGCCGTCGTCTTGATGCCGACACCCATCTCGTTGGCGATGATTTGGGCAAGCGTCGTCTTTCCGAGTCCCGGAGGACCGTAAAGGAGGACGTGGTCGAGCGTCTCGCTGCGGAGCTTCGCGGCTTGGATGAAGATCGACAAGTTGCCTTTCGCCTTCTCCTGTCCGATGTACTGCTCGAACTTTTGCGGACGCAAGCTCCACTCTTCAGAGTCTTCATATTGTTGATGGGATTGTGACAACAATCGTTCGTCCATGGTCTCCTCCTTATTTCAATAGCAATTGCAGGGCGCGCTTTATGTAAGCGTCTGTCGTCAATATTTCTGAATTCAGTTCCTTGCGGACACGGGTGATTTCACGCTCTGAATACCCGAGTGCGACGAGCGCTTCGCACGCCTCGTCGAGTTCGGAAGCGCCTTGAGCGAACAGTCCGGTGTTCGGTACGTAATCCGGGGCGAGCTCGGACAGCTTGCCTTTCAAGTCGAGCGCCATCTGCTTCGCCGTCTTCTTGCCGACACCCGGGAACTTCGTCAAATACTTCTCGTTCTCGGTCTCGATCGCGTCGATGAGCGCGTCCATATCGCCTGAGGCGACGATGGCGAGTGCGCCTTTCGGTCCGATGCCGTTGACGCCGAGCAGTTTATTGAACAGTTCGCGTTCCCGACGTGAGCGGAAACCGTACAGCGTCTGTTGATCTTCACGCACATAATGATGCGTAAACACGATTACATGTTCGTCTTGTTCACGATAAAAAAACGGGTTAGGCACATGTACTTTGTAGCCGACGCCCGAAACATCCAACGTTATATATTCCGCGCACACATAGGCGACGGAGCCTTTTACGAATTCAATCACGGTCATATCTCCTCTTCATGGGAAAACTGCATTCATTGTACCATAACCACCGCCACGAAAAAAGGACAGGCGATTGCCTGTCCTCAGTGCGCGAGCATCCGCTCGAGGGCGAGTGTCGCCCACTTCGTCGTCTCTAGATCGACACGGATGACGTTGACCGGATCGGTCTCGAGCGACTCGAGCGCCCAGAGCAGATGCGGCAAATCGATGCGGTTCATCGTCAAGCATGGACACATGTATGGATTGAGCGAGATGATATCGAGCTCGGGGTGCGTCGCCGCGAGACGGTTGACCAAGTTCATCTCGGTGCCGACGGCCCACTTCGTCCCCGGCGCGCTCGCTTCGATTTGGTCGATGATGTATGACGTGGATCCGGCCTCGTCCGCCGCCTGCACGACGTCGAACGTGCACTCGGGATGGACGATGATGCGTCGTTCCGGGTCGTTCTTCCGTAACGCCTCAATTTGGGCGACGTTGAACTTCTCATGGACCGAGCAGTGCCCTTTCCACAGAATGACCCGCACATCCTCGATGTCACCCTCATAGACGAGTCGTTCCCGGAGCGGGTCCCAGACGGCCATCGCCTCGAGTGGCACACCCAAATCAAACGCCGTGTTCCGTCCGAGATGCTGGTCCGGTAAGAACAGAATCCGTTCGCCCGCTTCGAGCGCCCAACGGACGATGTCATGGGCATTGGAAGATGTGACCGTCGCGCCCCCGTTCTTGCCGACGAACGCCTTGATCGCCGCCGTCGAATTGACGTACGTGATTGGAATGATATCATCGCCGAACGTATCGGTCAGCTCTTCCCAAGCGACCTCCGTCTGGTCGATATCGGCCATGTCTGCCATCGAGCATCCTGCTCGCATGTCCGGCAAGATGACGAGCTGGTCGTCACGCGTCAGCATGTCGGCCGTCTCGGCCATGAAGTGGACGCCGCAGAAGACGATGAACTCCGCCTCACTCATCTGTTCGGCGAGCCGTGCGAGCTGGAGCGAATCTCCGGTCGCATCCGCGAATTGGACGACCTCGTCCTTTTGGTAATGGTGGGCCGGTAAAAACAGGCGGCTTCCGAGCCGTGCCTTGATGGCTTCAATCCGTTGTTCCATCTGTTCAATCTTCAACTCAGCGTACTGCGCTGGCATCGTTCCGAGTAATTGCATGTTTGATTCCTCCTACAAGATTTAGACTGCAATCGAGCGCCGTCACCGAATGCGTCAACTGTCCGATCGAGATGACGTCGACACCCGTACCGCGATACGCTGCAATCGTTTCGACAGTGATGCCTCCTGACGCCTCCGTTTTAATATGCTCTGGCACGAGCGCACGCCACGCCTTCAGTTCTTCGGGCGCCCGGTTGTCGAACATGATGATGTCGGCGTTCGCCGCGATCGCCTCATGCAATTGTTCGAGCGTCTCGACCTCGACTTCAATCGGCGTCGTGTGGCCGGCAAGCATCCGGGCCCGTGCGACCGCGTTCGTGATCCCGCCGAGTGCCGTGATGTGGTTGTCTTTGATCATGACGGCATCGTCGAGACGGAGCCGATGGTTCTTCCCACCACCCGAGCGGACGGCATGTTTCTCGAGCATGCGGAGCCCGGGCGTCGTCTTGCGCGTATCCGTGACGGCGATCGTCGGGTCGTCGAGCCGTTCGACGCAGCGCCGCGTCATCGTCGCGATCCCGCTCAAGTGCTGGACGAGGTTCAACAGCACCCGTTCCGTCTCAAGGAGCGTCCGCGTCTTGCCTCGCAAAATAAAGAGCGTGTCACCTGCCATGACGTTCGTGCCGTCCGGTTGGCACGATTCGACGACGAGACGTTGCAACTGCGCCATCTCGAGGACGACGTCCATGCCGCAGAAGACGCCGTCTGCCTTGGCGCTGACCGTGGCGAGCGACGTCTCGCGGTGGTCAATCAAGGCACTCGAGGCGTCCCCAAACCCGATGTCCTCATGTAAAAATGCTGTCAGCTGTTCGCGCAAGGCGATTTTGTTCATCTGAATCCTCCGTTCTTATGACGGCACTGGCCAACAGGCGTGCCGCTTTCAGACTCAACGTCTGTTCACTTAATTGTCTTGACACGTGTTTCGTCTGTGCCAGTTGTTGGGTATTTTCTAAGAAACTTACGATTTCGCCAATCTGAGGCGAGATTGTCAACCATTCCCCAATCTGTTGCCGATAGCGGCTGAACAGATCATCCGAAACCTCATATACGGTCGTCTCGTTCACCGTGAACGGCTTCTCCTCCACCGTCACCGCTGCCGCCACCCGCTTCCCGAACACCCAACATTCGAGTAATGAATTTGACGCCAGTCGATTTTTCCCGTGGATGCCCGAATCGGCGACCTCACCAACCGCATATAACCCAGCGACGGTCGTCCGCCCGTCTACGTCGACGTCCACACCGCCCATATGAAAATGTAGCCCGGGCCGCACTGGGATCCGCGTCGCGTCGAGCCCATACATCCGGCACGTCTCGACGAGTTTCGGGAACCGTTCATCAATTCGCTCGACGCGACTCGTATCCAAGTAGACGGTGCCGTCATGACGCGTGAGTGACCGAGCGACCTCGTCCCTAGGGGCGAGGCTTCCGAGCGGATGGTGGGCCATCACGTGACGTCCTGACGCATCGACGAGCGTCGCGCCTGCTCCTCTTAACGCTTCCGTGACGAGGTGGGGCGAATCGACCGCGAGTAACGTCGGGTGGAATTGGATACGAGACAAGTTCGTGAGTCTCGCCCCGACCTCGTCCGCCAAGACGAGCCCGTCCCCCGTGACCGAGCGACAATTCGACGTCCAATCGATGAGTCCACCGATTCCCCCGGTCGCCAAGACGACGGCTCCGGCCTGGACGTGAAGACGTGTCTCTCCGTTGAATCCGGTCGCCCCGGTCACGCGGCCGTCGGTCTTCACCAACGAATCGATCAATACGTGTTCCATGACGGTCACGTTATCCGGCAATTGACGACGAAGCGTCGCCATGACGTGCCGTCCGGTCTCGTCCCCGCCGACGTGAAAGATCCGATTCATGCCATGCGCCCCTTCACGTCCGACGGCGTACTCAGCACCCTCCCGGTCGAAGACGACACCGAAGCGCTCCAAATCGCGGATCGCGCTCCGCCCTTCTTCGACGAGTGTATAGACACGGTCGGGCACGGCTGCGAGTTTCGAGGCGACGAGCGTATCCCGCTCATGGTCGACACTCGACGGCTCCAAATACGAGCTCGCAATCCCGCCTTGGGCCAGATCTGAGTTCGCGCTTGTCACTTCATGCTTGGAGACGACAAGGACGTTCAATGAATGAGGCAAATGGAGTGCCACCGTCACGGCGGCCAAGCCAGCCCCAACGATCAACACATCGACCCGTTCAAACTGTAAAGACATCTGTATATCACCTGTTTTTCATATGTAATGTTGACTTGTAAACTAGTTTCGCATAATTTTGTGAAGAAGACAACATGAGAAAAGGGGAACTTACGATGAACCGTTACTTTGATTATGCGGCGACGCACCCGATGACAAAATCCACTCTCGACCATTACGTGGCCATGGCACGAAGCGTATACGGTAACCCGTCTTCCCTGCACACGCACGGCTATATGGCGGAAGATTACTTGACCGAATCCCGACGCCTGTTGAAGCAAGCGCTCGGCCTCGACATGCTCCGCGGCAAGCTCCTCTTCACCGGAAGCGGCTCCGAGAGCAACTATATCGCCCTCACGAGTCTCCGGAAGCGCATGAAAGGCAGTGAAGTCATCACGTCGTGGCAAGAGCACGACTCGGTCGCGCTTCTGCTTGACGAGTGGGAAGCCGAAGGCGTGATCGTTCACCGCCTGAAGCTGAAGGACGGACGGTTCGACCTCGAGATGTTCACGCATTTGCTCGACCGTGACATCGGGCTCGTCACGTTTCAACACGTCAACTCGGACACCGGCTGGACGCTCCCCCTCCACAACATCCTCTGCCAATTGAAATATAAGAAAGTGTTGTTCCACGTCGACGGTGTCCAGGCGCTCGGCAAGATCCCGGTCTCCGTCGACGGGATTGACGCCTATTCGTTCAGCGCCCATAAAGTCGGGGGCCCAAAAGGCGTCGGCGGCCTCTATATGGAACGGCTGTTGCCACCGCCCTATTATCCGGGACACCATCAATACGGCATCCGTCCCGGCACCATCGACGTGCCCGGCATCTGCGCTTTCGTCAAAGCGTTCACCGACCGTCACGAGCAACGGACACGTCATGAAAGAAATTTCTTGGCGTTTCGTGCTATCTTGAAAGAGAAGACATCGTCTTACGTGGATTGGCTCGAGTTCGACCAGCAGAGCCCCGCCATCTTCTCGTTCGTCTCGAAACAGCGGGACGGGCAATGGTGGATGACCGAACTCGACGGGCTCGGGTTCCAAGTGTCGGCAGGGTCGGCCTGTCGGGCCGGCCAGAACGGACCGAACCGCATGCTGGAGTCGCTCGGCTATGAGACGAGCGCCTGTCACGGGCTCGTCCGCATTTCTTTCGGCGAAGACACGACCGTCGAGGCCACGACGGCACTCGCCGAAGCCATCGTCACTTTAGCAAGGAGAGTAGGATCTTATGAACAAACGCTTAGCCGGTGAAGAACGCCGGCGCACGTTACTGGAAATGATTGAACAGAGTTCGGAGCCGATCACCGGCTCCGAGCTCGCCCGCCGCGTCGCCGTCAGCCGACAAGTCGTCGTCCAAGACTTGTCGCTCTTGAAGGCGAAGGGCCATCAGATCGTCGCGACCGCCCGCGGGTACGTCTATTTACCAGGTGAGGCGTCACCGTCCGCCTATACCCGCAAAATCGTCTGTCGCCACGAGGCCGAGGACATGGAGGCGGAGATGAACGCCATCGTCGACGAGGGCGTCACGATTCGCGACGTCATCATCGACCATCCTGTCTACGGTTCATTGACCGGACAATTGATGGTGAAGAGCCGCCGCGACGTCCGTGCTTTCCTCGAACGGGTCGAGGCGAACCAGGCCGCCCCGTTGTCGCATTTGACGGGTGGTCTCCACATTCATACGCTCGAGGCCGATAGTGAAGACGCCATCGATGCCGCCGTCTCGGAACTCGAGCGGCTCGGCGTCCTCGTCTCCGAGCTCGACTAAGATGTCACAAATACGTGACATCTTTTCTTTTGCTTTCGACTCATGTTCATTATACTGATGGATGGAATGCATCCTGTACAAAATTTGGAAAGGGGGAAACGGTCATGTGGCACTTTCTCGAGCAACTGTTGCTCGGGTGCGGCGTTTTTAGCGTCCCGCTCGGCATCTTCATCCAACTGATCCCGAACGAGCTCGTGCTCGCCTACGGCGGCTACCTGACCGGATCTCTCGACACCTCGTTCCTGTTCGTCTTCCTGCTCGCATGGACGGCGTTCGTCATCAGTCAAATCGTCTTATATGGGATTGGCCGCTACGGAGGACGCCCTGTCGCCCTTCGCCTCTATCGGTCGTTCCGCATTAGTGAGGCGAAGCAACGCCGGGCCGAAGTCTGGTTCGAGACGTACGGCGCTTGGATCGTCTGTCTGAGCGTCATTTGGCGCCAACTGTTCGCCGTCAGCGCCGGGGTCATGCGGTTATCGTTCCGGAAGTTTTTGACGGTGACCGTCCTCATCTTCGCCGTCTGGTCGTTCATCTTCGTCAAACTCGGGATGATGCTCGGCGACAATTGGCGTCACATCGGTGAAGTCACACACGGGTTCTTGCCGTACGTCGGCATCACCATCGGGCTGTTCTTTCTCATCCGCTATATCCGTGCGAATCCGCGCCTATTCAAAAAGTCAGCCTGAGCAGATGCGCTCGAGCTGACTTTTTTTGATATAGAGGGAAAACGGATCGTGATGACGAATATAGAGTTATGAGGAAAGCGTTTTTTTCTCGGAATAGAGACAGCCACCTTCAAAGGAGGAATTACCATGTTCCATCGTCGAAAAACGTACACCATCCGTCCTGAACGCTTAGACGAATTCACCGAATTTTTCCATACATACCTGTATCCGATTCAGGTATCGCACGGCGCACGGCTCGTCGGTCGTTGGGTGACCGAAGACAAGAGCGAGGTCATGGCCCTGTGGGAATACCGCGACCGCGAGCACTACGAGCAAGTCGAACGCGATTACCGTTCGAGCGGCTTGCGCCGCGAGGCGATGAAGAAGCGAGCCCGTCTCGGCAAAGATTTATATATCAAATCGAGTGAGGAGTTCATGATGCCGACCGGTCACTATACGCCACCGCGCACGATTGTCTCCGTAACCGCCTATGTCACGAACGAGGCCGGTGAAGTGTTGCTCGTTCAAAACACGCACCGGAGCGACACGTATGAGATGCCTGGCGGACAAGTCGAGGAGCATGAGTCAATCGTCGACGCCGTGCACCGCGAAGTGAAAGAAGAGACCGGTGTCGATATTGAAGTCGAAGGCATCACCGGTATCTATCAAAACGTCTCCTCGCGCGTGCTCTGCGTCACGTTCCGTGCCCGCTACGTCTCCGGCGACCTGCAACCGCAGGAAGGCGAGACGCAAGAAGTCGGCTTCTTCAAGGTCAACGCCTCGAACGTCGGCGACTACATCAAACGGGAGCACTTCCAAATGCGTCTCGTTGATGCGATCGACCCGACATATATGCCGCACGCCATCTATAAAGTTCGGCCATACGAGCTGCTCGAACGCGTCGAGCGCCATCATACCGTCTAAACAAAAGGAGGGACCGCCAGTTGGCGGTCCCTCCTTCAGTTCGTTTACGCTTGTTCGACCGGTTCGGATTGACCCGTCTCGACGAGCAATTTGCGAATCCGACGCTTTTCGACGTGGAGAACGGTGAACGTCATGTCATCGTACGTGACACGCGCACCTTTCTCTGGAATGTCTCCTAACAGTTCGACGATCCAACCACCCATCGTGTTGGCATCTACTTCAGGTTCTTTAATTCCCATCTCATCAGCGAACTCATCGACATCCATGTCGGCCATACACTCGTAGACGCCGTCACGAAGTCGTCTCAAATAGACGATCGATTCGTCGTGCTCGTCCCAAATGTCTCCGACGAGCTCCTCGAGCATATCTTCGAGTGTGATCAGACCGGCCGTCCCGCCGAATTCGTCGAGGACGACGGCCATGTGCGATTGTTTTTGCTGGAGTACAGGAAGCAGCTCAATCAATTTTGTCTGCGGCGATACGTACGTGAGCGGACGAATGAGCGAACGGACGTCCGTCACTTCATCACGCATCATCGAACGAAGGAAATCACGCTCTGACAACACCCCGATGACGTTGTCAATCGAGTCTTTATACACCGGCAGACGAGAATGTCCACCGCTAAAGATCGTGTCTTTGATCTCTTCAAGCGTATCGTCAATGTCGACGGCGAGGATATCGATCCGCGGCGTCAACACATCGTCGACGGTAATGTCGTTGAAGGCGAAGGCGCTATGCACGAGTTCTGCTTCGGTCTCGCCGAGCACCCCTTCTTCTTCTCCCATATCGACGAGCACTTTCAACTCTTCTTCCGTCACCGACGGCTCTTTGTCGTTCATCCCAATCATGCGGAGCACCAACTTCTTCAATCCGGTAAAGATCATCGTCACCGGTTTCAAGACTTTGACGAGGAACAACAAAATGCCGCTGATGAGAAGCGAATACTTCTCCGCGAACTCTTTCGCGAGAGACTTCGGTAAAATCTCACCGAAAATCAAGATGACAATCGTCGTCGCGAACGTCGAGATGACGAGTCCGGCCCCACCCGAGTAAATACTCGTGGCGATGGCCGTCGATACCGTCGCGGCACCGATGTTGACGATGTTGTTCCCGACAAGGATCGTCGAGAGCGTGTCATCGAAGCGGTCGACGAGGTGGAGGACGCGCTTGGCGCCCTTGTCCCCGTCTTCACTCATACGAATCATCCGGACGCGGTTCACACTCGAGAGCGCGGTCTCGGCAGAAGAGAAAAAGGCTGACAACATAACTAAAACTGCATAAAGAATTAAACTAGACGAGGGCACAGGGTCCACGTTTACTTCACACTCCATTTCATTAATAAAAGATTATTCGACAAATTCGAATTCAAAGTCCAAGATGGCGACGACGCTGCCGTCTTCGGCACCCAACTTGCGAAGGTCGTCATCGACGCCCATTTGACGCATTTGACGCGCGAAGCGTTTGATCGATTCGTCGTGATCGAAGTTCGTCATCTTGAAGAGTTTCTCGATGCGCGGCCCCGTGATCACGAAGCGTTCGTATTCATCGACATGAATCTGATACCCTTTCTCTTCCTTCTCGTAACGATAAACGACACGTGGTGTGGCCGTTTTCTCTTCGAGCTCTTCGAGTGGGAACTCAGGTGTCGAGTCCACGAGATTAGCTACTTCGATGAGCAGGTTGCGGAGTCCTTCTTTGGCGAGTGCCGAGATCGGGAAGACTTTGACGTCGTCTCCGATTTTCTTTTGGAACTCTTCCAATAATTCCGGCGCATCCGGCATGTCCATCTTGTTGGCGACAACGATTTGCGGACGCTCGAGGAGGCGTAAGTTATACGACTCGAGTTCGCGGTTGATCGTCGTGTAGTCTTCGAACGGGTCGCGCCCTTCCATGCCACTCATATCGATCATGTGGACGATAACTTTCGTCCGCTCGATGTGACGAAGGAACTGGTGACCGAGACCGACGCCTTGGCTCGCCCCTTCGATGAGTCCTGGAAGATCGGCCATGACGAAGTCACGGTCGTCCGCCGTCTTGACGACACCGAGGTTCGGTGTGATCGTCGTGAAGTGGTACGCGCCGATTTTCGGGCGTGCCGACGAGACGACTGACAAGAGCGTCGATTTCCCGACTGACGGGAATCCGACGAGACCGACGTCAGCGAGCAATTTCAACTCAAGACGCAATTCGCGCTCTTGACCTGGCTCCCCGTTCTCGGCGATCTCTGGTGCCGGGTTGGCTGGCGTCGCAAAACGACAGTTCCCGCGGCCACCGCGTCCGCCTTTGGCGATCGTGGCCCGTTGGCCGTGCTCGGTAAGGTCGGCGATGACCGTATCGGTCGATGCATCAAATACGATCGTACCTGGTGGGACTTTGACGACGAGCGGCTTCGCTTTTCGTCCGTGCATGCCTTTCGACATCCCTTTTTCACCGTCATGGGCGATGAACTTTTTCGAGAAGCGGAAATCTACGAGCGTGCGCAATCCTTCTTCTACTTCGAATACGACGTCACCACCGTGACCGCCGTCTCCTCCTGCTGGTCCACCGTCTGGAACATACTTCTCGCGGCGGAACGCGACCATCCCTTTACCGCCGTCTCCAGCTTTTACAAAAATATTAACCTGATCGACAAACATTTAATTCCCCTCCTTTATAACGAACGTAGAACATTCTACTGTCTGCTCGTACACTTCGTCTGACGTGAACACGTCGTCCGGCACATGACCGAAGACGCGGACCATCAGTCCGTCCGTGAACGTCACATGAATCGGTCCATCCGTTCCTGACAGAAGACGGACAAGTTTGTCCGCCACACGCGCGTCGTCGAGCGACACACGGTCGGCCGATACCTTGTAGGTCAACCGCCCTTCCCAATTCGCTTGTATGATGACGAGACTCGTCATCGGCAAATCCAAACGAATGAGCGCACTCTCCTCGTCGGCGTGCTGACGATATCGCTCGTACAGCTCCTCGAGTTTTTCAGGCTCGAGCGCCGCATACAAGGAGATCATCTGAAGCCGATTCATCCATTCGTGACGGACGGTCGATAATAGTTTCAGTGCTGCCTGTGAGTTCATGCAATCCTCTCCTAGGTAAAACTAGTAAAAAAGACTCTAACCAAATAAGTGGCTAGAGTCTTCTGCGTGGTTCTACTTACGCAACTGGGTAAACGCTCACTTGTTTCTTGTCGCGACCAAGACGCTCGAAGCGTACTACGCCGTCAACTTTAGCAAACAATGTGTCGTCGCCACCACGGCCTACGTTTTCACCTGGGTGAATTTTCGTACCGCGTTGACGGTAGAGAATCGATCCAGCTGAAACCGTTTGTCCGTCAGCGCGTTTAGCGCCGAGGCGTTTCGAAATCGAGTCACGACCGTTTTTAGTCGATCCTACTCCCTTTTTCGATGCGAAGAACTGAAGGTTCAATTGTAACATGAGGTCCACCTCCTATTGTTCAATTTGGATATAATCACCGTAACTCTGGGCGATCGTGTCTAGTTGCACGAGCATCCCTTCTAATAACAATTGGGTGCGAGTCATATCCTCCGGTGATAGGTCAGGATACGTCTCGACATAAAAGTAGCCACCCTCTGTTTTGTCTGCCATTTCTACAAGAAGCGACTGACCGGCGAGTACCTCGACAGCGTTGTATGCCCCAAAGATGATGGCAGAAACGCCGGCACATACCAAGTCAGAACCGGGTTCGGCAAAGTTGGCGTGACCTGTCACTTCGACGGAACGAATCGACTTCGTCTCGTCTCGTCTGACCGTTACTCGAATCATAGCTTACGCTTCGATTTTCTCGATGCGAACTTTCGTGTAAGGCTGACGGTGACCTTGCTTACGACGGTAGTTTTTCTTAGCTTTCATTTTGAAGACAGTGATCTTCTTAGCGCGGCCGTGTTTTACCACAGTACCGACAACTTTAGCGCCCTCTACGAGTGGAGCTCCGACTTTAACATCGTCACCACCAACGAAAAGAACTTCACCGAATTCTACAGTACCCTCGACATCAGCATCGAGTTTTTCGATGTAGATCTCTTGACCTGCTTCAACTTTGATTTGCTTACCACCAGTTTTGATGATTGCGTACATATACGTGCACCTCCTTATTAAACTCAGACTCGCCATCCAGGGCAGGGCGAAACCGTTTCAACCCGTTCTGTGCGGTTGTAGCCATTTGGGTGCTTCCAAACGAACTAACGTTATAGATAATACCACTCTCGTTTCATCGTTGTCAATGACGAGATACGAAATTCTGACATTCCTCGAGCGTCCCATAGAACGCCACATCCGGTTCTCCCTCGACGAGGAGGACCGTGCAGGCAAACCCATCCCACGACGCGTCGTGCCACTTGCCCGGGAGCGTCAAGACGACCGCTTCGACTTCCGGCGCGAGCTCCATCAAAGCACGTTCAATCCGAGAGAAGACGGCGAGCTTCGACGGCTTCCCGTCGTGCGTCATCCGGTCTTGAATCGAACGTCCCGTGCGTTCCCGGGACAGCTCGAACAAGCCCATACGCGTGAAACCGTACACTTCGACGCGGCGCGGATCACGGGCGCCGAGCTCTTTCATCTTTTTCAAGAGCCGGGCCTGCCCGTCTTTTGACCCGCGTAAGAAGTCGATGACGACCATGCCGCCGATATTGCGCAGCCGGAGCTGCTCCATGACCGCGTAGAGTGCGGCCTCGTTGATTGTGTCGGCTGCCCGCCCCTTGTCCTTGACGGCGACGTTCTTGCCGCTGTTGACGTCGATGACGGTCATCGTCTCAACTTGTTCGACCAAGACGTAAGAACCCCCTTCGAGCCAGACGACGCGCTGTCCGAGCTTTTCAATCGCCCCGTCGAGCCGGGCCACTTCTTTCATCCGACCTTTGCCGACATGGCGTTCGACGTTGACCTCGAGCCGTGATAACCGCTCTTGTGCTTCCTTGTCGTTCAACATGACCGACTCGACCGCATGGCGGCGCACGAACTGTTCACACAGCAGCTCATCCTGCCCGCGTCGTGCCGTCACGACGTCCGCGGCGCGACGCCGAAGCAAGGCAAGTTCTTCTTGAAGGACGTCCGGGCTCGCTTGCCCTGACTCCGTCCGAAACAAGACACCTTCCGCTTCTTCGAGCTCGAACACTTTTGATAACCGGTCCTGGGTGACGAGGTCGAGCTTCCGGCTATACAGCTTACGCCGGCCGTATGGGAAGTAGACGATGTAGCGTCCGCCGAAGCGGATGTTCTCCGTCACTTTATGATGTTTGCCGTTGATGCCTTCTTTCGTCACTTGGACGAGGCGTTTGTCACCGACGACGGCCGCCTGGCCGATGCCCGGCACGTTCGGATACGCCTCGAGCGCTTTGAGCGTCTCGGCAATCGGCAGGAAGAACGTCGTCTCGCCGGTCGTCAAAAACGCGGCGCCGAGCGACGGGTGAATCCGTTCGATCGCGGCCTCGAGAATCGTCCCGACCGACAGTTGGTCGATGAAGCGTTCCTCGACCTCGAGGAGGCGTTCCCCATCGACGAGCATGGCCCGTTCGATGGACGGGGTCCGTTCATAGATCAATCGCACACGTATCTCTCCTTTCGACACAAAAAGGCAACTTTCGTTGCCTTAGGCTTTTTTCATTCCAAACTTCATCATGAGCCGCGTCCAGAAGCCGACCGGTTTTTGTTCGGTCTGAATCGACATGAGCGGCACCGACTCGCCGAGAATGCGGCGCGTGATGTTGCGGTACGCTTGTCCGGCGTTATTGTCCGGGTTCATCGTGACCGGCACTCCGCGGTTCGCAGCGGCGATGACTTCTTCATCGTCGACGACGACGCCGAGCAAGTCGATCGACAAGATACGCATGATGTCATCGATGTCGAGCATGTCGCCTGATTCGACGAGGTGGTTCTTGACGCGGTTGACAATCAGTTTCGGTGCCGCGACATGTTCCGCTTGCTCGAGCATGCCGATGATGCGGTCCGCGTCTTGAACGGCAGCCTTCTCAGGCGTCGTCACGACGACAGCCTCGTCGGCGCCGGCGATGGCGTTCATGAAACCTTGCTCGATACCGGCCGGACAGTCGATCAACACGAAGTCGTATTCGGTCTTCAACTGGTCGATGATCTCTTTCACTTGCTCCGGTTGGACCGACGTCTTGTCTTTCGACTGGGCCGCAGGCAAGAGATACATCTCTTCGAACCGCTTGTCACGGACGAGCGCCTGATGCAGCTTGCACTGCCCGTTGATGACGTCAACGAGGTTATAGATGCTCCGGTTATCGAGTCCTAAGATGATATCCAAGTTCCGTAGACCGATATCCGTATCGACGAGACAGACCGAGTGGCCAGACAATGCGAGGCCCGTCCCGAGGTTCGCGGTCGTGGTCGTCTTCCCGACGCCACCTTTCCCCGACGTCACGACGATGGCCCGACCTTTCTTCACTTCTTTAGCTGTATGTACAGGCTCTACTACTTGCTCCATCAAACTCACCCTCTCTGTAATTCCATTGCATATGCGTCTTTCAGCCCAGTCATGACTTGACGAAGACGCGTCATTTCAATGCCCTGATTCGTCTGATACGCGCATCCCATCTCGATCTCCGGAAGCTCTTCGTCGTCGTCCGACGCGAGCACATGTTCACCGATCGCTAAAAACTTCGGATGGAGCAGACTGGCGGTGATGACCGCTTCCTCCCATCCTTCGACACCGGCACGCACATTTCCTCGTATCGTCCCTAAACAATAGATACTTCCCGTTGCCCGAACCTCGGACCCCGGGTTGATGTCTCCTATAATGAGCACCGAGCCATCGAAATCGAGCACTTGCCCGCTTCGAATCGTCCCGCTATGGTAGTGGAACGTCTTTTTGCCGTAGGTCGCTTTCGCTTCTTCGGTCAACATGACCTCGCTCGATAGCTCCTCGATATAAAAAACGCCATGACGAGCGACGACTTCACGAATTTGACGTGACAGCTCCTCGTCGATGTAACGAGTACCCGCGTGCAATTTGAGTGCAATCTTCCCAGAGGGCGGCTCCATTTCTTGTAACGTGGCCTCAAGCTCTCCGAGCACCTCATCGATGCCACTCCGTGGATTGAAGTGGATTGCAATACCGTTGCGATGTCCTTTTATCGTAATATGTCGTTTACGCTCCATCATGGCTACCCTCTTTTCGCTACAGGCCGCGGCGCCACGTATCGTGTCATCGGCACGTATAACAGTGCGATGGCGACAGCGTTGACGGCGAGCGTCCCTGGAATCTGTTCAACTAATAGTGTTTGAATGGTCATGGTCGTCCCACCGACCGCCGTCATGACACTGAAAATCCCGAAAGAAAACACGAGGATCATGAATGTGAACGTGATGACGACCGAGAAGAAGTTCTCACCTATATATTTTAACACGAAGCTGACTAAGAGAGGAATGAGTGAAAAAGTAAATAAGTAAATTCCGAGCAAGTCGGTGTAGACGATGTCATACAATAGCCCGAAGACGAGACCGAATCCGAGCGCCGACTCCCAGCGGCCATACAAACTGACGTACATCAAGCCGATCAACGTCAAATACAAGAACGGCGTCACATAGTGCCATGAGAAGATGGCGGCCCATGTCCCTTCAATAAGAAAGAGGAGGAACAGGGCGATGAACACTTTCATGTTACTCACCCGCTGCTCCTCCTTCCTCGGGACCCGTCAAGAACGGTTCGTCTAGCGTTCGATCGATGACAAACATTTGCGAGAACTCGTTGAAGTCTGCCTCAGGTTTGATGCGGGCGACTTGAGACACGCCGTATTCGTCGGTTTCGATCGACTCGACCGTACCGATGACGAGACCGGCCGGATACCGCCCACCGAGACCTGACGTCGACACGATCTCGCCTTCTTTCAACTTGACGCTGTTCGAGACCTTCGTGAAGAAGAGCTCGTTCGTCTCGCTGTCGAAGCCATCGATCGTACCGTACGTCGCTTTGCCGTCCGCATCCTTGACGACGGCCGAGACGTTGTTCGTCCGGTTGTTGTCAGAGAGGAGTTGCACTTGCGACGTATAGGCGCTCGTCTGGATGACGCGACCGACCATACCGCCGGCGGCCGTGACGGCCATGCCTTTCTCGACACCGCGCTCTTCCCCGACGTTGACCGTTACGTAGCGCTGCCAGTCGTTCGGCGTACGCCCGATCACTTCGGCGGGAATCAAGTCAAAGTCACGGAGCGACGTGTCGGACGCCTCGACCATTTGCCGCAATTCTTCGTTCTCACGGCGCAGGTCATCGGCCTCGACCGACACTTCCGCGTATTTCGTCAAATGTTGTTTCAATTGACGGTTCTCTTCATAAATATCGCGTACGTTCGAAATCGAGGACACGGTACTGTCCATCCAGCCGATCGGCACCGTGAACACCCGTTGGAACGTTCCGACCACATCACGCGTGACGTCTTGGTACCAGGCGGATTCCGACCGTCCTCGAATCGAAACCCCTAAAATCACAACGAATAAGATGATACCGATCAGCGTGATGATGAGCTTTTTATTGCGTACGAACCGGCTCATCGTGTGTCACCACTCATCGACGCGACGAGATGCCTGATTTTGAACGGAGGACGTCCATCATTTCAAGAGATTTTCCTGTCCCGATAGCGACGCAATCGAGCGGCTCATCCGCGACGAGTGTCGGGATGTGTGTCTCGTCCGAGATGACGTCATCCAAGTTTTTAAGGAGGGCTCCACCGCCTGTGAGGACGATGCCGCGGTCCATGACGTCAGCAGCAAGTTCCGGCGGCGTCTGCTCGAGCGTTTGTTTCACGCCCGCGAGGATCGCTTCGACCGTATCCGAGAGTGCTTCGCACACTTCAGAAGCCGAGACTTCGATTTGTTTTGGAAGACCTGTCACGAGGTCGCGACCACGGATTTCCATTTTCTCATTCTCGTTCGAAGCGTCGATGCGAGCCGAACCGACTTCCATCTTGAGCGTCTCTGACGTCCGCTCCCCGATCATGAGGTTGTATTTGTTTTTGATGTAACGAATAATGGCGTCATCCATTTCGTCACCGCCGACACGAATCGATTGGCTCGTCACGATGCCGCCGAGTGAGATCACTGCGACTTCGGTCGTACCGCCACCGATATCAACGACCATCGAGCCTGTCGGTTCCCAAACCGGGAGACCGGCACCGATTGCTGCCGCGAACGGTTCTTCGATTGTGTACGCTTCACGTGCGCCCGCTTGCTTGGCTGCGTCTTCGACGGCACGTTTTTCGACTGATGTGATGCCGCTTGGCACACAAATCATGACGTTCGTCTTCGATGAGAACAAACCGCTCTTCGACTTCTGTGCTTGCTCCATGAAGTATTTGATCATCGTCGCTGTCGTCTCGAAGTCGGCGATAACCCCATCTTTCATCGGACGGCGTGCCGTGACGTTGCCCGGCGTACGTCCAATCATATCCTTGGCCTGGTTACCCACGGCCTCAATTCTACCTGTATCTGTACGGAACGCCACTACGGACGGTTCACGAACAACGATGCCTTGACCTTTTACATAAACGAGCGTATTTGCCGTTCCAAGGTCGATTCCGATTTCTCGGTTAAAACTACGAAACATACGTGCTGCTCCTCTCTTGGTTACACTATTTTTTATTATAACGGAAAAATCATGTTTGAAAACGTTCATTCGATTACAGGTTATTTACAATAACGCGAATCTCAGTCCTGTCTCACCGTTTATTAGTGTGCCTTCTTTTCGGCAAAAAGGCAAATCAAAAAGCAAGCGCGTGAAAGCGCCTGCCTAGATTTTTACGGGTTCTCGTCAAATCTGCTTTAACGTCTCGAATACGGCGGTTTGAAGCATCGGTCGGTTTGCATCGTACAATTTCACGAAGAAGCTCTTTAGAAACGTTTTCACGTTATGGACGACGTGCCAATACTGCTCGGGCTCGAGTTGCTTCTTTTGTGCGCTCAGTTGAGCCGGTAAACCCTCTAATAGAACGACGATTTCGTGCTCGTCCATCCCGCGATCTAGCAAGGCGAAGATGGGATTCAGCAAGCGCTCATCCTCGTCGTGCAAATAAACGGTCGGAAACATCACTTTGTCCCACAGCGCCTCGAGGATCTCCCTGAACTCCGTCTCGTCGAGGTGCGGATGCAGGACGAGCTCGTCGAAGGCATCGGCCACATGGGCGATCGCATGGGCCCAACCTTTTGTGGGCACGTACCCTCTCGTATCGATTTCACAATCGAGATATGCCAGGAGCTTCGCTTTCAACATCTCGAGATTCGGTTCCGATAAAAACCTTTGCTGGTGGTCTTGATACAAAATCAAGGCGATCAATAGCGTCGAGAACGCCCGCGTGAAGACGGTATCTGATGCCGTCTCTCCGATGCCGTGGAACAAGTGGTATTTGAGCGTCGAATTGAATAGACCAGTCAGTTGTTCGTTCGTCAGTTGTTCGTCTTCGATGATGAAGCGATAAAAGAGCGTGTAAATCAACTGATCTCGAAGCTCCGCATCCGTCGATCCAATATGATGGAGCATCGATTGGATGACCCGCTCCTCGTCTAATTCCTGTAACCGAACCGTCCCGCCCTTGATGTCCGTCAACATCAACTTCAAATCCCGTTCCTGATAGATGGTTTCCTCATTCATATCTGATCACATTCCCTCTTCGTAGGTCGTATAGAACCGTATACTCTCCGTGTTCGACGCCGTGTTTGATGACTCCTCTAAACAGACAAAAAGCAGGCACGGATGCGCCTGCTTCGTTCGAATGACAAGTTGAAGATTAGAGACCTGGCTGGAGCGGGAGCAAAAGCATCGACCCATAAAAAACGACCGAGAAGATGAGCACCGGCCGAAAGAATCGGGACGGACGGACGCGGGTCGCCCCTGCCAAAAAACTCGACACCGTCACGACGAATAAGTAAATTCCGATATACATGAAGACGAGTTGCGGGATGACCTGCCACACTTGAGAATCGTTCGACGAGTTGAACCAGGCGACGAACAGACCGGCGTAGGCGATGAACGCGACAATGCCGATGCCGATGCCGACGAGCGGTGAGACGCGGTCGAGCCAATGATCCTCACGTTGGAACTGTTGAAACAACGCCACACTGATGAAGACGAACAGCGCGAATACGAGAAGCGACAGTACGAGTGGATCGAGCGGGACGAAACTGGCGACGAGCGCGACAACAAGCATCAATAACCAAATCAATTTTTCCATATGAACACCTCGTCTCTCAGTATAGCAAACGAATGTTTCATTTGGAAATTAAATCCCAGTTTCAAACATTCATACACCCTCATTGCTTCATACAAAAATGATCTCAGGTTATGGATGACGTGCTCATACGCTTTAGGCTCAAGTCTAAACTATCATCTATAATCATTATGTTCTTGAAGCGGCATATTGATTTAATTTAAATGGACCAACAACGACTGTGTAATGCAAAATAGGAGTGCAGAAGTGTACAACGGAAACGTACACAACTCTGCACTCCTATTTTAGAAAAGAAAAAGGACTTGCCAGCAACCATAATCTCACCCTAACGTTTAAGTTG